>NZ_KI911559.1:1060296-1361196 GCF_000515255.1 Rhodovibrio salinarum DSM 9154 | reverse complement strand
CGACCGGCCCGGCGGCCGGCCGCAAAGCATGCGTGCGAGAGCAAGGCCGCGACAGGACGTCTTCCCGTTCCCGGGACCCCGCCCGGCGCGGGCGTTTCCGTTGCACCCGGCAGCGTACGCGCTAAGCTAATGAAAGACGGCGGCAACGGCAAACGCTGCCACGCAGATGCAGGCGTTTGCTGGCCAGAACACCGGTCTTGGGAAGATCGCCGGCCCGGAAATTGGGGCCGGACACGTGCGACAGGATGGGCAGGCGAACCATGGGTGAGTTGATCGACCTGGATGCCTATCGCCGCCGCAAACAGCGCGGCCTCCCCCGTCTCGCCACCATCCGCGATCCGGACAAGGCCAACGGTCCCCGCCCAGCGGAAAACCCACGCCCGAGATTTCCCAAGCTACCCGAGCCCCCCGACGATCCTGATCCGCCGGAGCCGGCGTAACGTCCCGGGAATCGCGCGGACGCGACCCCACACACCTCCGATTGCAATACCGAGGGGCACACCTCCTAAGGCAGGCCCCAGACTACCCGTCCAGGCGCACGATCTTGCCCGGGTTCAGGATGTTGGCGGGATCGAGGGCGCGCTTGATCGCGGCCATCGTGGGTAGCAGATCCGGGTGCTCCTGCTTTAGCAGGTCGATCTTGCCGTAACCAATGCCGTGCTCGCCGGTGCAGGTGCCCGCCATGCGAAGCGCACGGGCGACCAGGCGCTCGTTCAGGGCCTGGGCGCAGGCCATCTCCGCGTCGTCGCTCGGGTCGATGACAAATACAAGATGGAAGTTACCGTCGCCGACGTGGCCCACGATCGGCGCAATCAGACCGGACTCCGCGATATCCTGCTTGGTCTCGGTGATACACTCGGCCAGGCGCGAGATCGGCACGGCGACGTCGGTCGGCCAGCCTTTCGAGCCCGGCTTGAGCCCGAGCGCCGCGTAGAAGGCAGCGTGCCGCGCGGCCCACAGCTTGGAGCGTTCCTCCGGCCGGGTCGCCCAGGCGAAGTCGGTGCCCCCGCACGCCTGCGCCAGCTCGCCGGTGCGCTCCGCCTGTTCGCTCACGCCCGCCTCGGAGCCGTGGAACTCGAAGAAGATCGTCGGCTGCACCGGGTAATCAAGACCGCTGTAGCGGTTGCAGGCATCCATCTGCACCTCGTCCAGCAGTTCCATGCGCGCCACCGGGATGCCGGACTGGATCACCATCTGCGCCGTCTCGACCGCACCTTCCAGCGTCGGGAAAGAACAGACGGCCGAGGAGATCGCCTCCGGCTGCCCGCTCAGACGCAGCCGCACCTCGGTGATCACCCCCAGCGTGCCCTCGCTGCCCACCATCAGGCGGGTCAGGTCGTAGCCGGCGCTCGACTTGCGCGCCCGTCCGCCGGTGCGCACCACTTGGCCGTCGGCCAGCACGACCGTCAGCCCGATCACGTTCTCCCGCATGGTGCCATAGCGCACCGCGTTGGTGCCGCTGGCGCCCGTCGCGGCCATCCCGCCGAGAGTGGCGTTGGCGCCGGGATCGATCGGGAAAAACAGGCCGGTATCACGCAGGTAATCGTTGAGCTGCTTGCGGGTCACCCCGGCCTGGACGGCGCAGTCCATGTCCTCGGCATTGACGTCCAGCACCGCGTTCATCCGCGACAGGTCGAGGCAGACCCCACCCGACAGCGCGGCGACGTGCCCCTCCAGCGAGGTGCCGGCGCCGAACGGGATCACCGGCTTGCGATAGCGTGCGCAGATCGCTACCAGCTGCGCCACTTCCTCCGTCGTCTCGGGAAAGGCGACAGCTTCCGGCGGTTGCCCATCGTGGTAGCTCTCGTCCTGGCCGTGCTGTTCCAGATGGGCTGTCGCCGTGCTCAGCCGCGCGCCCAGGACATCCGCCAGTTCGTCCAGCCACCCGCGCTTCAGCGCCGCATCCGCGTTCATCACCGTGCCTCCCCTTCGTGCTCGCGATCGGCGGCTTGTCGCACGCCGCCTTGGATACTGGCAGGCCCCTTCCCTCTTCCTTGAAGGGAGGGCCTCTCTGCGAAAAATGTATCGCACCCGGCCGGAAGCTTATCAGCCGGCCATCAGTTCTGCATCTGGGCCATCAGATCCGGCAGCCAGAGCGCCAATTGCGGGAAGGCAACCAGCAGCACGACGCCCAGCACCAGGATGCAGAAAAACGGCAAGGCGGCCTTGGCGACCTGCAGAATGTTGCGGCCGGTGAGCCCCTGCAGGACGAACAGGTTGAAGCCGACCGGCGGCGTAATCTGCGACATCTCCACCACGACGACCAGGTAGATGCCGAACCAGATCCGGTCGATTCCAGCGGCCTCCACCACCGGCAGGATCACGGCGGTGGTCAGGACCACGAGCGAAATGCCGTCCAGAAAGCAGCCGAGCACGACGAAGAACACCGTCAGCGCCGCCAGCAGGCCGTAGGTCGACAGCCCCTGGGTCGCGATCCATTCCGCCAGCATACGCGGGATGCCGGTGAAGCCCATCGCGCTGGTCAGGAAGGACGCGCCGGCCAGGATAAAGGCGATCATGCAGGAGGTGCGCGTCGCCCCCATCAGCCCGTCGGCGAAGGACTTGCGGGTCAGGGTGCCGGACAGCCAGGACAGCAGCAGCGCCAGGAACACGCCGACGGCGGCCGCGTCGGTCGGGCTCGCGATGCCGACGTAGATGCTGCCGATCACGCCCACGATCAGCAGTACCACCGGAATCAGGCGGCGCGACTGCCAGATCCGCTGTCGTAGCGGCACCGCCGGGTCGCGTGGCGGCGTGCGCTCGGGATGCAGCGTCGACCACAGCGCGACGTAGCCCATGAACAGCACCACCAGCACCAGTCCCGGCAGAATGCCGGCGACGAACAGACGGGCGATCGATTCCTCGATCGCGACGCCGTAGACGATCAGGATGATCGACGGCGGAATCAGCAGTCCCAGCGTGCCGGAGCCCGCCAGCGTGCCGATCGACATCGTCTCGTCATAGCCGCGCCGGGTGAGTTCGGGCAGGCTCATCCGCCCGATCGTGGCGGCGGTCGCCGCGCTGGAGCCGGACACGGCGGCGAAGATCGAGCAGCCCAGAATATTCACGTGCATCAGCCGGCCCGGCATCCGCCCCATCCAGGGCGCCAGGCCGCCGAACAGGTCCTCCGACAGGCGCGAGCGGAACAGGATCTCGCCCATCCAGATGAACAGCGGTAGCGCCGCCAACGCCCAGGAGTTGGAGGCGCCCCAGACGCTGGTGGCGAGCACCCGGCCGACCGGTGAGCTGGTAAAAAGCTCCATCGCCACCAGCCCGACGCCGAACAGCGAGAAGGCGACCCAGACGCCGCTGCCAAGCAGCGCGAACAGCACGACCACCAGCAGGATACCGAGCCAGACCTCGCCCATCTAGCGGCGCTCCCCCTGCGCCGCCGCGCGGTCGCTCTCGCGCTCGGCCTCGCCGACATGTTCCAGGATGCCGACGTTGGCGCGCTCGTGCGCCGGCGTGCGGCCGCTGAGCGCGACCACGAGCTCGTCCAGCAGCGCGATCGTCAGGACCCCGCCGCCCAGCACCAGCGCCCCCTGCGGGATCCAGATCGGGATCGCGACCATGCCGGTCGACATGTCGCCGAAACGGTAGGAGTCCGAAACCAGCCCGAAGGTGTGCCAGGTGAAGAAGCCGGCGATCGACAGCCCGACCAGGATGCACCAGACCTCGACCACCTGCCGGGCCTTCGGGCCCAGGAACTGGATCGCCAGCGTCACCCGGATGTGCGCGCCGCGCTTGAGGGTGTAGGCCAGCGCGAAGAAAGTCGCCGCGGTCAGGAAAAAGCCCGCGAAGTTGGCGTAGGACGGCACCACCAGCCCGAACGGCGCGCCCAGAACCAGGCTCGCGAGCTGGTCGAGCAGGTTCGCCCCCACCTGCGCCAGCACGACGAGCGCGATGGCGCAGATGAACGCCGCCGCGATCGCGCCGGAGAGAGCGTATAGCCGGTCGAGGAAAGTGCGCATGACGGCCCGGAGCGTGGCCGGAACGCCGCCAAGGTTCAAGAGCGCACGTGCGTCGTTCGAGTCACCACAAATAACATGCAAGCGCCGTGTCGACTTCGCTCCACGTCAGCTTTGCGTCGACGCGCCAACCGTCTTTCCATATGCTGGTGAGCGTTACCGCAGGCAGGAGTTGCATCAACATGGATCAGAATCTCGCCGCTTTCGCCCCGCCGATGCTGCTGCGAGAAATTCTGCCCCATGCCTGCCTCTGTCACGCTTTGCAATCTTTCTTGGTCCGCGCCTGACGGCACTGCCGTCCTCTCCGACCTCAATTTCAGCTTCGCCGCCGAACGCACGGGTCTCGTGGGCCGTAACGGCAGCGGCAAGACCACCCTGCTCCGACTGATTACGGGAGACTTGGCGCCGAGCACCGGTAACGTGACACGCACCGGAACCGCAGGCCTGTTACGTCAGTCCCTCCTACCAGAGGCCTCCGATACAGTTGCCGACCTTTTTTTTGAGGTGAGCTCGGCGCTGGAGTTGATCAATCGCGCCGAAGTGGGGCGGGCCAGTGTCGAGGAGCTGGCCGAGGCCGACTGGACACTACCCGCCCGAATGGAGCGCGCGCTGCACCGCTGCGGCCTCGCAGTCGACCCTCAGGCCCCCTTGCTTGGACTTTCCGGCGGACAGCGGACTCGCGCCAGACTCGCAGCGCTGCTCTTCGCGGAACCGGACGTCCTGATGCTCGACGAGCCAACGAACGATCTCGACCGAGCAGGCCGCGTCGCGGTGATCGATATTCTGCGTGATTGGCGCCAAGCCGCCATCGTTGTCAGCCATGACCGCGAGTTGCTCGAGGAAATGGACGCTATCGTGGAGCTCTCGAATCTGGGCGCAAGACGCTACGACGGCGGCTACAGCGCTTATCATACCCAGAAACAGGAGAAGCTTGCGGCGGTACGCCAAGACCTTGCCGATGCGGAGAAGGCACGCGCCGAACAGAAACGACGCGCGCAGCAAGCAGCCGAGCGCAAAGCCCGCAAGGACAGCCGCGGCCGCAGAAGCCGGACAAAGGGCGACCAACCGAAGGTCCTGATGGATGCACGGAAGGAGCGGGCGGAAGGCTCCGACGGCACCCATGCGCGGCTGCGGAATGACCGGCGCGTAGCGGCTGAAGCGAAGGTCTCGGAGGCCCGCGAGAAGGTTGAAGTCGTCGAGCCCCTGACCATGGAGATCGCGCCGACCGGCCTACCACGCTCGCGCACCGTGCTACGGCTCGAGGGCGTCAGTGGCGGCCCCGATCCGGACCGGCCCATCATCCGCAACCGGTCACTGGTGATGACGGGTCCCGAGCGGATCGCCGTCACCGGACCGAACGGGAGCGGCAAGACCACGCTTCTTAACCTCGTGGCCGGCCGCCGCGCGCCTGATGCCGGCACCATCCGACGCGAGGTGGCCACAGCCTACCTCGACCAGGACGTTGGGTTCCTTGTCCCGGAACTGTCGCTCCGGGAAAGTTTCTGTCGCCTCAACCCGGAGGCGAACGAAACCGAGTGTCGAGCTGCGCTGGCGCGCTTCCGGTTCCGCTCGGACGAGGCTCTTCGGCTGATCAACTCTCTCAGTGGCGGAGAGCGCCTGCGCGCAGGGCTCGCGTGCACCATCGGGCGATCGGAGCCGCCCGCCCTACTGATCCTCGACGAACCGACCAACCACCTCGATCTCGACGGGATTGAGGCCTTAGAAGCCGCGCTCACCAGTTACGACGGCGCGCTCCTCCTGGTAAGCCACGACGAGGCGTTTCTGGATCGCCTTCGCATTGACCGCAGGGTCTCGTTGGGGGAACAGCCTGGCAGTTTCGTGTCCTTGGGGCGAACTTAACCGACCGGTCCCAGCACCGTCTCACGCGCCCGCGCGCACCAGCAGTTCCTTGGCCAGCGCCTTGATCTCGCGGGCGGCTTTGCCGGTCGGCGAGACCTCGCCGACCGAGCGGCCTTCGGACAGCGCGCTGGCGAAGACCACGCGGTTGCCGATCTGCGCCTCGGCCTGTTCGCCGCCGAGCGCATCGAGTTCCGCCTGCATCGCATCGGTCAGCTTGGCGCGTGGCGGCACGCGGTTGAGCACCAGCAGGACCGGGCTCTTTTCCTCGCGCGCCAGTTCGATCGTCGGCCGGGTCGCCCAGACGTCCATCGGCGAAGGCTGAACCGGCACGATCACCAGGTCCGCCGCACGGATCGCCACACGCGCTTCCGTCTCCATGTGCGGCGGGCTGTCGATCAGCACGATGTCATGGTCGCCCGCCAGCTTGTCGACTTCCGCACGCACCCGCCAGCCCTTGATCTGATTGACCAGCAGGCCGGCGCCGGCGTCGCCCTGTGCGGCCTCGCGCACCCGGAACCAGGCGGTCAGCGACATCTGCGGGTCGATGTCCACCACCGCCACGCTATAGCCCTGCGCGGTCCAGGCAACGGCCAGGTGCGCGGCCAGCGTCGTCTTGCCCGCCCCGCCTTTCTGCTGGGCGATCGTGAAGACCTTGGCGCCCATGCGTGGGTCCCCCCTATATCTTGCGTGCAGTGTGCCTGCACCCGCCGCGCGCGACAAGCACGCCTCGCGGGGTTTCGCCCGGCCCGCGCGCCACCTACACTCCGCCGCCGCCATGACCGACGCCGTCCACCGCCCCGAACTCGCCGATGCGACCGATCCCCGTGCGCTCGCCCACGCGGCGGAGTTGCTGCGCACCGGCGGCCTTATCGCCTTCCCGACCGAGACGGTCTACGGCCTGGGCGCGGATGCGACCGACGCGCGCGCGGTCGCCCGGATCTACGAGGCGAAGGGCCGACCCAGCTTCAATCCCCTGATCAGCCATTGCGCCGACGCCGAGGCCGCGTTCGCCGAAGGCAGGTTCGACGCTCGCGCCCGCGCACTCGCGACGCGCTTCTGGCCGGGCCCGTTGACGTTGGTGGTCCGCCGCGCGCCGGACAGCCGGATCGCGGACCTGACCGCCGCCGGGCTCGACACGCTGGCGCTGCGCGTGCCGGGCAGCGAGACCGCCCGGCGTCTGCTGACGCTAACCGGCCGTCCGGTCGCCGCGCCCAGCGCCAACCGCTCGGGGTCGATCAGCCCGACCACGGCGCGGCATGTCGCCGACAGCCTGGGTAATGCGGTCGACCTGATCCTGGACGGTGGCCCTTGCCCGGTCGGGGTCGAATCCACCGTAATCGATCTCTCCGGCGACCGCCCCGCCCTGCTACGCCCCGGCGGCCTGCCGCGCGAGGAGTTGGAGGCGGCGGCCGGGCCGCTGCGCGACCCCGCAAGCGATCCCGACGCGCCAACCAGCCCGGGCCAGCTCGCCAGCCACTACGCCCCTAACGCCCGCCTGCGCCTGAACGCGACCGACCCATCAGCCGACGAGGCGCTGCTCGCCTTCGGCCCGGAGGTGCCAGGCGGCGCCAAGGCGACCTTGAACCTGAGCCCGACCGGCGATCTGCGGGAAGCAGCGGCGAACCTGTTCGCCCAGCTGCACGCCCTGGACCGCCCGGACATCCGCGGCATCGCCGCGATGCCGGTGCCGGAAACAGGCCTGGGCGCCGCGATCAACGACCGCCTGCGCCGCGCCGCCGCGCCACGGGGATACGACTGACAGACCGGTCCGAGGCGTATGTCACGGCCGTGCCCCACCGATCCGGTGGGTCACCTCGTCCGCGCTTTCGCGGACCAGCGGGCCGAACTCGGCCAGCTTGTCGTCGGGCAGACGCACGGCCGGGCCGGAGATCGAGATACCGGCGACGATCTCCCGAAACTCGTTGAAAATCGGCGCGGCCAGGCAGCGCATGCCGAGCTGACGTTCCTGATCGTCGATCGCCCAGCCGCGCGTCCGGGTTGCCGCCAGGTCCTCGTTCAAGCGATCTAGCGTGGTGATCGTGTTGTCGGTGAAGGCGGGCAGCCCCCTCTGCCGCGTGATCGCGGCGACGCGTTCCGAACTCATTTCCGCCAGCAGTGCCTTGCCGATGCCGGAAGCGTGCATGTGTCCCCGGGTACCAGGCGGGAAGAAGGCACGGATCGGCTGCTGCGTTTCCACCTGGGAAACGAAGACGACATCGCCCGCATCCGGCACGCCCAGGTTCGCCGTCTCCCCCGTGCGTTCGACCATACGACGCATCATCTGCCGGCCGGCATCGATGTAGTTGGCGCGCAGCAGGTAGGTGCTGCCGATCCGAAAGGCCTCCACCCCAACCGCCCAGGTCTGATCGACCTCGTCGAACTCGACGATGCTGTGTTGGCGCAGCGTCTCCAGCAGGCGATGGACGGTCGACGGCGCCATCTCGGCGGTCACCGCCAGATCGGTCAGGGTCGCGCGGCCGAATTGCGACAGGGTGGCCAGCACCTGGATACCGCGGTCCAGCGCCTGCACCGTCGTCGCTGCCGTATCACTGGACGCGCTGCGCGGTCGTCCACGCCCGCGTCGTCCGCCCTGCGCCATGTCTCTGCCTCCCGACGGGCCTTGAGCGTCAACGGAATTTTCCGCGTGCCGTTGTGCAAGTGCGAATGGAAAAATCGATATTTCAAATGAATCAGTATTCTAACCGTTTTCCAGGGGCAACTGGAAAAGTTTTCTAGAAAAATTGCAGAAAATTCCGGCCGGCGTACCATACCGGGTCAGCGAACCTGGGAGGTTAAACGCACATGAGCCAACAGAACCCCGTCTTCATTCCCGGGCCAACGAACGTCCCCGACCGGTTGCGCCGGGTTATGGATATGCAGACGCTGGACCACCGGGCCCCCGATTTCGCCGACACCTTCCAGCCGGTGCTGGCCGGTGTGAAGCGCATCCTGAAGGCGAGCAGCGCCCAGGTGATGCTGTTCCCGGCGAGCGGCACCGGCGGCTGGGAAGCCGCGATCACCAACACGCTGTCGCCAGGCGACAAGGTGCTGGCCGCACGCTACGGCATGTTCTCCCACCGCTGGATCGACCTGTGCCAGCACCACGGCCTGGACGTGCAGGTGATCGATGTGGAATGGGGCGAAGGCGCACCGGTCGAGCAGTACGCCGAAGCGCTGCAGGCCGACAGCAACCACGAGATCAAGGCCGTCCTGGCCTGCCATAACGAGACCGCGACTGGCGTGGTCAGCGACATCGCTGGCCTGCGCAATGCACTGGACGATACCGGCCACCCAGCCCTGCTGTTCATCGATGGGGTCAGTTCGATCGCCTCGATGGACTTCCGGTTCGACGAGTGGGGCGTCGATATCGCCATCACCGGCTCGCAGAAGGGCTTCATGCTCTATACCGGCATGGCGATCGTGGCGGTCAGCGAGAAGGCGCTACAGGCGATGGAGAGCGCCCGCCTGCCCCGCTGCTTCCTCGACTTCCGCGACATGCTGAACGCGAACGCCCAGGGCAGCTTCCCTTACACCCCGCCGCTGCAACTGATCTTCGGCCTGAGCGAGAGCATCAAGATGCTCGAGGAAGAAGGGCTGGAAAACGTGTTCGCCCGCCACCACCGCCTTGCCGAAGGCGTGCGCCAGGCGGCGCAGGCCTGGGGCCTGCCGCTCTGCGCCAAGCGCCCGGAACTCTACTCCGACAGCGTGACCGCGATCCACGTACCGGACGGCTTCGATGCCACGGCGCTGATCAACCACGCCTACGCCGCTTATGGCGTGTCCTACGGCGTCGGCCTGGGCGAGGTCGCGGGCAAGGTGTTCCGGATCGGCCACCTGGGCAGCCTGACCGACGTCATGGCGCTGACCGGCATCTCCACGATCGAGATGGCGATGCACGAGCTTGGCTACCCGATCCAGCTCGGCGCCGGCACGGCGGCCGCGCAGGCCTACTACAGCAAGACGCGCGGCGAGCTGCGCGCGATGGCCGCCTGAAGCCAGGGAGGCGAACGCCATGACCGTCGACGAGAAAGCCAAGGACGCCGCCGGGCTCGACCTGCCGACCTACGACGACGTCGCCCGCGCGCACGAGCGGATCAAGCCGTACATCCACGAAACGCCGGTGCAGACCTGCACGACGATGGACCAGCTCTCCGGCGCGGAGCTGTTCTTCAAGTGCGAGAACTTCCAGAAGGCCGGCGCCTTCAAGGTCCGCGGCGCGAGTAACGCGGTGTTCGGGCTGTCGGACAAGCAGGCCGAGAAGGGGGTGGCCACCCACTCCTCGGGCAACCACGCGCTGTCGCTGTCCTACGCCGGCGGGCGGCGCGGCATCCCGGTGCACGTGGTAATGCCGCACTCCGCCCCGCAGGCGAAGAAGGACGCGGTGCGCGGCTACGGCGGCGAGATCACCGAGTGCGAGCCGTCCACCTCCTCGCGCGAGGCGGTGTTCGCGACCGTGCAGGAACGCACCGGCGCAGACTTCGTCCACCCCTACAACGACCCGCGGATCATCGCCGGCCAGGGCACCTGCGCCAAGGAGATGCTGAGCCAGATCGACGGGCTGGACGCGGTGATCGCGCCGATCGGCGGCGGCGGCATGGTCTCCGGCACCTGCCTGACGCTTGCAGCACTCGCCCCGCACATTGAGATCTACGCCGCCGAGCCCGAGGCGGCGGACGATGCCTACCGCTCATTCAAATCAGGCACGCTGATCCAGGACGACGCGCCGCAGACCATCGCGGACGGCCTGAAGGTGCCGATGAAGGAATACACCTGGCACTTCGTACGCAATTACGTGACCGACATCCTGACCGCGAGCGAGCAGGAGATCGTCGATGCCATGCGGCTGACCTGGCAGCGCATGAAGATCGTCATGGAGCCGAGCTGCGCCGTGCCGCTCGCTACCATCCTGAAAAACAAGGACGTCTTCGCGGGCAAGCGCGTGGGCGTGATCGTCACCGGCGGCAACGTCGACCTCGACAAGCTGCCGTGGATGACGGCCTGAACCAGTTGACCCCATCACGGGAGGGGAATGCCATGAACATGCAGACCAACCTGAGTCAGCTTGAGGTCGGCTACGACATCCCGGCGGCGATCGGCATGCCGGAAGCCGAGATCCAGACCCCCTGCCTGGTGGTCGACCTGGACGCTTTCGAGCGCAACGTCGCGAAGATGCAGAAGTTCGCCGACGAGATGGGCGTGCGCCTGCGCGTCCACGGCAAGATGCACAAAAGCGCGGACGCGGCACTTTATCAGATCGAGCAGGGCGCGATCGGCGTGTGCTGCCAAAAGGTGTCGGAGGCGGAGAGCTTCGCGCGCAACGGCGTGAAAGACGTGCTGGTCTCCAACCAGGTGACCGATCCCAAGAAGATCGACCGGCTGGCCCAGCTCCCCAAGATCGCCCGCACGCTCGTCTGCGTCGACGACCTGGACAACGTGCAGCACCTGTCCGAAGCCGCACAGCGCCATGGCACCGAGATCGAGGTGCTGGTCGAGATCGACTGCGGCGCCGGACGCTGCGGGGTGCAACACGGGGAGCCGGTGCTGGCGCTCGCCAAGGCGATCGACGCCGCCCCGGGTCTCACGTTCGCCGGCCTGCAGGCCTACCAGGGCGCGGCCCAGCACGTGCACGACTTCCAGGAGCGCAAGGCCAAGATCGACGCCGCGATCGATCAGGTCCGCGGGACGGTCGACCTCCTGCAGCAGAACGGCCTGACCTGCGCCATCGTCGGCGGGGCCGGCACCGGCTCCTACTACTTCGAGGGCAACTCCGGGGTCTACAACGAGTTGCAGTGCGGTTCCTACGCCTTCATGGACGCCGACTACCAGCGCGTCCTGGATGAAACGGGCAACCACATCAGCGAGTTCGAGAACGCCCTGTTCATCCTCTCCACCGTGATGAGCCACGCCAAGGCCGACAAGGCGATCTGCGACGCCGGCCTGAAGGCGCAGTCGGTCGACAGCGGCCTGCCCTACGTGTTCGGCCGCGACGACGTCGAGTACATCAAGTGCTCCGACGAACACGGCGTGATCTCGGACCCGCAGGGCCACCTGAAGATCAACGACAAGGTCAAGCTGGTCCCCGGCCACATCGATCCGACCTGCAACGTGCACGACTGGTACGTCGGCGTGCGCGGCGGCAAGGTCGAGCAGATCTGGCCGATCACCGCCCGCGGCAAGGCCTACTGAGGACTCCACAGCAACACGGCCGTAAGCCGAAAGTCCCTCTCCCTTCGAAGGAGAGGGACTTTCGTTCCAGCCGCGCCTTCCAGACGAACACACCCGACCAACAAGCCAGGACGACACGCATGACCGACAATCATCAGGTAGTGGTGGTGCCGGAAGACCTCTGCGAGGCGCTGGTTTCGCGCGCCGACGCGTTCCAGGCGGTGGAGCAGGTGTTCGCCGCGATGGCCAGCGGCGATGCCCGCAACTTCCCAGTGGTACGCGAGGCAACTGGTCACGCCGAAGCGCTGTTCGGCTTCAAGTCCGGCTTCGACAAGGCGGGCATGGCGCTCGGTCTGAAGGCCGGCGGCTTCTGGCCCGGCAACGCGGACAAGGGCCTGACCAATCATCAGTCGACCGTCTTCCTGTTCGACCCCGACACCGGACGGCTGCAGGCGCTGGTCGCGGGCAACTACCTGACGGCGGTGCGCACAGCGGCCTCCTCGTCCGTCTCGATACGTCACCTGGCCCGGCCCGACGCCAAGGTGCTGGGCATGGTCGGCGCCGGCCACCAGGCGCAGTTCCAGTTGCGCGCGGCCGCCGAGCAGCGGGCGTTTGAGAAGGTCGTCGCCTGGAACCCGCACCCGGACATGCTGTCCAAGCTGGAAGCGGTCGCGCGCGAGATCGGTCTGCCGTTCGAGGCGGTGTCGCAGCATGAGTTGGGCGCGCAGGCGCACGTGATCATCACTATCACGAGCGCCTTCGAGCCGCTGTTGATGCGGGATTGGATCAAGCCCGGTACCCACATCGCCTGTATGGGCACCGACACCAAGGGCAAGCAGGAAGTCGATCCCGAACTGGTCGCCGGCGCGCGTGTCTTCACCGACGAGGTCGCACAGTCAGTTCAGTTGGGCGAGACGCAGCACGCGGTCGCCCAGGGCCTGCTCGCGGAAAGCGACATCACCCCGATCGGCGAGGTGATCAACAAGACCCACCCGGGCCGGCAGAGCGATGACGAGATCACGCTGTTCGACGGCACCGGAGTGGGCCTGCAGGACCTCGCGGTCGCCGCCACCGCCGCCAAGCTCGCCCAGCAGCAGGGCAAGGCGGAGACGGTGCGGCTCTAGCGCTGACGGACGTCGGGATGCACGCGGCGGCCAAGCGGTCGCCGCGCCGCCAGTCGCCCGTGTGCTAGCCGCCCGCGTGCTAGTCGAAGGTCTCCAATTCGTCGATGAAGCGTTCGATCAGGCCCAGGCCCTGATGCCAGAAGTTGGGGTCGCTGGCGTCCAGGCCGAACGGGGCCAGCAGTTCGCGATGGCGCTTGGTGCCGCCTGCCTGCAGCATCTCCAGGTACTTGTCGGCGAAGTCCCCGTGCGCGTTCTCATAGACCGCGTACAGGCTGTTCACCAGACAGTCGCCGAAGGCATAGGCATAGACATAGAACGGCACATGGATGAAGTGCGGGATGTAGCACCAGAAATACTGGTACTCCTCGTCGAACAGGAAGACATCGCCCAGCGCCTCGCGCTGCGTCTCCAGCCAGATCTCGCCCAGGCGTTCGGGTAGCAGTTCGCCGTTTTTGCGCTCGTCGTGGACGCGGCGCTCGAACTCGTGGAAGGCGACCTGGCGCACCACGGTGTTCAGCATGTCCTCCACCTTGGCGGCCAGCATGACCTTGCGGCGCTTGGGATCGGTCTCGTTGCGCAGCATCCGCTGGAAGGTCAGCATCTCGCCGAACACGCTCGCGGTCTCTGCCAGCGTCAGCGGCGTATCCGCCATCAGGTGACCCTGGTGGGCAGCCAGCACCTGGTGCACGCCGTGGCCCAGTTCATGGGCGAGCGTCATCACATCCCGTGTGCGCCCCTGGTAGTTCAGCAGCACGTAGGGGTGCGCACTCGGCACCGTCGGGTGGGAGAACGCGCCCGGGGCCTTGCCCGCGCGGGTCGGCGCGTCGATCCAGTTATCGTCGAAGAAGCGCTGGCCGACCTCCGCCATCCGGGGCGAGAACTCGGCATAGGCGTTCAGCACCGTCTCGCGCGCGTTTTGCCAGGGGACCACCTTGTCGTCGTCTTCCGGCAGCGGCGCGTTGCGGTCCCAGTAGGGCAGCGTGTCCTTGCCCATCCACTTGGCCTTGAGGCGGTAGTAGCGGTGCGAAAGCTTGGGATAGCTCTCGCGCACCGCGCCGACCAGCGCGTCGACCACCTCGTCCTCGACGAAGTTCGCCAGGTTGCGCGAGGAGACCGGCCGGGCAAAGGCGCGCCAGCTGTCCTCGATCTGCTTGTCCTTGGCGAGCGTGTTAGTGATCAGCGAGAAGGTGCGCACCTGCTCGCCCAGCGTGCCGCCAAAGGTCTTGGCCGCGGCCTTGCGGGTCGCCTCGTCATGGCTGGTCAGCTTGTTCAGCACCTCCGAGGAGGTCAGTTCCTCGCCGTGCAGCCGGAAGCGCAGCGCGGCCATCGTCTCGTCGAACAGCCGGACCCAGGCGGAGCGGCCCGAGACGTGCTTTTCGTGCAGCATGCGCTCCAGCTCGTCGGAGAGCTGGTGCGGGCGGAAGGCGCGGACATCGCGCAACCAAGGTTGATAAACGCGCAGCTTCTCGCTCTCGAGTTTCGCTTCCAGCGCGTCCTCGGGAATGTTGTTCAGTTCAAGCGTGAAGAAAACCAGGTCGGTGGAGATCTCGGTCACCGACTCCTGCATGCCCTGGTAGAACTTGCCGACCTCCGGGTTCGACATGTCGCCGGAATAGACCAGCTGGGCGTAGCTCATCAGCCGGCCCAGCACTTCCTCGATCGCCTCGTAGCGCTCGATCGCCACGGCCAACGTGTCGCCATTCAGCCCGGCGAGTCGGCCCTCGTAGTCCTCGCGCAGCTGACGCGCCTGGCCGCGCGCACGCTCCAGATCGTCCTGCAGATCCTGCGACTGCGTACCGGAATAGAGGTCGTTCAGGTTCCACTCGGGAAGCGACCCCAAGTCCTCCCGACCGGCCGCGCCACCGCGCTGGTCGGCATCAGGGGCGCGGTGCAAATCGGCAAAGGGGCGGCTCGGGCGCGTCGAAACGGCGGTGTCGGGCATGCATCTCCTCCTTGATCCCCAAGCGATATAAGGGGACATAGGGACCAAGGAAAGACCGGAACCGATGGGCGTTCGGCAATGGCGTTGGCGACGCGGGAACCGGTGAAGCGGCTGCGCGCACAAGCCGGCACGAGGTGAGGGAGGTAACATGGCGCTGGCCACCACGGCCCGCCGCGAGGCGGTGGGTCCGGATTTTGCGCACGACGACTACGACCGTTGGGAGAGTATCCCGCAGGCCTTTTTCGACGTCGTCGCACGCGCGCCTGACGCGCCGCAGCTGTGGGCCAAGCACGACGGCCGGTGGCAGCCGCTGACCCGCGCCGAGGTGGCCGAACGGGTGCGGGCCCTGGCTCGGGGGCTGCACCGACTGGGCCTGCAGCCGGGTGAACGGGTCGTGCTGGTGGCGGAAAACCGACCGGAATTCGTGATTGCCGATCTTGCGATCATGACCGCTGGCGGCATCACCGTCCCCGCCTACACCACCAACACCGAAGCCGATCACCTGCACGTTCTGGAGGACAGTGGGGCGGCGTTCGCGGTCGTCTCCACCAAAGAGCTGGCTCAACGCGTGCTGCCGGCGGCGGCGCGGGCCACCCACTGCCGCACCGCGATCCAGATCGAGGGCGAGTTGCCGACCCAGCAGCCGGCGCACCTCGACGTGTATCCCTGGAGCGCCGCGATCCAGGCCCCTGCGGGTAACGGCGCGTTCGACCCGGATACCGCTGCCCAGGCGCTCGCGCGCGATGCCACCGCCTGCTTCATCTATACCAGCGGAACCGGCGGCGCGCCGAAAGGCGTGGTGCTGAGCCACGGCAACATCCTGTCGAACTGCAAGATGGCCTACCATCTGCTCACGTCCTTCGGGCTGGGCGACGAGGTATTCCTGTCCTTCCTGCCGTTGTCGCACTCCTACGAGCACACGGCCGGGCAGTGCTTCCCGCTCACGATCGGGGCGCAGATATACTATTCGCGCGGGGTGGAGCACCTGTCGACCGAGTTGCAGGAGGTGCAACCGACCGTGATGACGGCGGTGCCACGGCTCTACGAATCCTTCCAGCAGCGCATCCTGCGCGGGATCGAGAAGGCTCCGGCACACCGGCGTAAACTGTTTCACAAGACGGTGGAGCTGGGCCGCAAGCGCTATCACGATCCAGGCGCGCTGACCCTGGTCGAGCGGCTGCAGAACGCCGTGCTCGACCGGCTGGTGCGCCGCCAGGTCGCCGCGCGCTTCGGCGGGCGGCTGAAGGGCATGGTTTCCGGCGGTGCGGCGCTCGACCCCGAGGTCGGGATCTTCTTCCACGCCCTCGGCGTCCGGGTGCTGCAAGGCTACGGCCAGACCGAGACTTCGCCCGTGGTCGCCTGCAACCCACCAGGAAAATGCAAGCTCCACACCGTGGGTCCGCCGCTGCCCGACGTGACGGTCCGCATCGCCGAGGACGGCGAGCTGTTGGTGCATGGGCCGAACGTGATGCAGGGCTACTGGGAACTGCCCGAACAGACGGCTGCAACGATCAAGGATGGCTGGCTGCACACCGGCGACCTGGGGGCGATTGACGAGGAGGGCTATGTCCAGATCACCGACCGCAAGAAGGACATCGTCGTGCTGTCCGGCGGCGACACGCTGTCACCCGCCCGCGTCGAGGGCTTCCTGACCCGACAGCCAGAGATCGCCCAGGCGATGGTGTACGGCGACCGGCGACCGCATCTGGTCGCGATCCTGGTGCCGGACGGCGAGTGGCTGGCCGACTGGGCCAAGCGCCATGCCAAGACCGGCGACAAGACCGGCAGTGGGGGCGCCGACCAGTTGATGGCCAACCTCGCCGAGGACACGGACCTGCGCGCCGAGCTGGACCGGGTGGTCCATCGGGTCAATCAGGAAATATCCCAAAGCGAGAAGGTCCGCCGCTTCGTGATCGCTCCCGCCCCCTTCACCGTCGACAACGACATGATGACCCCGACCCTCAAGGTCCGCCGCCACAAGGTGAAGGAACGCTACCAGGAGAACCTGGAAGCACTGTACGGCCGGTAGTGGCGGGCAGCGGCCCCGAGCAAAAACCACCGCGAAACAATGTTGCGCCTCCATTGGCGGCCGGATAGTGACCGAAGCCATGGCCGGCGCTTATGCCCAACGTCGTTGCTTTCTCGACATCGTGACCCCGCGTTGAGTTGTCGCAGGGGTTGGGACGGCGATATTTTACGGGTGAGCGCTGCGGTTTCAGGGCTGCGGTGCTGAGGCCGACCCCGATGGAGGTTTCGCCGCGATGGCCGATACACCTGCCCAAGCCGACAAGCTGATCCAGGCTGCCGCCCGCGCGGGCGTGCCGGCTCCCGAGGTGAGACTGGACGACAAGTACCGGCTGGAGCGCGGGCGGATCTTCCTGTCGGGCACGCAGGCGCTGGTCCGCTTGCCGTTGATGCAGCGCCAGCGCGACCAGGCGGCGGGGCTGGAAACCGGCTGCTTCGTGGCGGGCTATCGCGGCTCGCCGCTGGGTAGCTTCGACAGCCAGATGTGGGCGGCCAAACGCTTCCTCGACAAGGCCCGCGTGCAGTTCACCCCGGCGGTCAACGAGGATCTGGCGGCCACCGCCGTCTGGGGCAGCCAGCAGGGCGACATCTTCCAGGACTTCGACTGCGACGGCGTGTTCGGCATCTGGTACGGCAAGGGTCCGGGTGTCGACCGCTCGGGCGATGCCTTCCGCCACGCCAACATGGCCGGCACGGCCCGCCACGGCGGCGTGCTGGCGCTGGCCGGCGACGATCATACGGCGAAATCCTCCACCACCGCTCATCAGTGCGAGCACGCGCTGATGGACGCGATGATCCCGGTGCTAAACCCGGCGGGCGTGCAAGAGATTCTGGACTACGGCCTGATCGGCTGGGCGATGAGCCGCTATTCCGGCTGCTGGGTGGGGTTGAAGACGATCGCGGAGACGGTCGAGTCCACCGCCAGCGTGCACACCGACCCCCAGCGCATCGCACTTGCCCTGCCGGACGACTTCGAGATGCCGGCGGGCGGGCTCAACATCCGGTGGCCGGACAGCCCGCTGGAGCAGGAAGAGCGGCTGCACCGCTACAAGGTCTATGCCGCGCTCGCCTTCGCCCGCGCCAACGCGCTCGACCGCACGGTGGTCGACGGACCGAACCGGCGGATCGGCCTGATCGCCAGCGGCAAGTCCTATCTCGACCTGATGCAGGCACTGGAAGACCTGGGCCTCGATCTCGACGCCTGCCGCGATCTCGGCCTGTCGATCTACAAGGTCGCCATGCCCTGGCCGCTGGAGCGCGCTGGCGCGCGCGCCTTCTGCGAGGGCCTCGATGAGGTCCTGGTGATCGAGGAGAAGCGCGCGGTCATCGAGAACCAGTTGAAGGAACAACTCTACAACTGGCAGGCCGACAAGCGCCCGCGCGTCACCGGCAAGTTCGACGCAGAAGGCGCCTGGCAGCTACCGAGCTGGCACGAGTTGACCCCGGCGATGATCGCCCGCGTGCTCGCCAAGCGCTTGCAGGCCCACGGCGTGCCGCCGCGGGTCGAACAGCGGCTGACCTTCCTGCAGGCCAAGGAACAGCAGCTTGCCCAGGAGCAGCCGCCGCTCACCCGGCTGCCCTACTTCTGCTCCGGCTGCCCGCACAACTCCTCGACCAAGGTGCCCGAAGGCAGCCGCGCGATGGCCGGGATCGGCTGCCACTACATGGTCCAGTGGATGGACCGCAACACCGCCACCTACACCCACATGGGCGCCGAGGGCGTACCCTGGATCGGCCAGGCGCCCTTTTCCAAGACGAACCACGTGTTCGTGAACCTGGGCGACGGCACCTACTTCCACTCCGGCAGCCTCGCGGTGCGCGCCTGCGTCGGCGCGGGCATCAATATCACCTTCAAGATCCTCTACAACGATGCGGTCGCGATGACCGGCGGCCAGGCGGTCGACGGTCCGCTCGACCCCGCGATGATCTCCCGCCAGATGGCCGCGGAAGGCGTACAGCGGATCGAGGTCGTCACCGACGAGCCTGAAAAGTACCCGCGCGAGACGCCCTGGGCATCGGGAGTCACGGTCCACCACCGCGACGACCTGGATCAGGTACAGCGGTCCCTGCGCGAGACCGAGGGTGTCAGCGTCCTGATCTACGACCAGACCTGCGCGGCGGAGAAGCGTCGCCGGCGCAAGCGCGGCACCTACCCCGACCCCGACAAGCGGGTGTTGATCAACGAGCTGGTCTGCGAGGGCTGCGGCGACTGTTCGGCCAAGTCGAACTGCGTCTCCGTGGTGCCGGTGGAGACGGAGCTGGGCACCAAGCGGGCGATCGATCAATCGAGCTGCAACAAGGACTTTTCCTGCGTCAACGGCTTCTGCCCCTCGTTCGTGACGATCACGGGCGGGGAGCTGGCCAAGCAGACCTCCGACGGCATCGACGACGGGGCGGCCGACAGCTGGGCGTCGCTGCCCGAGCCCGAGGTGCCGCCCCTAGGCGCACGTCCCTACGGCATCCTGGTGACCGGCGTCGGCGGCACCGGCGTGGTCACGATCGGCCAGTTGCTCGGCATGGCCGGGCATATCGAGGGCAAGGGCGCGAGCGTGCTCGACATGACCGGGCTGGCGCAGAAGGGCGGCGCGGTAATGTCCCACGTCCGCCTTGGCGAGAGCCCGGAGGCGATCCAGTCGACCAAGCTGTCGGCGGGCGGAGCGGATCTCGTGCTCGGCTGCGACCTCGTGGTCGCGGCGGGCCAGGAGGCGCTGGGCAAGATCGCGGCCGGACGGACGCGCGCGATCCTGAACACCCACGAGACGGTGACCGGCGACTTCACCCGCACCCCGGACTACAGCTTCCCGGGGCGGCGGCTGCAACAGCGCGTGGCGGAGGCCGCCGGCCAAGAGGCGACCGAAATGCTGGAGGCGACCCGGATCGCCACGGCGCTGATGGGTGATTCGATCGCCACCAACCTGTTCATGCTGGGCTACGCCTGGCAGCGCGGGACGGTGCCGCTCGCCAAGCAGTCGATCCTGCAGGCGGTCGCCCTGAACGGCGTCGCGGTGGAGAGCAACGTCCGCGCCTTCGAATGGGGCCGGCGCGCCGCGCACGATCTGCAAGCGGTCGAGGCGTTGATCGAGCCCGCCGACGACACGCAGGCCAAGGGCTGGCACAAGCTGTCCGACAGCCTGGAGGAAGCGATCGACCGGCGCGTCGCCTTCCTGCGTGCCTATCAGGACACGACCTACGCCGAGCGGTACCGCACGCTGGTCGAGCAGGCCCGCGCGGCGGAACGGAAGATCGATCCCGAGAGCGACGCTTTCGCCTGGGCGGTCGCCCACAGCGCCTTCAAACTGATGGCGATCAAGGACGAGTACGAGGTCGCCCGTCTCTACACCGACGGGCAGTTCGACGCGCAGCTGAAGCGCCAGTTCGCCAAGGCGCCCAAGGTCACGGTCCACCTCGCCCCGCCGATCCTGGCCAAGACCGACCCCACCACGGGCGAGCCGAAGAAGACCGAGTTCGGCCCCTGGGTGTTCCCGGTTTTCCGCGTCCTCAAGCGGTTCAAGCGCCTGCGCGGCAGCGCCCTCGACCCGTTCGCCTATCTGGCTGAGCGCAAGCAGGAACGCCGGTGGCGCGACGACTTCGAGCAACTGGTCGGGGAGCTGTGCCGCGACCTGACGCCCGCGCGCCTGCCCACCGCCGTCGAGCTCGCCGCCCTGCCGCAGCAGATCCGCGGCTTCGGCCCGGTCAAGCAGCGCAACGCCGAGACCGCCAAGGCCCGCGAGGCCGAGCTGCTGGCGCAGTTCCGCACGCCGGGCGAACCGACCCGGCAGGCGGCGGAATAGCGAAGACACGGTGACCGCTGCGGGGACGCCTGTTGCACCCGTCTGACGCCCTGACCACGTGGCGCGTTGGATCGGAGCTTCATGGATTGGCTGTCTATACGATGACGAACCTCGAACACGCTGTTTCGCAAACCAAGTACCAGGCGGTCTCGACCCTGCTGCGGGAATACGAGTGGATTCACCGCCTGCTGGGGATTCTCGGGCACGTCTGCTTCTTCGTCGGCTCGGTCTTCTTCCTGTGGGAAAGCCTCAAGCTGGCCGGCATCTGGCTGTTCATCGTCGGCGCCGGGGGCATGATGATCGACCGGATCTGCTCCCTGATCGTGCACTACGAACGCCTGCGTCGGAACGATCAGCCGGTCGTCTAGAGCGCATTTGCGCTGCAAGGCTTTGAAGCCGGAGCTAGACCCGGCACGCCCCCCAACTCACCCGGTGTTCTTCTAAGAAGAAGCGGCTAGCTCCGCCATCGGGATGCTGGCCGCGCCGGGCGCATTGGCCTGCACGCGCTCGGCGATCTCCGGGTGGCAGGTGAACAGCAGCACCTGGTGATCCTCGGCGAAGCGGGCGAGTTCGGCGGCGACCGCGGCCATCCGCTCGGGGTCGAAGTTGACCAGAACCTCGTCCAACACCAGCGGCAGCGAGGTGCCGCGCTGGGCGAACTCCTCGATCAGGCCGAGCCGGACGGCGAGATAAAGCTGCTCGCGGGTACCACGCGACAGGTCGATCGGCTGCACCGCTCGGCCTTCCCGATCGATCACACGGAAGTCCTGACCCGCTTCGGCCTGGCGGATTTGGGTGTAGCGGCCGTGACTGAACCGCGCCAGCCGATCGCTCGCCCGGGCGAACACGGCCGGCTGACGCTCGCGTTCGAAGCGCTCCAGCGTCTCTTCGATCAGCGCCTGGGCGCCAGCGTAAACCTGCCACTGGCGGAAAAGGCGCGCGACCTCGCCCGCCAACTGGTTGCGCCGGGTCTCCAGTTCCGCGATCCGGTCGGAGGTTTCCACCGCCTTGCGGTCGCGGGCGGCCTCCTCTTCCTGCCGGAGCGCATCGTCCCGCACCTCCTGCTGCGCGGCTAGGTAGGCGTCCAGCCGCTCGCGTTCATCGGCCCAGGCCTGCGCATCACCGCCGGCCAGCGTCTCGCGCAGTTCGGCTGCACGTGCCGGCTCGTTACTGGCCTCGCGCAGCACCGCCGCCTCGACCTCGCGAACCTGCTGATAGGCCTCCTGCTCCGACTGGATCGCCTGCGCACAGGCGTTGAACGCCTCGATCAGCGCCTCGCCAGTCGCCGCACTGTCCGCACCGCGCGCCTGTAGAACGCCGCGCGCGGCCTCTTCCCAGCCAGCGATCGCGATGTCGAGCTGTTGGCGCTTGGCCTCTAGACTGCGCGTCTCCCGCAGGATGTCTTGCGCTTGGCGTAGCTGCTCGGCGAACTCGAGCACGCCTTGCGGACGCGAGGCTTCCGGGAAGGCGCGCGCGCGCTTCCACTCGGCCCAAGCCGCTTCCAGCCGTTGGTTTTCCGCGCGGGCGCTCTCCAGCGTCTGCTGCCGGCGGTCGACCTCTTCCTGGCGGGTCTCGACCTCCTGACGCTGGACCTCCGCGTCCTGAATCTGCCGGTCGAGCCGGCGCCGGTCCTCCAGCCGATGGCCGAGTTCGGTCACAGCCCGCGCCAGTTCGCCCGGCCCCGGCCTCTCGGCAAAGTCGAGCGCCTGGGCGGCGGCATCGGCTTCCTGCTCCAGGGTGCGCCGCCGTTCGCTCTGGCGGTCGACGTCCCGGGCTTTGGCGTCGCGGTCGGCTTCCGCCCGCTGGACACGCGCCGCCGCCTGCCGGCGGCGGCGATGCAGCCACGCCGAGACGGCGCCAGCCGCCAGCGCAAGCGCCGCCAGCGCACCCGCCGCAACCGGCTCGCCCTGGACCCCGGCGACACCCGCCGCCACGGCCGCCAGAACCGCCACAGCCAAGGCGCCGAGTACGAGGCCACGGCCGGACTGCTCGTCCCGGGCGTCGTCCACGCGCGCATCTGCCTGCTCCAAGGCCGCCTGCGCGTAGCCCTCGGCGTCGCGCAGACGGGCCAGCTCGTCCATCTTGGCCCGCAGGTCTTCAAGCTCGGCCTGCCGGCGCTGCAGCGTCGCCAACGCCGGCGGCGGATCGGCAAGCGCCTCCAGCTCCTGCGCCAGCTTGGCATGCCGTTCCGCGCTTTCCTGGCGACGGCGCTCGGCCTCGCCGAGCTGCTCATCGGCCTTGGTGACGGCGGCGTCCGCCGCATCCAGCGCACGCTCCCAGTCGTGCACCTCATCGCGCGCGGGGATCGGCAGAGTGAACGCCGCGACGCGGTCTTCCGTCCACTGCGGTCCAAGCGTCTGCAGCGTCCGGGCAAGCGATTGCGCCTGCGCTTCCAGTTGCGCCGCCAGTTCGCCCGCGTCCTGCAGCCGCTGTCGCTGCAACCCCAAGCTTTCGCGCAGCGCGTCGACCTGGCGTTGCTGGGCGTCCAGCGCATCATCGACCGGCACTGGATCGATCCGCGGCAGGCTGCGCCCGGTCAGACGTTCCAGCGTCTCCAGCGCGCGGGCGCGCTGACACCACGGCTCCCACAGGCGCAAGAGCGCGTCGAGTTCGCGCCGCTTGCCCTGCCAATGCGCGATCTCACCATCCAGCCGCTTCCGCTCGGCGGCCGCCGTGCGCTCGGCCTCGACCTTCTGCGGATAGTCGCGGGCGGCGCGCTTGGCCTCGACCAGCTCCTGGTCGACCTGTCGGATCTCGTCCAGCAGCTTGGCCGCCTGGTTCTTCTTTTGCCGGGCGTTCGGGCTGTAGAGGTCCTTGGCACGAGCTTCCAGCTCTTCCGCGGCCCTTCGCGCGTTGAGGCCGGCGCCGGCGACCGCGCCGGAGAAGATGCGGTCGCGCACGCCCTCGGCCGTCAGGCTTTGTCCCTCCTGCAACTCCCAGAGGGAGAAACCGAAGACGTTCTGGAACAGCGTCTTGTCAGCCCCGCCCAGGATTTGCGGCAGCTCGCCCTCGGGCACGCTTTGGCCGCCGGCGTCGGTGATCGTCGGCGCGTTGTTGCGCGAGCCAGCGCGGCGATGGATCGTGTAGCGCCGGCCGTCGTGCTCGACGAAGACGCTGCCGCCGAAAGCCCCGCCGCCAGGCGGTTCGTAGAGCGGCACGCCCTTGTTGCGCTTGTCGGGGAACCCGAACAGCACGCCGCGGATGAAGGCGAGCAGCGTGCTCTTGCCGGCTTCGTTCGGTCCGTGCAGGACCGAGAGACCGGACGCTAGCTCGCTCGACCGCTGGTCGCGGAACGCGCCAAAGCCGTCGATCTGCCAGCCGCGGATGATCATTCTTCCGGCTCCAGCCGGTCGAGTGCCTCGTCGAGCGCCGCGGCCAACGTCGCCTGATCGGTTTCCGCGTCCGCCGCGTCGACCAGCGCGCGCAGGCGCCGGTCGGTCGGGCGCGCGTGCGCGGCCAGGAAGGCGTCCAACTGCTCTGGGTCGGCCAGCAGCGCCTCCGCCCGCAGCAGCAGTTCGGCGGAGAAGTCGCCGCGCCGGCGGATCGCGTCCTTGTCCAGCGGCGGGGCCGTGCGGTCGATCAGCCGATCCCACCAGACCCGCGCGCCGGCAACCTGCGTACCGGCTTCCTGCAGGCTTTGCAGCACCTCTTCAACGCCTGCGCCACGGCGCAATTGCTGATGCACGGCCCCGCGGCCCGTGAGGTCGGCACGCAGGATCAAATCGCGCCCGTCGGCCGCCTCGGCGGCATCGGCAGCCGCCGTCTGCAAGGCGTCCTGCAGGCCACCGGTATCCGCGACCGCCTCGACGTCGACCTGCAGGGTCTCGAACCGCACGACGTCGAGCGGCCGGAAACTAAGCGCGCTGACCCGTCCGTCGTCGACGTCGACGAGGTAGGCACCCTTGGGTCCCTGTTCGCTCGGCTTCGGGCTGCGGCCCTGCAGCACACCGGAGTAGACCGCATGGACCGCACCGTCGCTCAAGACCTGCGCGTCGTGAACGTGGCCGAGCGCCCAGTAATCCATGCCGCCGCGCGTCAGCTCCGACAGCTCGCACGGCGCATAGCGCGCGTGTGCAGGGTTGTTGCCGACGTTGGCGTGCAGCAGGCCAACCGCGAACGGCGCGTCGGACGTCTGGGGGAAGCGGGCGGCGAGATTGTCGGTCGTGTCCCGACGGGCGTAGCTGATGCCGTACACCCGCGCGATTTCGCGCCCCGACCGGTGCACCGGCACGCCTTCCACCTCCTGGGTGGGAAAGACATGCACGCCCTCCGGCCAGGCGACGGCCGACCAGCCCTCCTCCACCGGGTCGTGATTGCCATGGACGAGAAACACCTGCACGCCCGCCTGGGTCAGGCGCGCGAAGCCGTCACGCAGACGCAACTGCGCCCGCAGGCCACGCTCCGGACCGTCGTACAGATCGCCGGCCAGGACCAATGCGTCCGCCTCGACCCGCAGCGTCTCCGCGACCAGGTTATCGAACGCGGTGAGCGAGGCGTCGCGCAGCCTGGCCGGCAGATCGCCGCCCAGACGGCTCAACCCGTCGAACGGCGTGTCCAGGTGCAGGTCGCCAGCGTGAACGAAACGGAAGTCGGGCATGAACGATTCGGCGAACGCCTTACGGGAAGGGGGCGGCGGCGAGGATGCGCTAGCACCGGCGATTCGGCAAAGGGTGGCGAGGACGCCTGAGCAGCGCTGCGGCGCGTTGCCGGCACAATTCTTGTGCCCCCTGCCGCCCCCAGCTCACCCCCGGGCTTACGCGGCAACCGGAACCGGGAACACCGCCTTGGCGCGGGCGAGGTACTTGGCGCGGTCGTCGAGGCCGTTGAGACCGCCGTTGATCCGGCGGGTGACGGCCTCGAGATCGTCGGCGTCGGCGAGTGTGTTGAGCCCGTTTTCCTGCCAGAACCAGGTCGCCGCACGCACGCACAGATCCGGGTCCGCGGCCACCTGTGCGGCGGCGTCCGTGCTCGAGGTCAGATCGCGCCCGATCGCCCGTTCGAAAGCCGTGTAGTTCGCCCGGCCGGTTAACTGGATCAGGCCACGGCCCTTGAAGCGCTGGCCGTCACCCGGCTGGTCATTGCCAAGATCCGCCCGTCCCTCGTACGCCTTCCCGCTGGCCAGTTCCTCCAGCCAGCGCAGCCCCCCACTTTCGTGCGCGATCTGGGCCAGGAAGTGCGCCCGGCGCAGCTGGGTATCGATCCCCACCTCCTGCATGGCCGCCACGAGGGATGGCTGGAAACGCACGATCCGCTCGCTCTGCGCTTCCGCCAGCACGCAGCCGAGCCGCGCGCCCCCGACCCCTGCCGGCAAACGCTCAAGCAGACGGACCACATCCGGGCCGTCCGGTACGACAGGGGCCTCCGCGTCGTGGTCGGGCCGAGTGGCGACCAGGGCGGACCAGGTGTTGGATCCGTACAGCCCGTCTTCCAGCAGCCCGGGCGGGTCCGGTTGGGCGTTCAGCAGACGCTGCAGGATGCGCACGTCGCCGCGATCGTTGGCCTGCTCGGGTCCGATGGGCTGAGCGATGGGCATGGACTGACCTCCGAACGCGCACAGGTCTGTCGAGTACACCAAAAGAACGAACAATTCAAGAACATTTGGCGATCAGGGCCATCCGGCATCCAGGAGAACCACCCTATCCCTGGCCATCGACGCGTACAGCGGCTACAGACGACCAGCAAACACGTCCGCCCGCGCGCCTGCCCGGCATGCACTGGCAGCGCGCGTCGCTCAAGGAGACTTGCCCACAATGTCGTCCACTGAAGCGCAGCCCAGTGCCGAAACCCGGCGTATTTTGCGCGACTTGATCGCCTTCGACACCGTCAGCCGGAACTCCAATCTGGACCTGATCGACTACGTGCAGTCGGCGCTGGCCGACCTGGGGATCGAAAGCGAGCTGACCCACGACGACACGGGGCGCAAAGCCAACCTCTACGCCACCATCGGCCCGCAGGACCGTGGCGGTATCGCGCTCTCGGGCCACACCGACGTCGTACCGGTGGACGGTCAGCCCTGGAGCAGCGACCCGTTCGCGCTGTACGAGGCCGACGGCAAGCTGTACGGCCGCGGCACGGCGGACATGAAGGGATTCGTCGCCGCGGTGCTGGCCTATGCGCCCGCCTTCGCCAAGGCCCAACTCAATGAGCCGGTGCACCTCTGCTTCTCCTACGACGAGGAGGTCGGGTGCCTGGGCGTGCAGAAGCTGCTGGCGCCGCTGATGAACCGAGAGGTGCGCCCGCGCGCGGCGATCATCGGCGAACCGACGGGCATGGAGGTGATCAACGCGCACAAGGGCAAGCTGTCGACGTGCGCGGAGGTCCGCGGCTTCGCCTGCCATTCGGCCTACGCGCCCGAGGGCGTCAACGCCGCCCTCGCCGCCGCGCGGCTGACAGCGAAGCTGGGCGAGATCGCGGAACGCAAGGCCACCGAAGGGCCCTTCGATTCCGCCTATGACATCCCGCACACGACCGTTCACGTCGGCGTCCTCGAGGGGGGCACTGCGCTCAACATCGTCCCGGATGCGGCTAAGCTACATTTCGAGATCCGCAACCTGCCCAACGACGATCCGCACGCGATCCTGCAAGAAGCGATCGATTACGCCCGCCAGGAACTCGAACCGGCGATGCAGTCGGTACAGGCCGAGACCGGCTTCAGTTTCCACCGGCTCTCGCACTTCCCGGCCCTGGATACCGATCCCGGCGACGATGTCGTCGTCCTGGCGAAGGCTTTGGCGGGGAAAAACGCCACCGGCAAGGTCGCCTTCGGCACCGAGGCCGGACGGTTCAAGGACGCCGGCATTCCAGCGGTGGTCTGCGGCCCCGGCTATATCGCCCAGGCGCACAAGCCGGACGAGTTCGTGGGCCTGGACCAGCTGGCCGCATGCGAACGTTTCCTGGCCGGGCTCTTGGATCGACTAAGCGCATAGGCCCGCATGGCGACACCCGACCAGGCAGAAGATGCTGCGCATTCGCCAGTCTGGCCGCGCGCACTGCTGGCGCTGACAATCGGCACCGGCGGCGGCTGGCTGGCGTACCTCGTGGGTCTGCCTTTGCCCTGGATGATCGGGGCCATGCTGGCGACCACCCTGGCGGCGGTAGCCGGGTTACCCGTCGCGCTGTGGCACCGGCTGCGCGAGGGGTTTGTGGTCGTGCTCGGCGTGATGCTGGGCAGCAGCTTCACCCCGGCGATCGCCAGCCAGTTACCGGGCTGGGCGGTAAGCCTGCTGATCCTGTCGGTCTATACGGTGGTCTCAGGCATGCTCGGGGCTTGGTTCTTCCGCCGCATGGCCGGCTACGACCGGGTGACCAGCTATTTCTCGGCGATGCCGGGCGGGCTGTCGGTGATGATCTTCGTCGGCGAAGCCATGGGCGGCGACTCCCGGCTGATCTCACTCACCCACGCCGGACGCCTGCTGCTCGTGGTGCTGGTGCTGCCGTTCGCCTTCCAGCTGTTCATGGGCTACGACCCCGCCAGCCGACCCGCCGCCGGTCCGGACCTCGCCGATCTCGGCGGCATGGAAGTAGCCCTACTGACCGCCTCGGGCGTGCTTGGCTGGGCGGGTGCCCAGCTATTGCGCATCCCGGCCCCGGCGGTGGTCGGACCGATGCTGTTGAGCGCAGCCATCCACCTCGGCGGGGTCATCGAGGCGGGCCCGCCGCAAGCCGTGATCGCAGCCGCACAGATCGTGGTCGGCAGCTCGCTGGGCTGCCGCTTCGCCGGTACGCCGATAACGGCGATCGCGCGGACGCTGATGTGGGCGGCCGGCGGCACGGTGGTCCTGCTGGGCAGCGCCGTGGCATCGGCCTGGGTCGGCCATCTGATCACCGGTTTGCCGATCCTGGAACTCACCCTCGCCTACTCGCCAGGAGGGCTCGCTGAGATGAGCCTGGTCGCCCTGGCCCTGGGGCTGGAAGCCGCGCTGGTCGCCACCCACCACATCGTGCGGATTTTCCTGGTCGTGGTGTTCGCTCCACTGGCCTTCCGACTGGGACGTAGCCGGCTAGGTGACAAGACGCCGTAGCGCCAAACCGGCCTGGACCTGATCAAGCCGCATGGCCCCAAGCCTCATGGCTAGAGACTCGCGTGACCGCACGCACGGCCGTGTCAGGCCGACAGCTTTTTGCCCTGTCTCTGTCACAGCACAACCGCGCCGCTTTCTGTAGATTGATCACCTATGAGGCTGTCGCCCCGCCAGGGCAGCCTCAGGCCGGGCGTCGGATCGTGTCGCAGCGGATCCGACGCGCCCGGAGGTACCCGCAGCGGCCGGTCCCCTAGGCCCCCTCGCGCCCGCGCCACCCCGCGCGGAAGCCCCCGCCGATGGACCGGCCGCTGCGGCGCCTACCCTGATTGCGTTGAGCCCCGCCGGATCCCCGCTCCGGCGGGGCTTTTCGTACGCGCACTCCTTGTCTCCACGTAGAGAGGGATCCGTGGCGGGGATCGTGACCCAGCCTTACAGCCGCCAGATCAGTCTCTGATCCATCCGGAAAAACAGTAGCTGCGAGAGACCCGCAGGTGACGGCTCACTCACAGTGAGGGGGTCAAAAGCCGTCGCGAACCTTGTAGTGACTGTGGACATGCGGCTCACCACGGCCGTGGGAATGGACGTCTTCGCGGGCCTCGACGGGAATCAGCGCCAGCCGCCCGTGTTTGACGCCGCGTTCGGAGAAGAGGCCGTTGGCGAAGTCCTCCACGGCCCCGACCGCGCCGCGCATCACCGTCACCTCGACCGCGGCATCGTGGTCCACCGGCACCGATAGCGCCGCCACGGTCTGGTCGTGCCGGGCATGGCGGCTCTGGGGGACGCGACGGCCCAGGTCGCGGGTCGAGAGCTCCAGGGTGTAGCTCACCACCCCGATACACTCGGCCTCCTCTGGCGCGTCCCGCGTCAACGCGCGGCGGATCAGGTCTCGCATCGCCTCGGAGCGATTGGTCGCCTCCGAGCGCGTCATGTAGCTGTCGAGCTCTGCCAACAGCTCGTCTTCGATAGACACCGTGATCCGCGCCATAGCCTTTCCCTCTTGCTGTTCCAGCAGACGGTTTCCGTCCGGCCCGCCAGACGCAAGCCCTTTACCTCTCCGACAAGCAGCGTATGAATATGCAAGTCATTTTGCATACCGGAGTCGAGATGCGTAGATTTTTTAAGTCCACCCTGCTCGCAGCCGCCCTCCTGGCCCTGCTCGGAGCGGTCACTGCACAGGCGCGACCGCTCGTGCTGGCAGTGGGAGGCGAACCCGAAACTGGCTTCGACCCTATCACCGGCTGGGGCAGCTACGGCAACCCGCTCTTCCAGTCGACCCTGTTACGCCGCAATGCGGAACTTGCGCTCAAGGGTGACCTCGCCACCGAATGGTCGCTGTCGGAGGACCGCACGCTCTGGACCATCACCCTGCGGGACGACGCCCGCTTTTCCGACGGAACACCCGTGACGCCGGAGGACGTGGCCTTCACCTTCAACACGGCCCGAGACGCGGGAGGGCTGGTCGACCTGACCGGTTTCGAAGCCGCCCGGGTTACGGGCCCACACCAGGTAGAGCTCGAACTCTCCGAGCCGCGCATCTCTTTTACCAACGAACTCGCCACGCTTGGCATCGTGCCGGCCGATGCCTACGGCCCGAACTATGCCCGCAAGCCCATCGGCTCCGGGCCGTTCCGCATGGTCGAATGGCGCGAGGGCGAGCACCTGATCGTCGAGCCGAACCCATATTGGCACGGCGGTGACGTGCCGTTCGAGCGCGTGACCTTCATCTTCGGCTCCGAGGAGGCCGCACTATCGCTCGCGCGCACGGGAGAGGCCGATCTCGTGGCCGTGCCCTCGTCGCAGGCGGACGCGCCGCCCAACGGCATGGAGGCGCTGCACGTCGAGACCGTGGACAACCGCGGTCTCATGTTCCCCATGGTGCCAGACACGGGCAAGACCACCGAAAGCGGCGTGCCCATCGGCAACGACGTAACCGCCGACCGGGCGATCCGCGTGGCGGTGAACCAGGCGCTCGACCGCGAGGCTCTGGTCGCCCTTGCGCTCAACGGCCACGGCCGCCCCGCCACCGGCCCGGCTGACGGGCTGCCTTGGGGCAACCCAGAGGGCGCAATCCCCGGCAACGATCCCCAGGCCGCCCGCGCGACCCTGAAAGCAGCGGGCTGGCAGGACACGGACAACGACGGCACGCGCGAGAAGGATGGCCGCGACGCCACCTTCTCCATCGTCTACCCGGCAGGCGACAGCACCCGACAGGCGCTGGCGCTCGGCGCGGCGCAGCAGTTGCGTGGCATCGGCATCGCGGCCCGTCCCACGGGCCGGAGCTGGGAGGAGATCCGAACGATGATGCACTCGCAGGTCGTGGTGCTGGGCTGGGGGGCGCATGACCCCTCTGAGATCTCTCACATCTACCACGGGGATTTCGCCGGAATGGGCTACTTCAACCCCGGGTTCTACGACAACGCCACCGTCAACGCCCACCTTGAGGCGGCCGAACGCGCGCCCAGCCTGGAGGCCTCGCTGCCCGAGTGGCAAGCGGCTGCGTGGGACGGCGAGACCGGCTTCAGTGCGAAGGGTGACGCCGCCTGGGCCTGGATGGTGAACCTCGAACACTCCTATTGGGTCTCCGAGTGCCTCGACACCGGCAAGCGGCAGATCCATCCGCACGGCCACGGCTTCCCAATCACCCACGACCTGCCCGACTGGCGCTGGACCTGCGGCGAATGATCTGGCTGCGCCAGCTTCTACTGGGGCGGCTGGTGCGTCTTGCCTGGCTGTTGCCACTGGCGGCGGTCGGGTTGTTCACGCTGATCTCGCTGGCGCCCATCGATCCGGTGCAGGCCTATGTGGGCGACCGTACCTCGCTCATCGGGCCCGAGCAGCGGCAGGCGATCGCCGCGACCTGGGGCCTCGACCGCCCGGCACCCGCGCGCTTCGCAACTTGGCTGGGTGGCGTTTTGCACGGCGACCTGGGCCGCTCCCTCACCTTTGACGCGCCCGTCGCGGAGGTGATCGCCCGCCGCTTCCCGACTTCGCTCGCGCTGATCGGCAGCGCCTTCGCCGTCTCCTTCATCCTCGGCACGGGGCTTGGCATCGCCGCCGCGGCGGCGCGGGGCGGGATCGCGGACAGGACCATCCGGACGGCGGCGGTGGTGCTCACGGCCAGCCCGGGTTTCTGGATCGCGATCCTGCTGATCGCGCTGTTCGCCGTGGGGCTGGGCTGGCTACCCGCCTGCTGCGCAGCGCCGCCCGGCCTGACGGCAGAGGAAACCGGCTGGCTTGACAGCCTCAGACACCTCGTCCTGCCCGTCGCCACGCTCTCGGTCGTTGGGACAGCGCCGCTCATCCTGCACACCCGCCAGCGACTGGTGGCCTTTCTCGACGGCCCCGCCGCGCTCCACCTGCGCGCGCACGGTCTGTCGTGGTGGCGTATCGCCTTCGGGGCCGGGCTGCGGCATGCCGTCGGTCCAGCGCTGACGCTGCATCTGGCGGGCGCTGGCGAACTCTTCGGCGGTTCGGTGCTGGCGGAGACGGTGTTCGCCTGGCCTGGCCTCGGACAGGCGACCGTGCAGGCCGCCACGGGGGCCGATGCGTCGTTGCTCATGGGGATCGGGCTGGCGACGCTGCTTTTCGTCTTTTGCGGCAATCTCCTCGCGGACATCGCGGCGCATCTCGCCGACCCAAGGCTGCGGCAGGCGTCGGCATGACGGCGCTTGAGATTCTCTCGCGCGGGCCCGGCGGGACGCGGCCCACCCGCCATCCAGCATGGCGCGGCGCCTGGGCTGCCGGGCTGGTGCTACTGATCCTCGCCGGTGCGGCCGTGTTGCCCGCCTCCTGGCTCGGGGTCGACGCACGCGCGGTGGGCCAGGCTCCCACCCCTGCGCATCCCTTTGGGACCGACAGCCTGGGGCGCGACGTGGCCGCACGCACACTCGCCGCCTTGGCGATGAGTGTGCAGGTCGGGCTGCTGGCCGCGATCGTCTCGACCGCCATCGCCCTCGGTCTCGCCCTCGTCGCGGTCCTGGGACGGTGGGCGGATCACCTCGTCGGTCTGCTGACCGAACTGGTGCTCGGCCTGCCGCATTTCGTGCTGCTGATCATGGTGGCCTTCGCCCTGGGCGGCGGCACCACGGGGGTCGTCTTCGCCGTGGCCTTCACCCATTGGCCGCGGCTTGCGCGTCTGCTCCGGCACGAGGCGCAGACCGTCGCCGCCTCCGACTACGTCGCGACCTCGCGGGCGCTGGGGCGCTCCCGCAGTTGGGTCGCACGGCATCACCTGGCACCGCATCTACTGCCGCAGATCGTGGCGGGTTTCGTACTGATCTTCCCCCACGCGATTCTGCATGAGGCGGGATTGAGCTTCATCGGCCTGGGAATCGAACCGCACCTGCCCTCGGTCGGTGTCATGCTTTCGGACTCGCTACGCGAGATCATCGCCGGGCGCTGGTGGGTCGCCGCTGCGCCGGGGCTGGGTCTCGTGCTCGTGGCGCTTGCCTTCGAGCGCTTCGGCGAGGCCCTGCGTACCGCCGCAGCTCCACCAGGAGGTGGTACATGACCCTGGGCGTCGCGCATTTCGGGCTCACCTTCGCCCCACCTGGCCGCCCGCCTTTCCAGGCACTCGAAGACCTGAATTTTTCCCTCGCGCGCGGGGAGATCCTCGGCATCGCCGGCAGCTCGGGGGCTGGCAAGAGCCTGATCGCGGCGGCATTGGCCGGCGTCCTTCCCGCCGGGGCGCGAACAGAGGGTTGGATCGCGATTGATGGCAGCCCTCCGGGACCGCGCGACATCGCCCTCGCCCCCCAGCGGCTCGACGCTCTGGATCCGCTGGCACCGCTCGGACGCCAGATCCAGCGCCTTCTTCGGCAACGTTGCGATCCCGGTGCCCTGCTTACCCGCGTCGGCCTGTCCAAAACCCTTGTCGGGCGCTATCCGCACGAACTCTCTGGCGGCATGGCACGGCGCGCGCTTCTGGCCACTGCGCTCGCAAGCGGCGCCGACTGGCTCGTGGTGGACGAACCGACTGTCGGTCTCCACCCAGAAGCTGCGGATCACGTCATGGCGATGCTGTCCGGTTTCGCGCAAGCGGGCCATGGCCTCGTGGTGGTGAGCCACGACCTACCGCGCCTCGCCCGTATTGCAGACCGGGTGCTGGTGCTCAGTCAGGGCCGAGCCGTCGAGACCACGTGCGCCTCGGCCTTTGCCGGAGGCGGTGCCGCGCTCCAGCATCCCTTCTCGCGCGCGCTCTGGGAGGCGCAAATCCCGGAGGGGGCATGCTGACCGCCTGCAACCTGCGCTTTGGCTATGACGAAACCCACGTCGTCGACGGGATCAGTCTGTCGCTCACGCCGGGCGAGATCCTTGGGCTTGGCGGCACCTCGGGCAGCGGCAAGAGCACACTGGGCCGCTTGCTTGCTGGCCGCCTCCGCCCAAAGGCCGGAAGCGTGTGTCTCGACGACGCACCGCTGAGACCCGTGGCATCTGGCCGTCCCGCCCCGGTGCAGTACGCCCCGCAGAATGCGGAGCTGGCCGTCGATCCGCGCTGGAAGGTGAAACGCATCCTGGCCAACGGCGGCACGCCGGACGAAGAGGCGGTCACGGCCCTTGGCATTTCCTCCGCATGGCTGAACCGCCACCCCTGCGAACTCTCGGGCGGAGAGCTCGCGCGCGTCTCCCTTGCCCGACTGTTCCATCCGGGCCTTCGGGTCCTGATCTGCGACGAGGTCACGGCACAACTGGACGCGCTCGAACAGAAGGGGCTTCTCGACCGGCTGAGCGCACTGGCACGAAAGCGCGCGATCGGGCTTCTGCTCATCAGCCATAGCCGGGGCTTGCGAGACCAATACTGCGACCACGCCGCAACCCTCGAAGACGGGCGCTTGGCCGCGGAGGCCTGAGCCAAGTCATCGAGCCGGTTTACGCGAACTTCGCGGTGATGCCGCCGTCGACCACAAGGTCGGTGCCGGTGATGTACTTGGCCTCGTCGCTCGCCAGGAACACGGTCGCATGGGCGATGTCCCACGCGTCGCCCATCTTGCCGGTCGGGCACATCGCATCGCGCTTGGCGATCATCGCCTCGACGTCACCGTCGGCATAGTGGTCCTTCAACGGCGCTCGGACCATCGGCGTGTCCAGCAGACCGGGCAGGATGGCGTTGGCGCGAATCCCTTCCCTGGCATGCTGCAGGGCCACCTGGCGGGTGAACTGCACCGCGCCCGCCTTGCTGGAGGCATAGGAGATATAGGGAATCCCGGTCCAGTGAGTCGCGGCGATCGAGGCGACGTTGACGATCGCGCCCCGGCCCTGGGCCTGCATCGCGGGGATCGCATGCTTGCAGGTCAGGAACATGGACTTGAGGTTGACGTCCATCACCCGGTCCCAGGACTCCTCGCTCGCCTCGACCGGGCCGCCCAGCTCCAGGATGCCGACGTTGTTGACCAGCACGTCGAGCCGCTCCCAGGCGTCCAGCACCTGGCGCACGGCGGCCTCGACCTGGGCGCTGTCGGTGACGTCCGCCTGCAGGGCAAGCGTGGTGCCGCCTTCCTCCTCGAGGATTCCGGCGGTCTCCCGGGCGTTGTCCAGCTTGACGTCCAGGCAGGCGACCCGGGCCCCGGCGCGCGCGCAGGCCGCCGCGATCGCCTTGCCCACGCCCCAGCCGGGCCCGCTCGACCCCGCGCCCGTGACCAGCACCGTTCGATCGGCCAAACGTCCGTCGGTTGCGCTTTGCGCCATGGCATCCCTCCCCTTCAACCGGCTGCCCCCTCAAGCACGTTCGCCCCGCAGGTTCAAGCAGATCGAGAGGAAACCACCGAACCGCGCAGCACGGGCGCGTTCAAAGGGGCAAAACCATCATCTGATCTAGCAAACCGTGCGGCTTCCACAGCTTTGGCGGCGGCGTTCCCAACCAGCCGGGTACCTGCGCGCCCGTGACGCAGCACCGTGACACGCGCGGAGGCGTCGGACAGGGCGTCAGCGGCCCTGTCTGAAGCCTGCACGCTGTGCGAGCGCCGAGTGACATCACCTTGACGCCCTAGCGTGGACCCCCACTTGCCCTGTAGACGTTCTTAACACAGTAGAAACCTGCGCCTGGCGCGCGCCGCCCAATCGACGCAGCATGAGGTCGCGGCGCGCGCGCCTGCCGCGCGGGACCACCCGAACGCAACAGGCGAATCTCTTCATGAACGAACGCCTTCGCAAGTTCCTCCCCTTCATTGTCCTGGGTCTCGTGGTCGCGATGTTCCTCGTCTTCGCGCAGAGCGAGGGCAGCAACGACGTCGGCCAGGACCTGAGCTACAGCAGTTTCATCGACCGGGTTGAATCGGGGGAAGTCCGCTCCGTCACGATGCAGGGCGGCAACATCACCGGCACCCTGTCCGGCGGGCAGAAGTTCAACACCTTCGCCCCCGAAGGCGCGACCCCGACGCAGCAGCTCCGCGACAACGGGGTGCGCATCCAGGTCAAGCCGGTGGAAGACGGCCGCACCATCTGGTCCGTGCTGCTGTCCTGGTTCCCGATGCTGCTGCTGATCGGTGTCGTGATCTACTTCATGAGCCGCGCCCGCGGCGGCGGTGCCGGCGGGGCGATGCAGTTCGGCAAGTCCCAGGCCAAGATGCTGACCGAGGATAGCCGGAAGGCGAAGTTCGATGACGTCGCCGGTATCGACGAGGCCAAGCAGGAGCTGGAAGAGATCGTCGATTACCTGCGCGATCCCGGTAAGTTCCAGAAGCTGGGCGGCGAGATTCCCAAGGGCATGCTGCTCGTGGGCCCTCCGGGCACCGGTAAGACGCTGCTCGCCCGCGCGATCGCCGGCGAGGCGAACGTGCCGTTCTTCACCATCTCCGGCTCCAACTTCATCGAGATGTTCGTCGGCGTGGGCGCCAGCCGCGTGCGCGACATGTTCCAGCAGGCCAAGAAGAATGCGCCCTGCATCGTCTTCATCGACGAGCTGGACGCGCTCGGGCGCAAGCGCGGCGCCGGCCTCGGCGGCGGCAACGACGAGCGCGAGCAGACCCTGAACCAGCTGCTGGCGGAAATGGACGGGTTCGAGAAGAACGAGGGCGTGATCATGGTGGCCGCCACCAACCGCCCGGACGTGCTCGACCCGGCGCTGCTGCGCCCGGGCCGGTTTGACCGGCAGATCACTGTCCCCAACCCGGACGTGATGGGCCGCGAGCAGATCCTGCAGGTGCACACCCGCCAGGTGCCCTGTGCGCCCGACGTGGAGGTGCGCAAGGTCGCCCGCGCCACGCCGGGCTTCTCCGGCGCGGACCTCGCCAACCTGGTCAATGAGGCGTCCCTGATCGCCGCGCGCGCCAACAAGCGCATGGTCACGATGGACGACTTCGAGAAGGCCCGCGACAAGATCCTGATGGGCGCGGAGAAGCGCTCCATGGTGATGGACGAGGCGGAGAAGGAGCTGACCGCCTATCACGAGGCCGGCCATGCGATCGTCTCGCTGTTCGTGCCGGGCAACGACCCGCTGCACAAGATCACCATCATCCCGCGCGGCCAGGCGATGGGCGTCACCATGGCGCTGCCGGAGAAGGACCGCTACGGCTACCAGAAGATGGAGATCGAAGGCCGGCTGGCGATGATGTTCGGCGGCCGGCTGGCCGAGGAGCTGATCTACGGCACCGAGGACATCACCACCGGCGCGGGCAACGACATCAAGCAGGCCACCGAGCTGGCCCAGCGGATGATCACCGAGTGGGGCATGAGCGAGCGCCTGGGCCCGCTGAACTACGCCGGCGGCAGCGACCAGGAGGTTTTCCTGGGCGACGGCATCTCCCGCGAGGGCCAGGTCAGCGAACACACCGCCCGGCTGATCGACGAGGAGGTGCGCCGGGTCATCGACGAGGCCGAGAAACGCGCACGCACCGTCCTCACCGAGCACATCGACGATCTGCATCGCCTCACCCGCGGCCTGCTGGAGTACGAGACCATCTCCGCCGAGGAGGCGCAGGCGATCATGCAGGGCCAGGATATCTCCCGCGGCGGCGGTGGCAGCGGCGGCGCCAGCAGCAAACCTGCCGCCAGCGTTCCCAACGCCGGCCAGGGCACGCGCGGCGACGATCGCGGCGGCTGGGACCCGACCCCGCAGCCGACCTGATCCTCCACCACCCCATCGTCGCATCCATCACAAGGCCCGGGCCGCCGACGCGGTCCGGGCCTTGTTACGTGCAGGATAGCTGGCCGCGTCGGCGGAATAACGACCCCCTGACCGTCCGGCGATCCAACAGTCGGGAGAGACAGGGCAAACGAAATTCGGCGTTACCAGCCCCTGTCGAGGAGCCGGCAACGCCGAGGATAGGCTGGCAGCCAGCCGCGGGGGCGCGAACAGGCGGTGGGCGACCTATTCAGCGGCCGCCTTCGACGCCTCGCGCACGCCACGTTCGATGCGCTCGCCGATCTCGGGATCGACGTTGCGCCAATAGTCGAACGCGCGCTGCAGCACCGGCTCGGACACGCCGCCCAGCAGATGCCCGACGACGTTGCTGACCAGCCGTTCGCGGGCGGCCTCATCCATCACCTCGCGGACCAGGGCGCGGGCCTGACCGAAGTCGTCATCGTCCTGCCGGAGCGTGTAGGCGTTCCGGACGAATTCGCCGTCCGTGTACCAGGTCGCCGCCTCCGGGTAGGCCTCGGGATCAGCCTGCGGACCGCCCTTGGTGTTCGGCGCGTAGACGGGATCGGACACCTTCTGCACGCGCATCGCCCCGTCCTTGCTGTAGCTGTGCACCGGGCATTTGGGCGCGTTCACCGGGATCTGCTTGTAGTTCACGCCGATCCGCGACCGATGGGCATCGGCATAGGAGAACACCCGGGCGAGCAGCATCTTGTCCGGGCTGAAGCCGGTGCCCGGGACCTGGTTGTTCGGCTCGAACGCCGCCTGCTCGATCTCGGTGTGGTAGTCGCTCGGGTTCCGGTCGAGCGTCAGCTTGCCAACCTCGATCAGCGGGTAGTCCTGGTGCGGCCAGACCTTGGTCAGGTCGAACGGATTGATGCGATAGGTCTCCGCATCCTCGAACGGCATGATCTGGACGTACAGCGTCCAGCTCGGATGGTTGCCCTGGTCGATCGCGTTGTAGAGATCGCGCTTATGATAGTCGTGATCCTGGCCAGCGAGCCGGTCCGCCTCGTCCTGGGTCAGGTTCTTGATGCCCTGATCCGTCTTGAAGTGGTACTTGACCCAGAACTTCTTCCCGTCGGCGTTGGCCCACATATAGGTGTGGCTGGAATAGCCGTTCATATGGCGCCAGGACGCCGGGATTCCCCGATCGCCGAACAGCCAGGTCACCTGGTGCGCGGACTCCGGCGACTGGGTCCAGAAGTCCCACTGCATGTCATGGTCGCGCATGTCGGTGTCCGCGCGACGCTTCTGCGAGCGAATGAAATGCTGGAACTTCATCGGGTCGCGGAGGAAGAACACGGGGGTGTTGTTCCCCACCATGTCGAAGTTGCCTTCCTCGGTGTAGAACTTCACCGCGAACCCGCGCGGGTCACGCCAGGTGTCCGGGCTGCCGCGCTCGCCCGCGACCGTCGAGAAGCGGATCAGAACGTCGGTCTTCTTGCCGGGCTGCAGGAAGTCGGCCTTGGTGTAGGCGGACACGTCCTGCGTCACCTCGAACCGGCCGAACGCGCCACCGCCCTTGGCGTGCGGCTGGCGTTCGGGAATCCGTTCCCGGTTAAAGTTGGCCATCTGCTCGATCAGATAGTGATCGTGCAGCACGATCGGCCCGTTCGGTCCGACCGTCAGCGCATGTTCATCGCTGGAGACAGGGACGCCAGCATCGGTCGTCGTGCGTTTGCGGGTATCGTCGCTCATCGCGGACTTCTCCCTTCATCTCTTCCGCCTCCGAGCGATCATGTCGTCCCCAGCCAAAGGGTGTTCAACCGGGTTAGCGCCCCGGACCGACCCGCCTTTCCCGTTGAGCGCGTGGCCAACCTCCGACTTCGCAGGGACCGCTTTTTCTTCTTTGATTCAGTAGGTTAGCGCTACAGCAACGTTCCCTCAGATACCGCCTTCAACCACGCCATCCGGAACAGACCAGCGCCCTGGTCAAAAAAAAGGCCGGCCGGCGCCACAGGGCACCGGCCGGCCTCCGTCAATCCTATAGCCACGCGCCGTGCCCTACTCCGCGGGCTCCGCGCGGGCTTCGCGGCCTTCGTGGGTGAGCGGCTGTTCCAGGTGCGGGATGATCTCCTTGGGCACCACCTGCCAGAAGTGCTCCCGCTCGCTCTGCCAGTCGATCAGCAACCGCTCGGCGAAGCGGGACTGGGTCTCGCGGACGTGCTCGGCGATCAGGTCACGGACCACGCCTTCCCAGTAATCGGTCTGGATGCGCTGCCAGATCACCTGGTCCGGATTGACCCGGCGTTCGAAATCGCCGTCGGGATCGTAGATGTAGGCCATGCCGCCAGTCATGCCGGCACCGAAATTCGGGCCGACGTTGCCCAGGATCACTGCGGTGCCGCCGGTCATGTACTCGCAGCCGTTGGCCCCGCAGCCCTCGACCACGGCGACGGCGTCCGAGTTGCGCACGCAGAAGCGCTCCCCGGCCTGCCCAGCGGCGAACAACCGGCCGCTGGTGGCGCCGTACAGCACCGTGTTGCCGATAATCGAGTTCTTCTGGCTTTCCAGCGGGCTCGCGGTGGTCGGCCGGACGACGATGGTCCCGCCCGACAGGCCCTTGCCGACGTAGTCGTTGGCGTCGCCGAACACCTCCAGCTTCAGCCCCCGGACGGCGAACGCGCCCAGCGACTGACCGGCGGAGCCGCGCAGGCGCACGGTGGCGTGGCCAGGACGCAACCCGTTCATGCCGAACTTGCGCACGATGTGCGAGGACAGGCGCGTGCCGATCGCCCGCTGGGTGTTCCGGATGGTGTACTGCAGCTGCATCTTCTCGCCATCGGTGAACAGCGTGCGGGCGTCCTCCACCATCTGGGCGTCCAGGGTATCGTTCACCTCGTTACGGCCCTGGCGGGTGCAGTAGGTGGCGTACTCGCCCGGATCGGGGCGCGCCAGCAGCGGGTTCAGGTCGAGGTCGTCCAGGTTCGGCGCGCCTCGGTTCACCTGATGCAGGAGCTCGGTCCGGCCGATCACCTCGTTCAGCGTGCGCGCGCCCAGCGACGCCAGCACCTCGCGCACCTCCTCCGCCATGAAGGAGAAGAGGTTCACCACCTTCTGCGGCGTGCCGGTGAACTTCTCACGCAGCTTCTCATCCTGCGTACACACGCCGACCGGGCAGGTGTTGGAGTGGCACTGCCGGACCATGATGCAGCCGACCGACACCAGCGAGGCGGTGCCCACGCCGAACTCCTCCGCGCCCAGGATCGCCGCGGTGACGATGTCCCGGCCGGTCTTCAGGCCGCCGTCGGTGCGCAGCTTCACCCGGTGACGCAGGCGGTTGAGCGTGAGTACCTGGTGCACCTCCGACAGTCCCAGCTCCCAGGGGATGCCGGCGTACTTGATCGAGGTCAGCGGGCTCGCGCCCGTGCCGCCGTTGTGGCCGGCGATCAGGATGACGTCCGCCTTCGCCTTGGCCACGCCCGCGGCGATCGTGCCGATGCCCGAGCGCGCGACCAGCTTGACGCAGACCTCCGCATCCGGGTTGATCTGCTTTAGATCGTAGATCAGCTGCGCCAGATCCTCGATCGAGTAGATGTCGTGGTGCGGCGGCGGGCTGATCAGCGGCACGCCCGGCGTGGCGTGGCGCAGCTTGGCGATGATGTCGGTCACCTTGAAGCCGGGCAGCTGGCCGCCCTCGCCGGGCTTGGCGCCCTGGGCGACCTTGATCTCGATCTCCCGGCAGTTGTTCAGGTATTCCGCCGTCACACCGAAGCGGCCCGAGGCAACCTGCTTGATCGCGGAGTTCGGGTTATTGCCCTTCTCGTCCGGCTTGAAGTGCGCCGGATCCTCGCCGCCCTCGCCGCTGTCGGACTTGGCGCCGATCGAGTTCATCGCGATGTTCAGCGTCTTGTGCGCCTCCGGGCTCATCGCGCCCAGCGACATGCCCGGGGTGACGAAGCGCTTGCGGATCGCGGTGATCGATTCGACCTCCTCGACCGACACCGGGCTGATGTCCTTGGTGTTGAAGTCGAGCAGATCGCGCAGCGTAGTCGGCGGCAGGTTGCGCACGCCCTCGGAGAACTTCTTGAAGGTCGAGTAGCTGTCGCTGGCCACGGCCGACTGCATCACGTGGATCAACTGGCCGTCCCAGGAGTGCCGCTCGCCGCGCCGGCGGTATTTGTAGAAGCCACCCACCGGCAGGGCGATGAAGTCCTCCGCCCAGGCGCGTTCGTGCAGCTCCAGCACCTTCTGCTGCAGGCCCGACAGGCCGATGCCGGAAATCCGCGACGGCATGCCGGGGAAGAACTCGTCGACCAGCGTGCGCGACAGGCCGACCGCCTCGAAGTTGTAGGCGCCGCGATAGGAGGCCAGCACCGAGATGCCCATCTTGGACATGATCTTGAGCAGCCCCTCGTCGACCGCCTTCTTGAAGTGCTGCAGGCAGGTCTCGAGGCTCCAGTCGCCGAACAGGCCACGGGCGTGCCGGTCGGCGATCGACTCCTGGGCCAGATAGGCGTTCACCGTGGTCGCGCCGACGCCGATCAGCACGGCGAAGTAGTGCACGTCCAGGCACTCGCCCGAGCGCACATTGAGCGAGGTGAAGGTACGCAGCTTCTGACGCATCAAGTAGGTGTGCACGCCGCCGGTCGCGAGGATCATCGGCAACGGCGCCTTGTCGGCACCGAGCGCCTTGTCCGACAGCACGACGTGCTCGCAGCCGCCGCGCACCGCATCCTCGGCCTCCTGCTGGACGCGCAGCAGGGCCGCGTGCATCGCCGCCTCGCCGCCGGCGGGGTCGAACGTGCAGTCGATCTCCGCCACCGTATCGCCCATGTAGGCGCGCATGGACTCGAATTCGGCGTTGGTCAGGACGGGGCTGTCCAACTGCAGCAGCCGGCACTGGCTGGCGTCCTCGTCCAGGATGTTGCCGAGATTGCCCAGGCGGGTCTTCAGCGTCATCACCATCTTCTCCCGCAGGGAGTCGATCGGCGGGTTGGTGACCTGGCTGAAGTTCTGCCGGAAGAAGTGGTGCAGCGGCCGATAGCGGTCGGACAGCACGGCGAGCGGCGTGTCGTCGCCCATCGAGCCGAGGCCCTCCTTGGAGTCCTCGACCATCGGGTGGAGGACCATTTCCATGTCCTCCATCGTCTGCCCGAAGGCGAGCTGACGACGGCGCAGGCCCGGCTTGTCGTATTCCGCGTGCTCGCCGTGATCCGGACGTACGATGTCGTCGATCTTGGTGATCTGCTGCACCCACTCGCCGAACGGCTGCTGGGTGGCCAGCATGTGCTTGAGCTCACCGTCGTGGTAGAGCTGTCCCTCCTCGAGATCGACGGCGATCATCTGCCCGGGGCCGATCTTGCCCTTCTCGATGATGTTCTGCTCGTTCAGGCGAACCATGCCGGTCTCGGAGCCAACGAACAGCAGACCGTCGTCGGTGACGGTGTAGCGCAGCGGACGCAGGCCATTGCGGTCCATGCCGCCCAGCACCCAGCGGCCGCCGAAGGCGCAGATCGCCGCCGGGCCGTCCCACGGCTCCATCACCGAGTTGCAGTAGCGGTAGAGGTCCTTCAGCTCTTCCGGCATCGACCGGTCGGCGGAGAAGGATTCCGGGATCAGCAACGTCTTCGCCATCGGCACCGAACGGCCGGCCCGCACCAGAAGCTCGAAGGTGGCGTCAAGCGCGGCCGAATCGCTCGAACCCGCCTGCACCACCGGCTTCACGTCCTCGATCCGCTCCCCGAAACGCGGATGGTCCAGGCGGCACTCGTGCGCCTTCATCCAGTTCACGTTGCCGCGCAGCGTGTTGATCTCGCCGTTGTGGGCCAGCACGCGGAACGGCTGGGCCAGCGGCCAGGTCGGGAAGGTGTTGGTCGAGTAGCGCTGGTGGAAGATCGCGAAGGACGAGACGAAGCGCTGATCCTCCAGGTCGGGGTAGAAAGAGGTCAGCTGCTCGGCCAGGAACATGCCCTTGTAGATGATCGAGCGGCACGACAGGGAACAGCAGTAGAAGTCCTTGATCGACTCCTCCGCGACCGCCTTTTCGATCCGCCGGCGGATGACGTAGAGGTCCAGGTCGAAGTCGCTGGCCGACCGCCCGCGCGCGTTGGAGATCATGATCTGCTCGATCTCCGGCCGGGTCGCGTTGGCCTTCTCGCCGATCACCTCGGTGTTCACCGGGACCTGACGCCAGCCGTAAATCGTATAGCCGTACTTCAGGATCTCGCGCTCGACGATGACGCGGCAACGCTCCTGGGCGTCCAGGTCGGTACGCGGCAGGAACATCATGCCCACGGCGACGCGCTCCGGGCCCGGCTTATGGCCGGCGGCGGCGATGTGCTCGTGGAAGAAGTCCTGCGGAATCTCGACGTGGATGCCCGCGCCATCACCGGTCTTGCCGTCGGCGTCGATCGCGCCGCGGTGCCAGACCGCCTTCAGGGCGTCGATCCCGGCCTGTACGACGTCCCGCCGCGCGCTGCCGTCGACCGAGGCGATCAGGCCGACGCCGCAGGCGTCGTGCTCCTCCGACGGATCGTAGAGACCGCTCTCGCTCAGCGTGCGGGCGTTCTCCTCCCACGCGCGGATGGCGTCCTGGCCCTGGCCCCAAACGCTGGTCATGGCATCGTTCCTCTTCATCGCTGATCACGCGGCCCGCCGCAGCGGGCGCGGGTTATGCCGCCGCGAGGGCGTCGTCGAAATCGACCGTCGGCGCATTGGCGAACAGCGCCGGCATGTCCAGAAAGCCCGGCTGGTCGGAGACCCGCGCCAGCCAGGCGCGTACGGCTGGATAGTCGTTCAGGTCGAACCCACCCTCACCGGCTAGATGCGCGTAGGCATAGAGCGCGATGTCGGCGACCGTGAAGTGCTGGCCAGCCAGAAACGCCCGCGTCTCCAGCGCCTGGTCAAGCACCTTCAGTGCATGCGCGCCGTTCGCCATCTTTGCCGCCAGCACCTCCGCATGCCCTTCGGGCACGCCGGTGAAGTGCCGCCAGACACGCGCCGTGGCGATGTTGGGCTCGAAGCTGTACTGCTCGAAGAACAGCCACGCGAGCAGCGCGTCCTCCTCAACCGGGTCGGCCGGCCGGTATGCCGTCCCGCGGGCGAGCGAGAGCAGCAGCGCGTTGGATTCCCCCATCGCGCGGCCGTCGGGAAACTGCAGGAACGGCACCCGCCCGTCCGGGTTCAACGCCCGGAAGCGCGGGTCCTGCGTGTGCCCCTCGATGACGGAGGTGCGCACGATCTGCGCCTCCTGCCCGGTCAGATGCAGGATCAGCGCAACCTTGTAGCAGTTGCCCGAGGTCGGATCGGCGAACAGGCGATACATCGCGCCCCGCCCTACTCCGCCGCCACCGCCTCGGCCGGACGGGCCCCGGCGGTGGTGCCACTGGCCTGGCGCTTGATGTAGCCGTCGATCTGCTCGGCGGCGTCGCGGCCGTCGCGGATCGCCCAGACCACCAGGCTGGCGCCGCGCGCGATGTCGCCAGCGGCGAACACGCCGTCCAGGCTGGTCATCAGGTTGCGGAAGTCGACCTTGACCGTGCCCCAGCGCGTGGTCTCCAGCTCTTCGCACGCGAACAGGGTCGGCAGGTCCTCGGCGTCGAAACCGAGCGCCTTGATCACCATGTCGGCGTCCAGGTCGTAGTCGCTACCCTCGACGATCTGCGGGGCCTGGCGGCCGCTGGCGTCCGGGATGCCCAGATGGACGCGCTGGGCGCGCACCTTGGTGACGTGGTCATCGCCCAGGAAGGCCTTGGGCGCGGCGAGCCAGACAAACTCCACGCCCTCCTCCTCGGCGTTGGCGACCTCGCGCTGCGAGCCCGGCATGTTCTGGCGGTTGCGCCGATAGAGGCACTTCACGCTCTTGGCGCCCTGGCGCATCGCGGTGCGCACGCAGTCCATCGCGGTGTCGCCGCCGCCGACCACGACGACGTTCTTACCTTCGGCATTGAGCGTGCCGCTGTCGAACTCCGGCACCGCGTCGCCCAGGCCCTTGCGGTTGGACGCGGTCAGGAAGTCGAGCGCGCGCACCACGCCGTTCAGGCCGACGCCAGGAACCTGCACGTCGCGCGCCTTGTAGACGCCGGTGGCGATCAGCACGGCGTCGTGGTGCTGGCGCAATTGCGGCAGGGTCATGTCACGGCCGATCTCGAAGTTGAGATGGAAGTGCACACCGCTGTCGTAGAGCAGCCGGGCGCGGCGCTCGATGACGTACTTCTCCAGCTTGAAGTTCGGGATGCCGTAGATCATCAGACCGCCGATCCGGTCGTAACGGTCGTAGACGTGCACCTGATAGCCCTTGCGGCGCAGCTGCTCGGCCGCCGCCAGCCCGCCGGGGCCCGCGCCGATGATGCCGACCGTCTCGCTGCGCTCGCGGATCGGCTTGACCGGCTCGACCCAGCCCTGATCCCAGGCGGTCTCGGTGATGTAGGTTTCCACCGCGCCGATCGTGACGGTGCCATGGCCGGCCTGCTCGATCACGCAGTTGCCCTCGCACAGCCGGTCCTGCGGGCAGATCCGGCCGCACACCTCGGGCATGTTGTTGGTGGCGCTGGAGACCTCGTAGGCCTCCTGCAGCCGACCCTCGGAGGTGAGCATCAGCCAGTCGGGAATGTTGTTGTGCAGCGGGCAGTGCACCTGACAGTACGGCACGCCGCACTGCGAACAGCGCCCGGCCTGGGTCTGCGCCTCTTCCGGCTTGAAGCTCTCATATATCTCGTCGAAGTCGCGCCGCCGGGTCTCACCGTCCCGCTTCTCCGGCATCTGCTTGGCGACGTTCACGAACTTGAGCGTCTGTCGCGGCATATTGTTCTCAAGCCTCCTGAAAAGCGGCTGCAGCCCGTCTCGGCGGGCGCCCCCTCCGTCGTGTCCAGCCGGCGCGCCCGCGCATCAGCCAGGCGCTTGGGCCGCAACCGGACCGCACGGAATTCGGTGTTCGAAGCGACGCGCCCCGGCAGCACACGGGCGCCGGGATGTCAGCGCCCCTTATAGCGCGCATATCCGAGCGAGGCCAGACCAAACAATAGATATAGGTCAGCAATACTGCCATATCAGGCATGAAAGGCTGCACCCGGAACCGCATATCATCTTGGTCGGCATTACCCCATTGGAACAATCGTAAACATACCGGAACTATCTATGTGCCATGGCGTTCGCAGACGCAACGCCGTATAAAGCCTGCGCACGCGCCTGCGCGCCTCATCGCTCTGCCCGTCCCGTCGCACTGACGAGGTCTGCCGAATTGCCGCTCCTTCACCTGTTCGTCCTGTCGCTGGTTCAGGGCATCACCGAATTCCTGCCGATCTCTTCCTCCGGCCATCTGGTCCTGACCTGGGAAGCGCTGGAGTCCAATGTCCCGGAACATGACCAGTTGATCGTGGACATCGCCGTGCACGTCGGCACGCTCGCCGCCGTCTGCGGTTATTTCTGGCGCGACATCTGGGACATGCTGACAGGGGTTTTCGCCGGGCTCGCCGGCCGGCCCACGGCGGGCACGCGACTGGCGATCTTCGTCGTCTTGGCGACCCTGCCGGTGATTGTCGCCGGCTTTCTGCTCAAGGATGTGGTCGACGACCTGCTGCGCAGCGCGCAGGTGATCGCCTGGACCACGCTCGGCTTCGGGCTGCTGCTTTATGTCGCGGACAAGGCGGGCGCCCAGATGAAGCGTATCCCCGAAATGCGCTGGGCGGACGCGCTGATCATCGGGATGATGCAGGTCCTGGCGCTGGTGCCCGGCACCAGCCGGTCCGGCATCACCATGACCGCGGGCCGGCTGCTCGGCTATGACCGGCGCGAGGCCGCACGCTTTTCCATGTTGCTGGCGATCCCGGCGATCGCGGGGGCGGGGACGCTGGCCGGCCTCGATGTCTACGAAAGCGGCAACCTGGCCCTCGGCCTGGACGCGCTGATCGCCGCGGCGATGGCGTTCGTCGCCGCCTGGATCGCGATCGCACTGCTGATGCGCTGGCTGGCGGTCGCCAGCTTCACGCCGTTCGTCGTCTACCGGATCGCGCTCGGCGGCCTGCTGCTCACACTTATCTATACAGGCGTGCTGTAGCGGCAGCCCCACGCACTATCGACCGCCGGCGCGGTGGACTGCCGCGAACGCGGCGAATCCACCCTGAAGGTCGAACCTTCTACCGCGCGTCGCTTGGCAGGTGATGCTTGGCGAAGCGGCCGCCAGGGCGATAACGGATCAGATAGGTCGGCAGGATCGCCTCGATCGCCTGCGGCTCCAGGCCGAGCGTTTTGAACGACAGCGCGCCCTTCTGCACCACGTTGTCCTGTTTCAGCAGCGTCACCTGATCGCGGGTCAATAGCGGCTTGGGCAGCAGTTCGGCGATCCCGGCCTGGACCTGCGCGACGCCGAAGGGGATCGGCAACAAGAGACGCTTGCGCCGGATCTCCTTCAGCAGAATCTCCATCAGCTGCTTGAAGGTATAGATCTGGGGGCCGCCCAGTTCGTAGGTCTTGCCCTTGGTCTTGCTCTCGTGGACGCAGACCATCGCCGCATCCGCGACGTCGCCGACGTAGACCGGCTGGAACCGCGTCTTGCCGCCCCCGATCAGCGGCAGCGCCGGTGAGATTCGGGCCATCTGGGCGAAGAAGTTCAGGAAACCGTCTTCCGGTCCGATCACAATCGACGGCCGCAGGATCGAAACCTGCGGGAAGTGCTTATGGGTCGCCTCCTCGCCCAGCGCCTTGGTGCGGGCGTAGACCGAGTCGGACTCCTTGTCCGCGCCGATCGCGGAGACATGGATCAGGCGTTTAACGCCGGTTTCCGCGCACAGCCGCGCGATCCGCTCGGGGCCATTGACGTGCACCTCGTCGAACGTCTGGGCGCCGCCCGGCTCGAACAACAAACCGATCGCGTTGAACACCGCATCCGCACCAGCGACGGCCTCGCGGACCGCCTCTTCATCCTGGATCGGCACGCGCATGCGCACGATCTGCCCGACATTGCCGTAGGGCTGCAGGAAGTGCGCCTTCTCGGTGTCGCGCACCGCCACGCGCACGACCCAGCCTTCCTTCGCCAGGCGTTTGACGATGTAGCGCCCAACGAAGCCGGAGCCGCCGAAAACCGTCGCAACCTTCGCCATTGTCGTCTTTCCGCTTCCTGGTCGTTCTTCGGGTTCGATGACGTCTGGGTCGCTCACCGGGCACGCAGCCGGGCGGGCGGTGCGGGCGGGGGTATAGCATCCCTGGCGGGCCCGTTGACACCCGGATATGCGCGGCTATGGTCCGCGCACCCTCGCCGCTCGGCACTTGTGCGCAGGCACGCGGCGCGCCGGGCCGCGGCCGATGTCATACCAAGATAAATGGGGCATACCACCGTGGCGATCCAGCTGCACCAAAACGATCTGCCCGCCGACGTCGATCTCGGGAACACGGTCGCCGTCGACAGCGAGACGATGGGTCTGAACCTGGTGCGCGACCGGCTGTGCCTGGTGCAGCTGTCCGCTGGAGACGGCAATGTTCACCTCGTGCAGTTCGCCGACCGCGACTACAGCGCGCCCAACCTGCGCGCGCTGCTACGCGATCCGCACGTCACCAAGATCTTCCACTACGCCCGCTTCGACCTGGCGATGTTCGAGGCCCACTTCGGCGAGCCGACCGGGCCGGTCTACTGCACCAAGACCGCCAGCAAGCTGGTGCGCACCTACACCGACCGGCACGGCCTGAAAGAGCTGTGCAAGGAACTGCTCGGCATCGACCTGTCGAAGCAGCAGCAGTCCAGCGACTGGGGCGCGGCCGAGCTGACCCCGGAGCAGATGAGCTACGCGGCCTCCGACGTACTCTACCTGCATCAGTTGAAGGAGATTCTGGACCGTCTGCTTGCGCGCGAGAACCGGCTGGAGCTGGCGCAGCAGATTTTCGACTTCCTGCCGGTGCGCGCGCGTCTGGACCTGCTTGGCTGGTCAGAGGTCGACATCTTCGCGCACTCCTAAGCGCGGGAGCTGCCTGCCCCGCCCCACGAGCGCCCGCGGATGGCCTGTCGCCGACTTTGCGCACGTCTGCTATTGTTTCCGTGCGCAGGGCAACCATATGCAAAACTGCATCTAACAGGGCGCACCTCCGCCCCTGCTTCATGCTGGAATAACGGAAGAGACGGCCGGCCCCCTGAAGCGCGGTGAATGCCGCGACGCCCGCCGTCCGTGGACAGGACGCTGACGGACCCTCCATGGCCGCGCTGCGCGATCACACCGGACCCGACAAAGCGAGCCGGCCGCCCCGGCTGTCGCTGCGCGACCGGCATAGCCTGCTGGTCGGCACGATGAAGGTCGCCCTACCAGCCCTGGCGGCCGCGATTATCCTGGTGCTGATCGTCTGGCCCCAACTGGTGCCCGATGAACGCAACTTCCGACTCTCGGTTTCGGAGTTAGCCTCCGAAGAGGTCGAGAACCTGACCATGGTGAACCCGCGCTACCGCAGCCGGGACGCCGAAGACCGACCGTTCACCGTGATCGCCGACCGCGCCGTTCAGGAGTCCAGCGGCGCGGACGAGGTCGACCTCCAGGCCCCCCAGGCCGATATGACGCTGAAAGACGGCAGCTGGGTCACCGTCACGGCACAGCACGGCCTTTATGATCGCAAGAACGAACGCCTGGACCTGCGCGAGACCGTTCGCCTGTTCCACGACCGCGGCTTCCAGTTCGAGACAGAAATCGCCAACGTCGACCTGCAGGCCGGCACGGCGCAGTCCGACACGCAAGTCCACGGCCAGGGACCGGAAGGCCAGATCGACGCGCAGGGCTTCCGTATCCTGGACAAGGGCGCCCGCATCGTCTTTACCGGCAAGAGCCATCTGACGATCCGGGAAAGCGCCCTGGAAGGAGCTCAGTGATCCGCCCCGCCCGCCATCCATTCGCCAGTCTCCGCGCCCTCGCCGCCGTGCTGGCGCTGTTGACCGCTTGCGCCGCCACACCGGCCGCCGCACAGGGATTGGCCGGCGGCAGTGGCCAGGGTCCGCTGGAGATCAATGCGGACGACGGCATCGAATGGCGGCGCGAAGAGCAAGTCTATATCGCCCGCGGCAACGCGACCGCCAGCCGCGGCGGCGTCACGGTATACGGTGACCGCCTGATCGCGCATTACCGGGACGCCAAGGGCGGCGACAACAATGCCTCAGATACCGGCGATTCCGGCGGTACCGGCCTCTCGACCGGCAGCACCCAGATCTATCGCGTCGAAGCTGTGGGTTCGGTGCGAATCGTCGATGATCGCTCCACCAGCCGCGGCGACAAGGCGGTTTACGACCTAGACCAGCAGGTCGTGGTGCTGACCGGCGACGACCTGCGTTTCAAGACCCCTGAAGAGACCATCACGGCCGCGGACTCCCTGGAGTACTGGCAGGCCCGCAACCTTGCCGTCGCCCGGGGGGATGCCAAGGCCGAGCGCGGCGACCGGGTGATTCGCGCGGAAGTGCTGGCAGCCCGCTTCAGCGGGCAAGCCGGCGGCGGCACGGATGCCGCCGACAACGGGAACGTCCGCGAGCAGGAGATCGAGCGGATCGAGGCGTTCGAAAACGTGCGCATCTCCACCCCGACCGAGTTCGCCCGGGGCGACCGGGGCGTCTACAACGTGCGCACCGAGATCGCCACCCTGACCGGTAACGTCCAGATCACCCGGGGCGAGAACCAGTTGAACGGCGGCTGGGGACAGGTCAACCTGCGCACCGGGGTCAGCCGGCTGCGCGGCGCGCCCCCTGAAGCGGGATCGGGCAGCCGCGTCCGGGCGCTGCTGCAACCGGATTCCGCTGAGGACGTCAATCCGTCGAGCACCGCCGAATCCGAAGCGCGCGAGAGCTCCGAAGACGCACGCGACGACGACGCAGCGGGCAGCGAGGGGACCAGCCAATGACCGACGATGGACGTCCGCGCGGCGACGGCAAAGCGCCTGGTCAGGGCAACGTCACGCCCCTGCGCGGCGACCGCCAGGCGCCGCAACGCACCGGCGAACCTCAGAGCCCCACCACCCAGGCACAGCAGGAACAGGAACTCGGGCGCAACGACCCGCGCACGATCGCGCGTTACGGCGGCCTGGCGGCGATCAACCTGGGCAAGGCGTTCAAGAAACGCCCGGTGGTTCGCTCGGTCACGCTGTCGGTCCAGCGCGGCGAGGCGGTCGGCCTGCTGGGCCCGAACGGCGCGGGCAAGACCACCTGCTTCTATATGATCACCGGCCTGATCGGCCCGGACTACGGCTGGGTCACGCTGGACGGCGCCGACGTCACGGATCTGCCCATGTACCGGCGCGCGCGCCTGGGCGTGGGCTATCTGCCGCAGGAAGCCTCGATCTTCCGCGGGCTGACGGTGGAACAGAACATCTACGCCGTCCTGGAGGCGGTGGAGCCGAACCGTAAGCGCCGGCAGACCCGGCTGGAAGAGTTGCTGGGCGAGTTCGGCATCTCCCACCTGCGCCGCACACCGGCCCCGGCATTGTCGGGCGGCGAACGCCGACGCGTCGAGATCGCCCGCGCGCTCGCCTCCAACCCCTCGTTCATTCTGCTCGACGAGCCGCTCGCCGGCATCGACCCGATCGCTGTGGGCGACATCCGCGACCTTGTCGGCCACCTCAAGCACCGCGGGATCGGCGTCCTGATCACCGACCACAACGTCCGGGAAACGCTGGAAATCGTCGATCGCGCCTACATCATTCACGAGGGCGCGGTCCTGATGGAAGGTGCGCCAGCAGAGATCGTCGCCCACGAAGAAGTGCGCCGCGTCTACCTGGGCGAGAGCTTTTCGCTCTAAGGCGTTACACCGTATGTTTGTCGCGCCAACCTTGGCGGCGCGGCTACGATCGTCTTAAATCGTCGGCAACGTTCCGGTGCTAAGTTTGTTAACATTAACACACGGCGGCATTCCGGCCTTGGTAGGAACGAAAGACGGTTTCCCACAATGGCGCTCTCCCAGCGGTTAGAGCTCCGCACCAGCCAATCCCTGGTGATGACGCCGCAGCTGCAGCAGGCGATCAAGCTGCTGCAACTGAACAACCTGGAACTGACGAGTTATATCGAGCAGGAGCTGGAGCAAAATCCGCTGCTCGAACGCGATGAGCGTGACCGCCCGCAAACCGAGGCTGCAGATCCCCGGCGCGGCGATGAGGACGACCTGGACGACCGCAGCGGCGAACGCGATTGGGACGCCGCCCCCGACAGCTTTTCCGAGGAGATGGGAGCCGACTGGACCAGCGGCCCCGGCAGTGGCGGGGGCAGCGGCGCGGACGAGGACGCGCTGTCCAGTATCGACCAGCGTACGGCGACCACCCTCACGCTGCGCGACCATCTGCTGGAACAGGTGCACCTCAGCCTGTCCGACCCGAGCGACCGCGCGATCGCGGAAGCCCTGGTCGACAGCCTGGATCCGGCCGGCTATCTCGCTTCGCCGGTGGACGAACTGGCCGATCTGCTGGGCGTGGCGCCGGCACGGATCGAGGCCGTGCTGACGCAGCTTCAGGGGTTCGACCCGGCAGGCGTGTTTGCCCGGGACCTCGCGGAGTGCCTGGCGATTCAGCTGCGCGAGCGCAACCGCCTGGACCCCGCGATGCAGACCCTGGTCGCCAACCTGGAACTGGCCGGGCAGCGCGACTGGACACGCCTGAAGCGGCTATGTGGGGTCGATACCGAGGACCTCACCGACATGCTGGCGGAACTGCGCGCCCTCGATCCGCGCCCGGCGCTGGCATTCGAGGGACAACCGGTGCAGCCGTTGGTCCCGGATATCCTGATGCGCCCCGGGCGCACGGGCGGCTGGCATCTGGAACTGAATCCGGAAACCCTGCCGCGTGTGCTGGTCAACCAACGCTATGCGCGCCAAGTCGGCGCAGCGGCCGAACGTGACAAGGCCGCGCGCAGTTTCCTGAGCGAGCGCCTGCAATCGGCGAACTGGCTGGTACGCGCGCTGGAGCAGCGCGCCAATACGATCCTCAAGGTAGCCGAATCGATCGTGACCCACCAGGAAGCGTTCTTTCATCACGGCGTCGAGCACCTGCGCCCGCTCACCCTGCGCGAGATCGCCGAAACGATCGAGATGCACGAATCGACCGTCAGCCGGGTCACGGCCAACAAGTACATGGCCACCCCGCGCGGCACCTACGAACTCAAGTATTTCTTTACCGCCACGATCCAGGGTGCTGACGGCGGGAGCCATTCGGCAGAGGCCGTGCGCCAGCGAATCAAGACGCTGATAGACCAGGAAACGCCGGACTCGGTGCTGTCGGATGACCGGATCGTCGCCATCCTGCGCGCGGAAGGAGTGGACATCGCCCGGCGTACGGTCGCCAAATACCGTGACGCCCTGCGTATCCCCTCCTCCACCCAGCGCCGGCGGGAAAAGGCAGCGATCGCCTGACACGAAGGTTTCTGTCATCGCGTGCAGAACCGGAGACCCGCTCGCGCGTTGATGCTTAGACGGCGGCGTACGGGCACCCTGGGAGAATGCTCTTGAACCCGGCCATGGACGGCGTAGCCTGATCGTAAGCGGGGGTCCGCACGCGAGTTGACACCACTTCCGCCCCTCCATAGGTTCGCGGCCTCTGGCCACACGGCCCGTGGGGGACGGTCCGCGCCAAGAGACGGACGTATCCGGGAAACACAGTCATGCAGCTGTCGGTAAACGGCAGGCATCTCGACATCGGCGACGCGCTGCGCAGCCATATCGAGGAAAGCCTGACGACCATCTTCGGAAAATACTTCGGTGACGCCATCGATGCACGCGTGACGATGTCGCAGAACAATCACCTGTACCATGCGCAGGTGAACGTGCACGTGGGACGTGGCCTCCACCTCGCTGCGGAAGCGGAGGCGGATCGCATCTACGCTGCCTTCGACGCGGCTGCGGACCGGATCGCCAAGCGCCTGCGCCGCTACAAGCGCCGGCTGCGTGACGAGAAGAAGCACGCCCAGACGCCCCTGGAGGTGGTCGAAGGCCGGCATTACGTGCTGGCGAGCGCTGACGAGACCGCCGACGCGGACGACGCCGCGCTCGGCGCCACTGGCGCGGATACGGCCGTCAACGGCGCGGATACGCAGCCGGCGGTCGTCGCCGAGATGAGTTACGATATCCCGAGTCTGTCGGTGAGCGAGGCCGTGATGCGCCTGGACCTGGCCGACGTGCCGGCCATGATGTTCCGCAATGCGGCGCATGGCGGGTTGAACATGATCTACCGTCGGGCTGACGGAAACGTCGGCTGGGTCGATCCGGAAGGCAACACCGTCGCCGACGACGCGACCGCCGCACCGGACGTCCGGGACAACCGCGGGTGATACGCGGGTCCTGCCGCCCTTTCATTCATTGCCGTCTTCCAGGGTGATCCGAGGATGGAAATCACGGATCTCATACGGCCGCATGCGGTGGTCCCCAATCTTCGGGTGACCAGCAAGAAGCAGGCCCTGCAGGAACTCTCCCGGCGCGCGTCCGATCTGATCGGCGTGCCGGAGCGGCGCATTTTCGATGTCCTGGTGGAACGCGAGCGGCTGGGCACGACGGGCGTCGGCAACGGCATCGCGATCCCGCACGGCAAGCTGTCGGAACTGTCCGACCTGCAGGCCATGTTCGCGCGGCTGGAAACGCCGATCGAGTTCGAAGCGATCGACGAGCAGCCCGTGGACCTGATCTGCGTGCTGCTGGCGCCGGAAAGCGCCGGCGCCGATCATTTGAAGGCGCTCGCCCGGATTTCCCGGCTGCTACGCGACCGCAACGTCTGCGAAAAGCTCCGCGGCAGCGACAGCGCGGATGCGATCTACGCCATCCTGACGGAATCCGCGGCCAGCCGGGCGGCGTAAGCCGCGAGCCCCAGCTGACACTACGGTTTCCCCATACACGAAACGCCCCGGCGGACTGATGCCCGCCGGGGCGTTTCGTTCTGTCCAGCTATTCACTGACTTGTACCGACTGCGCCGGCGCACGACGTGCCTCGACCTCGCATGCGTCTGCTAATGGACGCTGACGGGTTCCAGGTCATGCTGACGCGCCGCGGCAAAAGCGACATCGCGGTCGCTGACCAAGGCCATCTGCGTGCCGTCCGCAGCGTGGATGGCATACACGTCCTGGCCCTCGTGGACGGCCGGCTTAACATACGCCAAGTCGTTCAGGCCCCAAGATGCCAGGTCCTGCTGACTCACCTGCTCCTGGTGCGTGTGCTTATGCATCAGGGTCGCTCCTTTCGAAGGCAGCTATCTCGCGTTTCCCACTTGTTCATATGTGGCGTTCGCGCGGGGGTGATTGAAGGGGGTAGAACTCAGCTTGCCATGCAACTGATTAGTCAACGGATAACGGATTACTCCAGTGGTTGCCGCGCCTTGCCCGGCTGGTTGCCGCGACCGGCCCCCGCGTCCTGCGCGGTGCCGGCGCCATTGTCCTGGCCACGCTTGACATGCGTCGGCGAGAGATCCTCGCGCGACTGCTGACCGGTCTTGATCTCGACCGTGCGCACTTGCGGTTCAGGGCGCACGCGGGTGAGATCGATGTGCAAAAGGCCGTTGTCCAGAGCGGCGCCCTGAACTTCGATCCCTTCCGAGAGCACGAACGACCGTTTGAACTGGCGCGAGGCGATGCCGCGATGCAGATAGACCCGCTCGCTCTCGTCCTCGTTCTGCCGACCTTGGATGGTCAACTGCGTGTCCTCGACACGCACTTCCAGGTCCTCCGGACGGAAGCCAGCCACCGCCAGCGTGATCCGCAGATGGTCTTCGCCGATCTGTTCCACGTTGTACGGGGGATACCCATCGCTGGCGGTCTTGGACACACGGTCCAGCGCCCGCTCGAAGTGGTCGAACCCCAGCAGCAGCGGGGAATTGAATACGGATACGCGCGACATCGGGTCCTGGCCTCCTCGCCGGGGAGCAAGGCATCTCTATTGCGTCCGTCACCTACGGCTCCGACCAGGTCGGCAACCGGCGACGCGCGGACCCATCGAAGCGGCGTCCGCGCATCGTTCAATTTGGGGGGAGGCCGGTGGTGGTTCAAGCACGCCTGCCATCCAGGATGCACATCCCAGCCCCCCTCGTGCAGGCCGATGTGCTCGGCTAGGATGCCGCACACCAGCTATGACACGGCCAGCAAGGAGCGATGGCATCATGGGTCAATTCGGCGTCGGCCAGGGGATCACGCGCGTCGAGGATCAGCGCCTGCTGACCGGGCACGGAAGCTACACGGACGATCTGCAACGCCCGAACGCCTTGCAGATGGCCGTGGTACGCAGCCCGCACGCCCACGCCGAGATCGACTCGATCGAGACCGAGGCCGCGCGACAGGCCGAAGGCGTGCACGCCGTCTACACGATCAGCGATCTCGATGCCGCCGGGATCGCGGACATCCCCTGCATGACCCCGGTCCAGGGGCGCGACGGCAACCCGCCCGTGATGCCGGGCCATCCCGTGCTGGCGCGCGGTCGGGTACGCCATGTCGGCGACCCGGTCGCGGTGGTGGTCGCGGAGACCGCCCAGCAGGCCGCAGATGCCGCCGAGCTGGTCGAGGTGGCCTACAGCGAACTCGACCACGTGATCGGCCTGGAAGAGACGCTGGCCAGCGGCGCGCCGCAGATCTGGGAGCAGGCACCGAACAACCTGTGCCTGGACTTCGGCATCGGCGACGAGGGCGCGGCGAACGATGTGCTCGGCAAGGCGCATCACGTGACCCGGCTGAAACTGGTCAACAACCGCGTCGTTGTCGCCTCGCTGGAGCCACGGGCGGCGCTGGGCGAATACGATGCCGAGACCGGCACCTACATCCTCACCACCGGCAGTCAGGGCGTGCATGGCCTGCGCAACCAGCTGGCCGAACACATCCTGAAGGTCGATCCGGCGCGCGTGCGCGTGACCACCCCGGACGTCGGCGGCGGTTTCGGCATGAAGATCTTCCTGTACGGCGAGCAGGTGGTCGCCCTGCATGCGGCGAAGGAACTCGGCCGGCCGGTGCGCTGGTCCGGTGAGCGCACCGAAAGCTTCCTGTCCGACGTACACGGCCGCGATCACGTGACCGAAGTCCGGATCGCGTTCGACGCGCATGCGAAAATCCTTGGCGTGCGGATCGATACGATCGCCAACCTGGGCGCCTACCTGTCCAACTTCGGCCCCTACGTGGCGACCAGCGCGGGCGCACGCATGTACCCCGGCGTCTACAACATCCCCGCCCTGTTCGGCCGCACGCGGGCGGTCTTCACCAACACCGTGCCGGTCGACGCCTACCGCGGCGCCGGACGGCCGGAGGCGGCCTACCTGCTGGAACGCACGATGGACGCGGCCGCGCGCGAACTGGGGCTGTCCCCGGCGGACCTGCGCGCCCGCAACTTCATCAAGCCGGAGGAACTGCCGCACACGACTCCCACCGGCATGACCTACGACAGCGGCGACTTCGCGCGCATCCAACAGACCGCGCTGGAGCGGGCCGCTGCCGCCAACATCGACGCGCGCAAGGCGGAAGCGCGCCGGCGTGGCAAGCTGCGCGGCCTGGGACATGCCAGCTATATCGAGTGTTGTGCCGGCATCGGCGAGGAGGAAGCCAAGCTGCGGCTGGACAGCGACGGCGGCGTGACACTGTGGGTCGGCACCCAGACCAACGGCCAGGGCCACGCGACCGCCTACGCTCAGTTGATCGCCGACCGCCTGGGCCTGACGCCGGAGCAGATCCGGGTGCGCCAGGGCGATACCTCGGAGCTGGCGTTCGGCCGGGGCACCGGCGGCTCCCGTTCGCTGTTGATGGGCGGTGGCGCGACCCAGGCGGCAACCGACAAGGCGATCGAAAAGGCCAAGCAACTCGCCGCCTGGATGATGGAATGCGCCCCCGGCGACGTGGAGTTCGACGCCGGCACCTTCACGATTGCCGGCACCGACCGCCAGGTCAGCCTGCAAGCGGTCGCGGAAGCCGCCGAGCGCGCGGATCTCCCGGAAGACCTTATGGGCGGCGTGGAAGAAAGCGCCCGCTACCAGGCCCCGCCGCTCACCTACCCCAACGGCTGCCACGTCTGCGAGATCGAGATCGACGAGCAGACCTGCGCGGTCGAGATCGTCGCCTACACGATCGTCGACGACGCCGGCAAGATCGTGAACCCATTGATGCTACGCGGTCAGGTGCATGGCGGCACGGCGCAGGGAATCGGTCAGGCGCTACTGGAAAACACCGCCTACGATCCGGACTCGGGTCAGCTGATCACCGCCAGCTTCCAGGATTACACCATGCCCCGGGCGGATGACCTGCCGACCTTCGACGTCAGCTTCGTCGAGGACATCCCCTGCACAACCAACCCGATGGGCATCAAGGGCGCGGGCGAAGCCGGGGCGATCGGCGCCCCACCGGCGGTGATCAACGCCCTGGTCGATGCGCTCGCCCCTTACGGCGTCACCCACATCGACATGCCGGCGACCCCGCAACGCATCTTCGAAACGTTGCAAGCCGCACGCACGGCCAACGCGGCGGCGTAGCTTGAGAAGATCGCCGCCGCCGGGGTCCCCAAGCCTCCGCTACCGCAGCATGTCCAACAGCACACTCGGGCCAGGGCCCGCGAGGCCGAAGGTGACCGCGAGGCCGGCAAAGCCGGCTGCCGGCGCGCTGTCGGTGGCGGCCGTGTAGTCGGCGCTGAGTGCCATATCGATCGACCCGACCTGCCAGCCATATTCGGCGGCGGCCGCAGGCGGCCCCACGAGGCGCTGGTCGACATACTCCAGGCGCTGGCTGAGGCTGAAGGTATGCGCTCCGAAGTCGAGGCTCACGCCCGTCTCGTAGGCGTACTCTTGGCCGCGCAGGTCGGCGATTTCGAGGCGTTCGAACGCACCAAGCGTCCCGAAACCGGGCAACGCGTAGTTCAGGCCCAACCGCCCGCTGCCGCCGTAGTGCCACCGTTCGTCATCCTCTGGGCGGCGGCCATGCCAGGTCACATCGGTTTGCGTCGACAGCCGGTCGAAGGGGGATGAGCGCAGCGTCAGCGTGGTTTCCATCGTCCCCGTGGAAAGCGCCGCCGGATCGGCGACACTATATCCAAGCCCCAGATCCGCCCCGATCCCGTAAGCCGGCAGGGAGATCACATCGACCAAACGACCGTGCACACCCAACTGCTGTTGCAGGTCGAACGCATCGTCATCCGGCGTGGCGGCACTGCGGTGTCCGATCTCCACCGACAGATCGGGGCCCGCGGTCACCGCGCGCGCCCGCAACATACTCTCCAGCCCCACCTCGGAAATTCCGTCCACGCCGATCTCGTTCGGGCGGACCACATCGGGATGCATCCGTACGTTCAGGCGCTCGTTGCCAACGGCAAACAGGTCATCCGCCGAGGCGGGCACGGCAAGGAGGGCCAGCGTGAGCGCCACCAGAAAGCCAAGACCCGTCCGCCGCGCGGCGACAGCCCCCGTTTGCGCATTGCCGTAAACTCCAACCACGACTGGCATCCTCTGCCCATGAGCCTGTGGGGCGTTGGGGCCGCCGAATCGAGTCGGCGACCGCTACCTCCACAGGTATGTCATGCCAGTGGTTAAGATTCAGGAAAAGCACAAGGTTGGAGATTAACTTTAATCTCTTATTTTAGACCTTGTCGCCGTAAGGTCACAGATCAGGTGGCGACGCCGGCCTCGCGCAGATGTTCGGCGATTCGTCGGGACAGCGTGGCCAGCGCGCGATCCATCGCCGCCACGGTTGCCGCAGGACGGCTGCTCTCGACCGGCTCCATGACGACCGCCCGTTGACTAGCAAGCGTCTTGTGCCGCTGACCATCCAGAATCATCCAGCGCGCAGCCAGGGTAACCGGGCCGTCCGCCTCACGTTCAAAGCGGACGATGTCGACCTGAAGTTCGGCGTTGAACCCGCCGTTGCGGTTCGGCAGCCGAACGACGTCCGTCTGGTCCAGCAGCAGACGCAGGTTCTCACCGAGCACGCGGGTCACATTGGCATTCAGCGGCTCCCCCCACTGGTGGAAGCTGGACACCTCCAACCGATTGTTGGGGCCACGGGTAACCAGCGACTGCCGATCCAGATAGCTGGGGATCTCGACCGTATCGAGCGCCAGACGCACGGCGCCGCCGGCTTGCCGCTCGGCCGCCGGATCGATCGGATCCAGCACGTAGTAATAGGTTGGTGCGGACTCCTGAGGCAGCCCGCACGCGCTCAGCGACAGGCCGGTCACGAGGGCGAAGGCAAGAGTCCGCGCGGCTCTGATCATCATCAGCGCCCCTTCCCGGTGATCAGTGCGTTGGGGTTGCGCTCCAGTTGCTCGGCCAGTTCGCGGACCGCACGCGCCGCCCGGGCAAACTCGTCCAGCGCCCGGCGCAGGTCACGCTGAGCGGCGGACCCCGGCTCGATCATGCTGTTGGCGCTGGCCATGGTCTCCTCCGCCTGCCGCATCGCGCCGGTGGCCGCGTCGCTCGTCTGTCCCAGCTTGTCGGCGAGCGGACCGACCCGCTGGTTGAGCGTTTGGGTCACCTGACGTACCGACTGCAACGTCTGGGTCAACTCCCGATCGATTCGCTGGATCGCGGTGCTTGCGCGATCCAGCGTTTCGTTCGCGCTCGTGGCGCTATCGCCCACCTTGTCGACCAGCGGCCCGACCTTTCCGCGCAGATCCTGCGCCAACCCACGATATTCCTGGAGCGTCGCCAACGCTTCCGGCGCAAACTTCTGCACCGCTGGTTGTCTCAGCAATTGGTCCAGCCGATCCACAGTCGACATCGTTCGGCTCAGAATATCCCGCAGCGGCAGGTTCTCCAGCGAGCTCTTGAGCTGCTGCAAGCTGCCGGGCGCCGTCGGAATTTCCGGAATGTCCTCGTGCACCCCCACCATGCGCACCGGGGTATCCGGCGCGAAGCCAAGCTCGACCGCCAGCTGACCGGTCACAAACGACTGCGAGACCAGCTTGGCGCGCAGCCCACGTTCGATCAGACGGTCCAGTTGCGCCTGGGTAAAGCCCTCATCCCCGGCCCATTCGATCCGGTCGAGCTGGAATTCCATGATCACCGGGATGCGCGCGCTCAGCTCGTCGGTTTCCACGCGCAGATTGATATCCCTGACCTGCCCCACCCGCACGCCGCGGAAGGTGACGGGCGCGCCGGTCGACAGACCGGCCACCGACTGATCGAAATAGGCGACGGCCGTGCGGGTGGTCTGAAACAGGCGATTGCCGCCCAGCACCGCGACCGCGATCACAGCCAGGAAGATCGCGCCCAGAACAAAGGCACCGATAAGTTTGGGATTGGGCCGGTAGCGCATGGTGATCGGGTTGCTCTTTCGTGCTCGTCTGCCGCAGCCTCAGCTGGGCGCGTCGGTGGCGTCGGCGCCGGGACGCGTCTCGCCGCGCCTTAGGAAGTTTCGCACCTTGGCGCTTTCGGCATTGTGAACCAAGTCCCGTGGCGCTCCCTGGGCAATCATGGTGCGGCTTTCCGCGTCCAGAAAAACGCTGTCGTCGGCGATCGTGAAGATACTGTCCAGTTCGTGGGTCACCACCACCACGGTCGCGCGCATGCTGTCGCGCAATTCCAGGATCAGTTCATCCAGCCGGCGCGCGGTCGGCGGGTCCAGGCCGGCCGACGGCTCGTCCAGGAACAGCAGATCCGGGTCCATGGCGATCGCGCGCGCCAGGCCGGCACGCTTGCGCATGCCCCCCGAGATCTCCGCCGGCAGGTACTCCTCGAAACCGGCAAGCCCGACCAGGGCGAGCTTGAAGCGCACGATCTCGGAAATCTCCGCGGGCTTGAGCACGGAATACTGCTGCAACGGCAGCGCCACATTCTCCGCCAGCGTCATCGAGGAAAACAGGGCCCCCGATTGGAATAGAACGCCGAAACGCTGGCTGATCCGACGCCGAGTGGCAGGGTCGCCCTCGGCCCAAAAGCTGACGCCGTCGTAGAGAATATCGCCTTCGGCCGGCGGCAGCAGACCGATCATGTGGCGCAGCAGGGTCGACTTACCGCAGCCGCTGCCGCCCATGATCACCAGGATTTCCTCGCGCGCGACATCGAAGGTCAGATCACGCTGCACGACGAAACCGCCGAACGCCATCGTCAGGTCGCGCACGCCGATGCACGCCGATGGGCGGGCGGCCTGGCCGGCATCTGCGGCCTCCGGACGACGGGCGGCATCGGGCGTCATGGTCGGACTAGATCCCCACGATGTTGCAGATCACGGCGAACACGGCATCGACCACGATGATGTAGACGATGCCGGTGACCACGGCACTGGTCGCCGCGTTGCCCACGGCCGCGGCGCTGCGGCCGGCCTGCAGCCCGCGCATGCAACCGGCCGTGGCCACGATCAGGCCAAAGAACAGGCTCTTGGTCAGTCCGATCAGGAAGTGGTCGGCGGTCACCTTCGCCAGCGTCTCCGACACGTAGGCCGCACTGGTCAGGTCCAGCATGCCGACCCCGACGACCCAGCCGCCGAAGATGCCGACGAAATCGGCGTAGAGCACCAGCAGCGGCATCATCAACAGCATCGCCAGCAGGCGTGGCAGCACCAGGAAGTCCATCGGCGCGATACCGAGCGTCGACAGGGCGTCGATCTCCTCGTTGCCCTGCATCGTCCCGATATTGGCCGCGAACGACGCGCCGGTTCGACCGGCCAAGACGATCCCGGTCATGATCGGCGCCATCTCGCGAGTCATGGCGATGCCGACCAGATCGGCAACATAGATCTCCGCACCGAACCAGCGCAGCTGTACCGCCCCGACGAACGCCAGAATCAGCCCGACCAACAACGAGATGATCGAGACGATCGGCAGCGCTTCCGCGCCGGTTTGCTGGATCAGCAGGAAAAAGTCACTGCGTCGGAATGCCGACTTGCCGCGCAACAGGCGCATGAACGACAGCGTCGCTTCGCCAACGAAATTCAAAGTCTCGCCGGCCGCCTTGGCTTGTTGCACGCCGGCGTGGCCGAGCCGGGTGAGCAGCGGCTCGCGCGCCTTGGCCGACGGGCCATCGGTGTGCGCGGGGACCGCCTGGGACAGCGACAGCAACCGCCGGGCGCCGTCCGGCAGACCGCTCAGGTCGATTTCCACCTCCTGCTTGCGCCCGGCCTCGTGCAGGCGCAGTAGGAAGGTGATCAACGCACTGTCCCACGCCTCCAGGCCTGCATCCGCGATCTCCAGCCGGCGCACCTGCGCGCTTTCCAGAGCCTGCTCGGCCGTGCGGGCGTCGGGCAACCCGGCATCGACCCGCCAGGGTCCGCGCAACTCAAGGCGCAGGGTACCAGCATCCTGCCGCTCGATATCGTACTGAAACGCCTGCGTCATACCTCTCGGGCGACCCGGACCGTGGATGCCGGGCAGGTCTGAAAGCTCCCGGCGCTGTGCAGAAGCCTAAAGCATCGCATGGCACGTGGCGACATTCTGAGTCCTATGCACAGGGCCCATCAGCGGGGAAACACGGCCATAATCACAGCAACGGCAGCATTTCGGCTCCGTCCCTAGCGCACCTTGGCATAGATGAAACAATCTCGGGGTGCGGGGGAGACGTTGGGATGAAGGAACAGACGGCGCAGCAAGCCTTCGCGCGCCATCCCCGCCTTTTCCATGACCCGGGCGGAAGCCCGATTGTCGACATCGCAGAAGGCCTCCGCCCGGTGGATCGCCGGGTGTATCAGGGCATGCTCGACCAGCCAGGTCATCACTTCGCTGGCACATCCATGCCCCCACGCACGTGCGGCCAGAACGTAGCCGTAAGTCACCGTGGTCCCATCAACATGGGGGTGAAACATGCCGATCAGATCCGTGGGCTCGGAACGCGGAAAGACGACCAAGGGAAAGCCCTGTCCAACCTCCCATTCTGCCGCAACGGCCGCCAGAAATTCCTCCGTCTCACGGACCTGTGTATGCGGGCGCCAGCTAAGATACCGCGTCACCGCACGGTCGGTGGCATAGCTTGCGAAGATCGCAGGCGCATCGCCTGGCACAGCCCGGCGCAAGCGGTAGCGCGTGGTCTCGAACTCCTCGGGGAGGCGATAGGCTTGGGTCATACGCAAGGTGATGCCCTGGATCAGCCCGATCTGCAATGCTGCGTTTACCCGGATAGCCGGCCAGCACGCCCCGCTGCACCAAACAATTCGGCCCCGGTTTCGTTAACCGGGTATCGGCTGGCATAAATACAGCCATCCCACCCACGGGCGCCACGCCCAGACCAAGCACCAAAGCCCATCGAAAACGGGCAAAAAAACCAGGCAAACGACGCAACGCACGGGTGCGGGAGCGGCTTCACCGCAGGACAACGGCCGTTTCCTGGACAAAACCCCTGCCAGCCCGTGCGTGCTCGAACAGGGAGCGCACAAGGTGTCTGACACGTCAGCCCAAGGCGCGGGGACCGGAGCGGGCGAGGTTCTGCTGGACGTACAGGATCTGACCAAGAGCTTCGACGGTCTCCGCGCGGTCGACCACGCCAGCCTGCAGGTCAAACGCGGCACGATCACCGGCCTGATCGGGCCAAACGGGGCCGGCAAGACTTCGCTGTTCAACCTGATCACCGGCGCAATCACGCCGGACAGCGGCCGCGTCACCTTCCGCGGTCACGACATCACCGGCCTGCCCTCGCACCGGATCTTCGAGCACAAGCTGTGCCGGACCTTCCAGATCCCGCGCGAACACATGAGCATGACGGTACTGGAAAACCTCATGCTGGTGCCCGGCAATCAGATCGGGGAGCGATTCTGGAACGTCTGGTTCCGGCCCGGCGCCGTGCGCGCGGAGGAAGAGCGCATCCGCGCCAAGGCGGACGAGGTGCTGGAGTTCATCGACCTCGCCCACCTGCGCGGCGAACTGGCCGGTCGGCTGTCCGGCGGGCAGAAGAAGCTGCTCGAGCTGGGTCGCATCCTGATGGCCGAGCCCGAGCTGGTGCTGCTGGACGAGCCGGGCGCCGGCGTGAACCGGACGCTGATGCAGCGTCTGACCGACAACATCCAGTACCTGCAGCGCGAGCGCGGCATCACCTTCCTGTTGATCGAGCACGACATGGACCTGGTGATGAACGTCTGCGACCCGGTCATCGTCATGAGCGAGGGCACCAAGCTGATGCAAGGAGCCCCGGAAGAGGTGCGCAACGACCCGCGGGTCCTGGAAGCTTATTTGGGTGGTCAGTATGCCGCTGCTGAAGGTTGATCGGGTCACCTGCGGCTACGGCGACATGCAGGTGCTCACCGATGTCTCGATCGAAGTCCAGCGAGGCGAAGTCGTCTCGATCATCGGGCCCAACGGGGCCGGCAAATCGACCGTCATGAAGGCGGTGTTTGGCCTGCTGCATCCCTGGTCCGGGACGATCGAATTCGACGGTGTCGATATCTCGCGCCACGAGCCGTACCAGATCGTCGAAACGGGCATGTGCTACGTGCCGCAGGTCGCCAACGTGTTCACCGAACTGACGGTGGACGAGAACCTGGACATGGGGGCGTTCGTGCGCGCCGACAGCGAGGTCGGGCAGCGCAAGGAACAGATCTTCGAGTTGTTCCCGCGGCTCTACGAGCGCCGCCGTCAGAAGGCCGGGAAGATGTCCGGCGGCGAGCGGCAGATGGTCGCGATGGGCAGTGCGCTGATGCTCGACCCCAAGCTGATCCTGCTCGACGAGCCGTCCGCCGGGCTCGCGCCCAAGATGGTCGACCACATCTTCGAGCGGATCGTGCACATCAATCAGACGTTCAACATCGCGGTGATGATGGTCGAGCAGAACGCCAAACAGTCGCTGCAGATGGCCCACCGCGGCTACGTCATGGCGAGCGGCGAGAATCGCGTCGAGGGCACGGGCGAGGAACTGCTGAACGACCCCGACGTCGCCCGCCTGTACCTGGGAGGCTAGAACCCCGATGACCCAAGCGAGCGAAGGCGCCCGGGCCACGCTCGGCCCGCGCCCGGGCGAACGGCTAAAAGCCGCGCTGCAAACGCGCACCGCGCTGGCGGCGGTAATCGCGATCTTCTTCGTCGCCCTAATCCTGGGCGGGCTGGCCCAGGACGCCGAACCGGCACGCATTTTGTCCCTGTTCGTCTGGGGGATCATGCTGGGCGGCGTGATCGGCCTGGGCGGCATCGGGCTGACGCTGGTCTACGGCGTGCTGAAGTTCCCCAACTTCTCGCACGGCGCCTTGACCACATTGGGCGCCTACATCGCCTTCTCCACCGTCGCCTACCTGCCGAAGAGCGAGCCGATCGGCCCGTTCTCCTTCGGCTGGGAGCTGGTGGCGGGCCTGGCGATCGCCATGCCGCTGGTCGGCCTGGTCGCGATCGGCGTCGACCGGGTGATGTACCGCCGGCTGCGCCGCCAGGGCAGTTCGCTGGTGCTGTTCGCCATGGCCTCGCTCGCCATGGCGTTCTTCCTGCGCTCGGTGATTTACCTGATCTGGGGCTCGGACTTCCGGTTCTATTACGAGGGTCGGGCGAACCCCGCGCTCGACCTGCCGCTCGGGCTCAGGGTGCAGGCGGACCAGATCTTCATCCTGGTGCTCGCCTTCGTGCTGGTGACGCTGGTCTACCTGCTCCTGGAGAAGACCAAGATGGGCAAGGCGATGCGCGCCACCGCCAACAACCCCGAGCTGGCGCAGGTCCGCGGGATCAACACCGAAAAGGTGATCGCCTACACCTGGATGCTCTCGGGCGCGCTCGCCTCGGCCGGCGGCGTGATGTACGGCCTCGCCTCGCAGTTGCGCCCGGAGATGGGCTTCTGGTTGCTGCTGCCGATGTTCGCGGCCGTGATCATGGGCTCGATCGGCAATCCGCGCGGCGCCCTCGCCGGCGCGGTCATCATCGGCGTGGCGCAGCAGGTCTCCAGCGCGGCGATCAACCCGGCCTACGGGCCCGGCGTCGCCTTCTTCCTGCTGGTGCTGACGCTGCTGATCCGCCCGCAAGGCCTGTTCGGCGAGAGGAGCTAAACCATGGACGCCGCAACGCTTGCCAAAGGCATCTTCGTCGCCGTCCCCCTGGTCCTGCTGGGGCTCAAACTGATCCCGCTGCGCGGCGTGCTGCGCCTGCCCGCGGCGCTCGTCGCGGGCGTCGCCGCCGGCATCGCGGTGGTCGCGCTGATGCCGACCGGCGGGCTCAGCTACCTGGTCAGCTTCACCATCATGGCCAGCATCTACGCCATCCTGGCTTTGGGGCTGAACACGCAGTGGGGCTTCAACGGCCACCTTAACTTCGGCATCGCGGGCTTCTTCGCGATCGGGGCGTTCACCACGGCGCTGTTCACCACCGCCGAGCCGACCGGCGTGATGGCGAACTACACCCAGCAGGCCTTCGGGCTGGAAGCGCCGTTCCTGATCGGCGTGCTGGCCGGCGGCGTGGTGTCGGGCATCGTGGCGTTCCTGATCGCGATCCCGGTGCTGCGCCTGCGCATGGACTTCCTGGCAATTTCCACCATCGGGATCGCGGAGATCATCCGCCTGATCTTCCAGAACGAACGCTGGCTCGCCAACGGCCCGCAGCCGCTGCGCGGCATCCCCCGGCCGCTGGACTGCCTGGTGCAGGAACCGTCCTGCGCCCCCGGCTGGCTTGGCTGGCTGTTCGGGCCGCTGGAGCCGCGCGACTACACCTTCTTCTACCTGGTGCTGATCACGCTGTGCTTGGCGGCGATCTACATCCTGCTGGAGACCGCCCTGCGCTCGCCCTGGGGGCGTACGCTGCGGGCCGTGCGCGACGAAGAGGCGTCCGCGGCGATGAACGGCAAGAACCTGACCGCCTTGCGCATCCAGTCGTTCGTCGTCGGTGCGGTGGTAATGGGCCTGGGCGGGGCCCTCTACGCCCACTACACCGTCACGATCGACTACAGCCACTTCAAGCCGCTGTTCTCCACCTTCATCATTTGGGTGATGCTGATGCTGGGCGGCAGCGGCAACAACAAGGGCGCGATCCTGGGCGCCTTCATCATTTGGGGGGTCTGGTCGGGCACCTCTTTCCTGACCGGACTGCTGGAACCGACGCTTGCGGCGATTCATCCCACCCTGCCCGACCGCAGCAGCTACCTGCGGTGGATGCTGGTCGCCATTCTGCTCGCGGGAATCGTGCTATTCCGTCCGCAGGGTCTGATCCCGGAAGACAAGGTGGTCAGCCGTTTTCTGGGAAAAATCAGCAACCCGAAAAGAAAACAACATTCTCAGGTGTAGATACTGTTATTTCACGCTGGACTTGACGGGGATATCGCGGCGCGGCATAGCTGGGCCGCACGGATTGCCTTGGTTCGTGCCGTGGTCCCCGGCTACCTTTAGCGGGTGAGGCCGTGGCCGGGGCGACGTGCGTGACGCTCTGCGCACGGCGTCGAACGGGGCACACAGGCCGCCTCTGGCGGAAGGGAGAATGGACGAGCATGAGCACCGCACGCGACAAGATCCGCGAGAAGCTGTTTGCGGTCGAGGTGACCGACGTACAGCACTACACCGACCGGCTGTTCACGCTGCGCACCACGCGTCCGGGAACCTTCCGCTTTGAGGCCGGCGAATTTACGATGATCGGCCTGGACACCGGGCAGGAGATCATCCAGCGCGCCTATTCGATGACCAACGCCAGCTACGACGAGGAACTTAGCTTCCTGTCGATCAAGGTGCAGGACGGCGCGTTCACCTCCCGGCTGCAGTACATCGAGGTCGGTCAGGAGATGCTGGTCGGCAAGAAGCCGACGGGCACGCTCACGCTCGACGCCGTGGCCCCAGGGCGCAATCTCTACCTCTTCTCCACCGGCACCGGCATCGCGCCGTTCATGAGCCTGATCCAGGAGCCGGAGATCTATAACCGCTACGAGCGGATCATCCTCAACCACACCTGCCGTCTGCAAGCGGAGCTGGTGTTCGATCACTACCTGCGCGAGGGCATCCACGAGCACCCGCTGATCGGCGAGGAAGCCGCCCAGCAGCTGCTCTACTACCCGACCGTGACGCGCGAGGACTATTACCGCACCGGCCGGATCACGACGCACATGGACGACGGCAGCCTGTGGGGCGAGCTCGGCCTGGACGCGATGGATCCGGAGAAAGACCGGGCCATGGTCTGCGGCGGTCCGGAGATGCTGGACGCGCTGGTCAACGAGTTGACGTCCCGCGGCTTCGACGCTGGCGACCGTGGCGAGGCCGGCGGCTACGCCATCGAGAAGGCGTTCGTCGGCTAGCGATCCGCGAGCTTAGCCCAGATCGCGGAACAGCCGGTCCAGCGTATCCCGCAGGCGCTGTAAATCGCGGTCCGTGGACATCCGGTGGTCCGCGTCCTTGACCAGCGTCGCCTCGACGTCGTCGCTGGTCAGACGGTTCTGCAATTTGAGCGCCCAATCCGCGGGAACCTCGTCGTCGGCGGTCCCCTGCAGCAGACGCACCGGACAGGTGATCGCGATCGGCCCGTCCAGCAGCTTATGCCGCCGGCCCTCACCGATCAGCTGATGGGTGATCGGCACGGGGTCGCCGTAGTCGGAGGGCATGTTCCATACCCCCTTGTCCTCGATCTCCTGCTTCTGCTGCGTGGTCAGACGCGACCACAGCAGCTCGTCGGTGAAATCCGGCGCGGCAGCGATGCCGACCAGCCCGGCGATCCTTTCCGGCCGCGCCAGCGCCGCCAGCAGCATGATCCAGCCGCCCATCGACGAGCCGACCAGCACCTGCGGTCCATCGGTCAGCTGGTCGAGCGCGCTCAGCGCATCGTCGCGCCATTGCCCGATCGTGCCGTCGGCGAATCGACCGGACGATTGCCCGTGCCCCTGGTAGTCGAACCGCAGAAACGCGCGGCCACGCGCCTGCGCGTAGGCTTCCAGCGCCAACGCCTTGGACCCGTCCATATCCGAGGCGAAGCCGCCAAGGAACATCAGTCCCGGGGTCTCGCCGGGCGTGTGATGGTAGGCGATGCGGGCGCCGTCGGCGCGGTTCAGGTATTGCGGCGCGGAGCCGTCGGTATCGCTCATGCGTCTCCTCTCCCGGCAAGCGCGGGTAGACTGGCTTGGTGGCGCCAGAAAGCGTTTCGACATGTACGCCGGATGGGCTATCACGGCGCACGTGACCCCGGCCCTTCACCACGACCGCCGGGGCCGCGCGAATAAGGAGCCGACCCGACGCCGTGACGCAGCCTAGCAATCCCCCGATGGACGCGGAAGATGCCAACGCGCACAGACCGCCGACCGTCCTACAGGTACTGCCAGCGCTCGAAACCGGCGGTGTCGAGCAGGGTACGGTCGACGTCGCCGTCGCAACGGCTCAAGCCGGCTGGCGCGCCCTGGTGGCAAGCGCCGGCGGGCTCAAGACCTATGCCATCGAACGCGGCGGCGGCAGGCACATCGCCCTGCCGCTGGACACCAAGAACCCGCTCAAGATCTTGCGTAACGCCGCCCGGCTGGAAGAGGTCATCCGGCGCGAGCAGGTCGACATCGTGCATGCCCGCTCGCGCGCACCGGCCTGGAGCGCGTATATCGCCGCCAAGCGTACGGGCGTCCGCTTCCTGACGACCTTTCACGGCACGTACAACTTCAAGGGCTGGCTCAAGCGCCGCTATAACGCGGTGATGGCGAAGGGCGAGCGGGTGATCGCGATCAGCCACTTCATCGCCGAGCATGTGAAGCGCCATTACGCCGTGCCCGACTCACGTATCCGCGTCGTTCCGCGCGGCATCGATCTGCGCCACTTCGCCGCCGAGGGCGTGGCCGCGGAACGCATGATCCGTCTGGCGCACGACTGGCAGCTGCCGGACGGCGTGCCGGTGGTGATGCTGCCAGGCCGCCTGACCCGCTGGAAGGGGCAGCTGGTGCTGATCGACGCCCTGGCACGGATCACCGACCGCGACTTCATCTGCCTGCTGGTCGGCTCCGACCAGGGGCGCACCGGCTACCGCGACGCCCTGACCCAGCGGGTGCGCGAACGTGGCCTGGAGTCCCGCGTGTTCATCCGAGACGACTGTACGGACATGCCGGCCTGCTACATGCTGGCCGATGTCGTCGTATCCGCCTCCACCGATCCCGAAGCGTTCGGCCGGATCGCCGCGGAGGCCCAGGCGATGGGCCGCCCGCTGGTCGCCAGCGCCCACGGCGGCGTACCGGAACAGGTCATCGACGGCGAGACCGCCTTCCTGGTGCCGCCGGGCGACGACGCGGCCCTGGCCGAAGGCGTGGCCCGCGCCCTCGCGCTCGACGCCGAGCAGCGCGCGGCCATGGCGGCGGCCGCACGCGAGCAGGCCCAGCAGTTCTCCAAGACCCGGATGTGCGCCGACACGCTGGCGGTCTACGAGGAACTGCTTGGCTGGCGCGACGCGCCTCTCACCCCCGAAGACAGCCTGCACACGGCCGGCTAGCGAATCAGCAGCGGCACCTCTGCGGCGTCCCAGGTCCACCCCTCGGCGGTGCGCCGCATCTCCGGAAAGTGGCCGGGCACGAGGCGATCCGGCGCTAGGTCGAGCAGCCGGGCGATCGACGCGCTGCCCCGTGCCGCCGGGTCGAACGCAAGATCGCAGCACCGTTCCAGCGCCTCCTTCGCCGTCTTGATCGCGTCGCTTGCCAGCACGACCCGCCCCTGCGGCGTATCGTCGAGCACAAGCGCGATCAGACCGGGCGTATGCCCCGGAGACGCCAACCAGCGCACGCCGGGCACGATCTCCCCCTCAGCTTCCAGCAGGTGGGTCTCCATCGCCTCCAACTGGCCCAGCAGATGCCCAGGGACGTACAGATCGTCGGGGTGCGGGTCACGGGCGTACGCGCACTCGGCCGCGGAGACGTACACCTGGGCATGGGGGAAGAGTTCCAGGTTGTTGGCATGGTCGAAGTGCAGGTGCGACAGAATCACGGCGGCCACGTCTTCCGACTTCAGCCCATGGCGCGCCAGCCCGGTCAACAGCCGGCGTTTGGTCGCATGGTGACCGGTGTCGAACAGCACCGGGCCAGCTTGCGTGTGCAGCAACACCACGCTGGACAGCCCCAGAAAGCCATCGGCCAGCGCCAGGCTGTTGCCCTGAACCAGGATGTCATAGCGCACCTGCATGGCCATCTTACCCTCGAAAGCCGCGGGAAACTGGGGTGGCGACGCGGACGGGCAACTGCGTTAGGGTTGCCGCGACGCGCCGGGGCGGGCATCCCACGCTCGCGCAGGCACGTGCCAAAAGCAACGGGGCGCCGCCCGGGCCACGCCACGGCGGCCCGGGCCCCGAATGCACCAGCCTTGCCAAAAAAGCCTGACGACCTCACGCGCAGGCCGCACAACGCAATACAACAGGGAGGCGCGACACGATGAGTCGTATCCGCACTTTGAGCCTGGCGGCGGTGGCCGCCGCCGGTCTGTCGGTCGGTGCCCAGGGCGCCGCCGCCGCCGAGTGGAACATGCCCACGCCCTATCCGGCCGGGAACTTCCACACCCAGAACATCCAAGAGTTCGCCAACGACGTGGACGAGATGACGGATGGCGCGCTCACCATTACGGTCCACCCGGCCGGCGCGCTGTTCAAGCATCCGGAGATCAAGAATGCGGTGCGCAGCCGACAGGTCCAGGCCGGCGAGTTCCTGCTGAGCCGGCTGGCGAACGAGGACGCGGTCTTCCAGGTCGATTCGGTCCCCTTCCTGGCCACCGACTACACGCAGGCCCAACAGCTTTGGAACGCCTCCAAGCCGATCATCGCGGACAAGCTGGCCGAGCAGAACCTGAAGGTACTGTTTACCGTCCCGTGGCCGCCGCAGGGGCTTTATACCAAGAAGAAGATCGAGGACATGTCCGACCTGAAGGGCATCTCCTTCCGCGCCTACAACAGCGCGACCGAGCGCCTGGCGCAGCTGGCCGACATGGTGCCGACCCAGGTCGAGGTGCCGGACGTCGCGCAGGCCTTCGCCACCGGCCGGGTCGACGCGATGATGACCTCGCCCTCGACCGGCGTGAACACCAAGGCCTGGGATTTCACCAACCACTTCTACCACCTGCAAGCGTGGCTGCCGAAAAACATCGTGGTGGTGAACGCGCGGGTCTTCCAAAGCCTGGACGAAGAGACCCGCCAGGCCGTTCTCGACGCCGCCGACAAGGCGATGGACCGCGGCTGGGAGATGTCCAAGAAAGAGACGACCGCCCAGATGGACAAGCTTGAGGCGAACGGCATGGCCGTCCACCGCGAGCCGGCGGAGGCCCTAACCCAGGGCTTCCAGAAGATCGGTCAGACCATGGCCAAGGAATGGCAGGAAGAAGCCGGCGAAGACGGTGCCCAAATCCTGGACGCCTATCGCGAGACGAACTAGCGCAAGCGACCTGTTCTTTGGTCCCGTGCGGCCCCGCGCCTTTTCGGTGCGGGGCCGTTTTCTTGTCTATCCCGTGTGTGCCGGCCGCCTGTGTGCCGGAACCGCAAGCCGGACGCCGCTATCCTAGCCCGTAGGCGATAAAGGGCGGGTTTTCGTAATCGGGCTTGCCGTAGGTGAGCGGGTTGCCTGCCGCATCGGTCACCCGCCCGCCAGCGGCGGCGAGAACCGCATGGCCGGCGGCGGTGTCCCACTCCATCGTGCGGCCGAAACGCGGATACAGGTCGGCCTGACCGCTCGCGACCAGACAGAACTTGATCGAACTGCCGGCGTCGCGTTGTTCGGCGATCGTGTAGCCGCCCAGAAAACGCTTCATCTCCTCCGGATCGCCATGCCGGCGGCTGGCCACCACGGTGGCCCCGGCCGGCGGGATCTGCCGGCAGCCGATCGCCTTGCCCGAGGCATTCACCTCGGCGAAGGTCGCCTTGGCGGTGCCATCGTTCTGGATCGCCCCGGCCCAGGTCATGCCGAGCGCGGGCGCATGCACCACCCCGGCCACCGGCTGACCGTGTTCGATCAACGCGATGTTGATCGTGAACTCGCCGTTGCCGGAGATGAATTCCTTGGTGCCGTCGAGTGGATCGACCAGCCAGAAACGCGCGCCGGCCTCTGGCACGTCGCCCTGGTCGACCCCTTCTTCGGAGACGATCGGGATGTCCGGCACCTGCTCCTGCAAGGCCTCGCGGATCACGCGGTCAGCGGCCAAATCCGCCTGGGTCAGGGGACTGTCGTCGTCCTTCGACGTTACTTCCAGGCCGTCTTGCTTGTAGAACATCAGGGTCGCCTGGCCGGCGCGCTCGGCGATGCCGCGCAGCGCCACCAGAAGCTCGTCCAGCGTCTCCCCGCCGTTCCCGCTGTCCAGGGTCATCGTCGTCGCCTTCCCGATCTCTCGTACGCGGCTATTCCGCCGCGGCCTGGGGCGTGTTGGTTTGCAGCACCTGCCAGATCCGCTCCGTCGTCGCGGGCATATCGACGTGCAGGATGCCGTATGGCTCCAGCGCATCGACCAGGGCGTTGATCACCGCCGGTGGGGCGCCGATCGCCCCGGCCTCGCCCGCGCCCTTGATGCCGAATGGATTGGTTTTGCAGGGCACGCTGATGAATTCGATCTCGATGTCGGGCAGATCGTCCGCCCGCGGCATCGTGTAGTCCTGATAGGTCGCCGTGACAAGCTGACCGGAATCGGCCTCGTACACCGTCTGCTCCAAGAGCGCCTGACCGATTCCTTGGGCGATCCCGCCGTGGATCTGGCCCGAGACCAGCATCGGGTTCAGCACCATGCCGAAATCGTCGACCACGATATAGCGGGTGATCTCCAGCTCCGCGGTCTCGCGGTCGATCTCGACTTCGCAGACATGCACGCCGTTGGGGAAAGTCTCCGCCTCCGGCGCGTCGTAGTGCCCGGTTTCCTGCAACGGTCCCTTCAGGTCCGAAGGCAGATCGTCGCGCTCCTGGGCCGCGCGCGCCACCTCGGCCAGCGTGGTCTGCCGGTCGGTGCCGGCGATCGTGAAGGTGCCGGCCTCGAACTCCAGGTCGTCGGGCGAAACCTCCAGCGTATAGCCGGCGATCTTCTTCGCCCGCTCGATCACCTGATCCGCCGCTTGATCGGTGGCCCCACCGCCGACCAGGAGCGAGCGCGAGCCCATGGTCCCGCCACCGGTCTTGGCGATATCGGTATCGCCCTGGTGGAAACGAACCTGCTCGGGGTCCAGTCCCAGCTTGTCAGCCAGCAACTGGGCATAGGCGGTGTGGTGCCCCTGCCCGTTGGTCTGGGTGCCAACGATCAGGCTGGCGCCGCCGTCCGGATCGATCCGCAGTTGCGCATCCTCGCTGCCGACCGAGCCGCACGCCTCGACGTAGGTCGACAGCCCCAGGCCCAGCAACTTGCCGCGTCGTGCGGCCGCCTGCTTGCGCTCGGCCAGCTGCGCGTAAGCTGCCTTTTCCAGCGCCCGGTCCAGCAGCCGCGCGAACTCGCCACTGTCGTAGGTCGCGCCGGCGGGCGTGGTCCAGGGCATCTCCTCCGGCTGGATGAAGTTCTTCCGGCGCAGCTCGGCCGGGTCCAGGCCCAGCTCACGCGCGGCCGCGTCGACCGTACGCTCGACGAAGTAGGCCGCTTCCGGTCGGCCGGCACCACGGTAGGCGTCCACCGGCACGGTGTTGGTGAAGACGCACTTCACGTTCGCCGACATCGCCGGGATGCGGTACAGGCCGCACAGCATCTTGCCCATCGATTGCGTCGGCACGTAGGTCGCGGCGTTCGACAGATACCCGCCGACGTTGGCGAGCGTGGTCAGGCGGATCGCCGTCATCCGGTGCTCGGCGTCGAGCGCGAGTTCCATCGTCGCGGTGTGGTCGCGCCCCTGTGCGTCCGACTGGAAGGATTCGCGCCGTTCGCCAATCCACTTGACCGGCCGGCCCAGCGCCTGGGCAACGTGCAGCACCAGCACTTGCTCGCTGTACAAGAAGATTTTGGTGCCAAAGCCCCCGCCGACATCCGGAGTGACCACGCGCAAGCGTTCCGGGTCCACGTTCAGCACCTGTTCGGCGATCTGACTGCGCAGGCCGTGCGAACTCTGGGATGAGGTGTAGAGTTCGAAACGATCGGCTTTCGGATCGTAGTTGCCGATCGCCCCGCGCGGCTCCATCGAGTTCGCGACCACGCGGTTGTTCACCATCTCGACCCGGGTGACGTGCGCGGCCTGCTCGAACGCCTGCGCCACCGCGGCGTCGTCACCCAGGCCCCATTCCAGCGCGACGTTGTCGGGCGCGATCTCGTGCAAGGTGGGCGCGCCCGGCTGCACGGCGGCCTGCGCGTCGACCACGTGATCCAAGGTGTCGTAGTCAACGTCGACCAACTCGGCCGCATCCTTCGCCTGCTGCGCCGTCTCCGCCACCACCGCGGCAACCGGATCGCCAACGTGGCGCACCCGCCCGCGGGCCAGGACCGGATGGCCCGGCATGCGCGGCGGCTTGCCATCCACCCCGGGGATCGGCGCGATGCAGGGGATATCCTGGATGCCGGCGGCGTCCAGATCCGCGATCGTGAAGACGGCGTGCACGCCCTCGGCCGCACGCGCCTCGGCGGCGTCGATGCTCTTGATCTCGGCATGCGCGTGCGGACTGCGCACCAACGCCATGTAGAGCTGGCCATCCAGCTGGATGTCGTCGGTGTAGCGGCCCTGCCCGGTCAAAAGCCGGGCGTCCTCGACACGGCGAACGGCTTGGCCCACTCCGAACTGACCCATGATCGACGGCTCCATCTCTGGCGTGTGCGGGCTTGTGCGCTGAGGCAGGCCCTCGATAGGTGGGGCACACGGAAGCTGAAGCCAAGCCCATCGGTACACCAAACGCTGGCGCTGGCTGACCGGCGTGGGCGTGCTAGGGTGCGGCCGGCAAACCGAGCGAAAGGCAAGCGGGATGTGCGGCCGCTATTCGATCACCAGCCCGCCGGACACGATCCAGCGCATTTTCCAGGTGCCGGAGCTGCCCAACCTGCCGGCGCGCTACAACGTAGCGCCGACGCAGGACGTGCCGGTTGTGCGGGTGGGCGGCGACCAGGAAGGCCCGGAAGCCGACGGCGGCCGGCACCTGGTGCAGCTGCGCTGGGGGCTGGTGCCCTTCTGGGCCGACGATCCGTCGATCGGGGTCAAGATGATCAACGCCCGGGCGGACAGCGCGTCCGACAAGCCGGCGTTCCGCGCCGCCTTCCGCCGCCGGCGCTGCCTGGTGGTCGCCGACGGCTTCTACGAATGGCAGGCTGCGGCGGAAAAGGGCCAGCGCAAGCAGCCCTACCGGATCGAGTTCCAGGACCGCCGCCCGTTCGGCTTCGCCGGCCTGTGGGAGCGCTGGACCGATCCACAGACTCAGAGCGTGCTCGAAACCTGCACGATCCTGACCACCGAAGCGAACGATGCGCTCAAGCCCATCCATCCGCGCATGCCGGTGATCCTCGCACCGGAAGCGTTCGACGCCTGGCTGGCCCCGGAGAGCAATCTGGAGACCGCGAAGACGCTGCTGCGCTCCGACCCCGGTGAGGACCTGACCGCCTATCCGATCTCCACCCGGGTCAACGCGGTCAAAAACGACGATCCCGCGCTCCTGGAACCGCTGGAGACCGACGACCGCCTATCTCGGAACGCGGCTCGCGGCGACCATGGATCGGGCGACAAGCAGAGCGGCGACAGCGATCAGCCGAGCCTGTTCTAGAGGCGTTTTTTGGAAGTCTTCCCCCGACATAAAACGCCCCGTCCCCAGCAATGGCGGGGACGGGGCGTGCCGGCAGCCTAGGTCGGGGGGATAGACTGCCGGCCGGCAATCGGAAGGCGGGTCGGGGGGGAACCGCTTCCAGACCTCAACTATCCACCAGCTGAGATGACGCGGCAAAGGCGCCATATAGGTAAGCCGTCCGCGTGAATGGCGACGCGAAAGTCGTACCTGCGGACCAGGACGATCGCGCTTAGCCGCAACCAGCCGCACGCCCGGACAGCAGGCTGCCGCGCCCAATATTTCCATGAAGATGCGCCGATACCTCAAAAGCCCATGAACCCCAGGCACATGAAAAGGGTTCATTTTCCGCCTCTTTTGCCAGCCGAAAACGCCGATTATCTGGGAATCAGGGGAGTCCCAGACAGAACACGCAAAACACGAGATAGATCACCTGAATAGGCCGCGCGGCAAAGCGGCAAAGGAGAACAGCATGCAAATCGACCTAACAGGCAAGAAAGCCATCGTCACCGGATCGACCAAGGGGATCGGTCTGGCGGCAGCCAAGGGGCTGGCCACAAGCGGCGCTTCGGTCGTCGTTAACGGCCGCAAGCAGGCCGACGTAGACGCAGCCGTGGCCGAGGTGCAAGCAGCTGCTACCGGGAACGCGGAGGTCACCGGCTTCGCCGGCGATCTCGGCAGTGCCGAAGGCTGCGCGGCGCTGGTCGCGGCCCACCCAACTTGCGACATCCTGGTCAACAATGTCGGCATTTTCGGCCCGCAGGACTTCTTCGAGACGCCCGACGAGGTCTGGATGAAGTACTACGAGGTCAACGTCATGTCCGGCGTGCGCCTGTCGCGGAGCTACCTGCCGGGGATGCAGGCGAACGGATGGGGCCGGGTCGTGTTCCTGTCCTCGGAATCGGCGTTCAACATCCCGGCGGACATGGTGCACTACGGTATGACCAAGACCGCCTGCACCGCGATCGCGCGCGGACTGGCCAAGCGCATGGCGGGCACGGGCGTCACCGTGAATTCCGTGCTTCCGGGCCCGACGCTTTCGGACGGCGTCACGGCGATGCTGGCCGACCAGGTCGAGGAAACCGGCAAGTCGATCGAGGAGGTGGGCCGCGATTTCGTCATGGCCCAACGCCCGACCTCGATCATCCAGCGCCCGGCCGATGTCGATGAAGTCGCCAACATGATCGTCTATGCCTGCTCGCCACAGGCCTCGGCCACCAGCGGCGCGGCCCTGCGGGTCGAGGGCGGCATCGTCGACAGTCTGTAGGCACTAAGATCCAGGAATACGGACGGGACGCGCGGATGCGGTTATCAGCCATCCGCGCGTCATGCCGTCCTCCACCTCCGCAGTCGTCACCTCGGTGCCGTTACACCGATTATGTGACGCAGTGGCCAGAAGCACATTGGAGATGCCGCGCGGGAGGTTATTCGTCCCTGTCAGCGGAAAGGGCAATACCGCGCTGCGCCTGCAGGGAGGCGAGACGATTGCCCAGGGCCTTCGACATGGACTCGTAGGCGGTGCTGCCGAGAGTGAGACGTAGGGCTGGCGTCTCACTGTCAGCGGCCGCGATGATGGCATCGACCGTCCGTGTCGCATCGCCCCTGATGTCGAAGCTGCCGTTGTCGACGGCGCGCCGCACCTCTCCGGCGGGCGTATCATCGTACACCGCCATCGCGGCTGGACGCACCAGGCTGGCCCCGAAGTTGGTCGCCGTCGGACCTGGTTCGGCAATGATGAAGTCGATCCCAAAGGGGGCAACTTCCTGAGCCACGGATTCGACAAAGCCCTCAATGCCCCATTTGGTAGCGTGGTACAGGCTGAAATTGGGATAGGCCATCTGTCCGCCTTCCGATGAAACCTGAACCACACGCCCACCGCCCTGGCGTCGCAGATGGGGCAGCGCGGCACGGATAAGCTGTATCGACCCGGTCAGGTTGGCGGCGATCTGATGCTCGATCTGTTCGTCGGTGAGTTCTTCCGCCGCGCCGAACAGCCCATAGGCAGCATTGCTGACGACGACATCGATCCGGCCCGCTTGGGCGAACGCATCGTCCATTACGCTTCGGGTACGCGCGAAATCGGTAACATCCAACTTCAGAACAGTGAGAGTCCCGTCGTACTGCTGCTCGAGATCAGCCAGGGCCTCCTCACGCCGCACGGTCGCCACGACACGATCTCCTCGCGCCAGCAACCGGCACGCCATCTCTCGTCCCAGGCCTGAGGATGCACCGGTAATCAACCACGTCTTGCTCATATGGCACTCCTTTCATGAGAACGATCATGATTTAGGGCGACATAATTCGTGCAATAAGGTCGCTATTATTGCATGAATAGGTGAAAGGAATTCACCAATGACAAGGCCATCCCTGGCAGACCTGGAAGCCTTCGCGGTCGTGGCGGCCGAGCGCAATTTCCGGCGCGCTGCGGACTTGCTCGGGGTTTCGCGCTCCGCGCTCAGTCATCGCATTAGGAAACTGGAAGAGCAGATGGGGGTACGACTGCTTAATCGGACCACCCGCAGTGTTTCGCCGACTGATGCCGGAGCGCGACTGCTCAATCGAGTTGGCCCGGTTATCAGAAATCTGGACTCGGCGCTCGACACGCTCGCGGATGATCGCGGGGCGCCCAGTGGCATGCTTCGCATCAATGCGGACAAGGGCGCGGCCCAGCTGCTGCTGCGCCAAGCCATACCGGCATATCTAGAGAAATATCCGGACGTCGAACTCGATTTGGTCAGCGAAGGACGCCTTGTCGACATCGTGGCGCAAGGGTTCGATGCGGGCATCCGGCTCGCCGAAGCCGTGCCTCAGGACATGATCGCGGTGCGGATCAGCGACGACCTCCGTTTCCTCGCCGTCGCATCCCCGGACTATATAAGCCGTTTCGGCAAACCGTTGGTCCCCGATGACCTGCTTCAGCATCGCTGCATCCGTCAACGCCTGCCGAGCGGCAAGCGCTATCGATGGGACTTCGAGAAGCATGGGCAGGAAATCGCTGTCGATCCGCCAGGCCCCCTGACACTCAATGACAATGGCCTGATGATCGACGCGGCAGCACGCGGTTTGGGCATAGCCTATGTGCCTGAAACCGCCGCGGGCGATCTCCTGGCCACGAACCGCCTGGTAGCCGTGCTTGAAGACTGGTGCCCACCATTCTCGGGCTTAATGCTGTACTACCCCGGCCACCGTCACGTGCCGGCTGCGCTGCGCGCCCTGATCGACGTGCTCAAGGAACGACGCTCAGGGCGTCGGTCGTAAAGCGCCGCCGATCAACGCGTCAGAGGTACCGAACGTGGCGTTCAACCTCGCAACAGGGATCAACTCCACGCGCCGTCGCGGCGAACCGATATCGACCGAAACCGTCGTCGATCCTGCAGGAGAACAGCATGTCAGCAGACCGTTGCACACCCGGCCTGCCGTATCTTTGGATTGTGCAAACTTCGAATGGTGGGCGCGCCTGGGATTGAACCAGGGACCTCCTCGGTGTGAACGAGGCGCTCTCCCGCTGAGCTACGCGCCCATGACCGCGAAAAATCGCCGTCTGTCAGCGGTTTGCAGCTACGCAACATAGTCACCGCAGTGCGCGGGTCAAGCCAAAATCTGAGGCCAACGGGGCCGCCTAGTACAGGCCGCCCGCCTCCGGCTGTTACCCTTGGATCAGGGCTTAGGAGCAGTTTGGCGCGTTGCCTCTCCTCACGAACCGTATCACGCGTCCGGCGCTGATCCTGCACCGGCGTTTCTGGGACGGGGCCAACGACCTGTTCGCCGTCAGCCGCACCATCTTTCCCGCCTCGCGCTTCACCTTCGAAATGCGCTTCAGCCGGAACCTGCGTGGTGCAAGATAACGCGCTGACGATTGTCGCGGCGCACACCTTTTCTCCTTCCCGAAGGGCCGTAACTTAAAGGGTCAGGCCGAACGGGCATGCAGGCCGTGGACCTGCACAGCCGTTCTGGTCGACCGCCGTTCTGGGCAAATGCGATCCCGCGACGTGGGAGGCGACGATGGTGCATGGGCTGTGGCTTGTAGGCAGAGGACGTCGAAGGGCAGCGTTGACCCGCATCGCGCTCGTGGGCACGGTGTTTTTAGGCACGCTCGGCCCGGCCCGAAGCGATCCGACTCCCACCACGGTTCAGCCGCCGGTCGGGCTGGCCTACAAGCTGTACGTCGGCGGGTTGAACGCGCTCTCGTTCGACACGCGGATCGCGCTCGATACGGGCGGCTATGATATCCGCCTGCAGGCTCGAACATCCGGATGGATCGGCAGTCTCTGGCCATTCGTCCTCGAGGGCCGGTCCGAAGGCACGCGGGTGCGTGGCGCGTTGACGCCCGAGCGCTTTGCCACCGCCAATCTCTGGGGCGATAACGGCAAGCGCTGGGTACGTATGACCTACCCGTCTCCGAACGCCCCGCCAGAAGTCAACGCCGAGCCCGCACCGACCGCGGACGATCGCGCGGTCGTTCCGGTTTCGGCGCGCGCGGGCACCCGCGATCCGATCAGCGCGATCTACGGTCTGATTCTGGGTCAGGGCGAAATCTGCTCGGGGGAGCATCGGATTTTCGACGGCCGCCGGCGCTACGACATCTCCGCCGAGCGGCTCGGGTCCGCGCAGGTGCCGGAAAGCTCCTACGCTGTCTATAGCGGCACGGCGGTCAAGTGCCGCCTGAGCGTGAAGAAGGTTACCGGCTTCTGGGAAAAGTACGAGTCCAAAAGCCGCTATCCGGACACGGTCGATGTCTGGCTGGCACGCATTACCGATGACCTGCCGCCTCTGCCCGTACGCATTCAGACGAACACGCGGGTTGGAGAACTGCGCGTGCACTTGACTGGCGTCACCCGCGGCCCCGCGACCGAACTTCCGGATGCCGGCCTGTTCCCATTACAACGTGCTGCCACCGATTAGTACCAGACAGAACGCCATCGGCCGCCCGCGCCCGACGCCTACCTGTGCGAGAAAAGTTTCACACCTCTGCGCCTGCTAATAAGGCATTTAGCAGGACGAGTTCGATATTTTGTGCAATCCACCTATCCCGCCAGTCACATGGGTTGAAATAATCGCTGTCGATGGTAGTACGCCCGCGCTCATTCATTGGTGGCTGACCGCTGTCAGCACAGGCTGACGACAGCGTCAGAACCGTTGGATACGAAATGTCGCGCTTTACACTTAGTTTAGCAGGCCTAATCTAAAATAGTCGAACATTCCCGGGCGAAAGGTTAAGGCATGCCTGCCATTCACGGCGACCCGGCCCACTTGGTTCAAGGTTGGACCTGGAGTGTCGCCGGACAGCTGCATATGCGCCGCCTCAAGATCGCCGAGCAAGTCGCGAGCCGGCTGCTTTCGGAAATGCCGGCGTTGCAGCAGATGGGCGGCGATGCCACGCGCTACTATGTCGAGCGTGATGTCGCGTGGGTCCTGGAGCATCTGTCGCAGGCAATCGCCTTGACCGACCCGATCCTGTTTCACGATCACATCGCCTGGGCGAAGTCGATGATGGTCGCGCGGGGCCTCAAACGCGCCAATCTGAAACGCACCTTGGAGCTGATCGCCGAGGTGCTCGACGAGGACCTCTCGCCGGCGATCTATTCCAGCACGATCACCATGATCGAGGACGCGCTCCAGCGCCTGGACACTCGAACGGAAGAACCGCCCGGCGTCCTCAACGAACCTGGCCTGCACGCCGATTGCGCCCGCGACTACACCGAGGCCCTGCTCGCCGGCAACGCCCAGGCCGCCCGAAGGCTCGTCCGCGAGAAGGTGCGCATCGGCACGCCGGTGGCCGACATTCTGTTACACGTCATCGAGCCAGCGCAGGTCGAAGTTGGCCGATTGTGGCAGATCAATCGGATCGATGTCGCGCAGGAGCACTTCGCGACCGCCGTCAGCCAGGACCTGATGAGCGAACTGACCGGCTGTGTGCGTACCAACGGCGATAGCGGCACCGTCGTCTCCGCCTGCGTCGAGGGGGAGTTGCACGACACCGGCCTGCAGGTCGTCAACGCCCTGCTGCAACTGAACGGGTGGGCCACCCACTACCTCGGCGCCAACACGCCAAAGTTGGCAATCCAGATGGCGGTGCGTCGGGTCCAACCGGAGGTGCTGGCCCTGTCCGTCACCACACCCTACCTGGCCTGGCGACTGCCCGACATAATCGCCGGCCTGCGCAGCGATCCAATGACGGCCGGTGTGAAAGTCCTGGTGGGCGGCTATCCGTTCCATGTCTCCCCGTCCCTCGCCAAGTGGATCGGTGCCGACGGCACGGCCCGCAACGCAGAGGACGCCGTGCTGCTGGCGGGCAACTTCGCACGGGTCTAACGCGCGGACAGCTGCCGGCTCTGCTTACGGCGCTTACGGCCTGCCCCCTTAACCAGCCAAGCGCGCTGCTTCACCGAACGCGTGACAGCGGCGAAGATGGAAGCCACAGTCCGAGGTGCGATGGAACAGCTCGAATACCCGGATTTGGCAACCTGGGAGGAGCGTCGGCGCTGGTTCGAGGCGCTGGAGACAGAACGTGCGCGCGGCGGGGCGGCGAGCCGGCTGTCCGAGCAGGCTTGCGCGCTGATGGTCGATCTGCAGGCGACTTTCTGCGCGGGCGCCTGGGCATCGGCGATCATCCTGGCAGCCATCATCGTGGACAGCCAGGGCCGCTTCCACCGACCCGACCCGGAGTTACAGCAGGATCTCGGCTGGCTGCGGTTGACCCGCAACGCGCTGGTCCACGAAGACCCGCGCGAGCCCGCGATCACCATCGAAGATCAATGGACCAACCGCCGCGCCTGGGAGCGCGATGCCCGGCGGGCCGTGCAAACGGCCATGGCCGCGCTCTATCCTGGCGCGCCCGACGACATCCGCTCGGCGGAAGCGGAAGAAACCGAATGGGCCCCTGAGACCTGGAACAATCTGGGCGCAGACGATGCCTCCGAAACCAACGGACGGTAGCCACCCAAACGGCGATCAAGCGAGCGACCAAGGGGGAATGACCAGTATGAAGCGCGTGCACGTGCGCATTCACGGCCAGGTGCAGGGAGTCTGGTTCCGCGGCTGGACGGTCGACGAGGCCAGCCAGCGGGGCCTGCATGGCTGGGTCCGCAACGTTCACAACGGCACGGTCGAGGCGGTTTTTGCCGGCGACGATGCCAAGGTCGACGAGATGATCCAGCGCTGTCACGAGGGTCCACCTGCCGCTCGCGTCAGCAAAGTCGATGTCGAGGCGACGGAGGAGCCAGTGGACAGCGGCTTTTACCAGGCACCGAGTGTGTGACGACCCGGAAGCGGCGACGCCCTGCTACCCGAACACCTCGGTAAAGGCGCTTTGCAGTGCCACGTCGACGTCTTCCAGTCCGACCGGATAGCCGAGCGCGGCGAGCGAGGTCACGCCGTGGTCGCGGATGCCGCACGGGACGATGCCATCGAAGTGGCTGAGTTCGGGATCGACATTGAGCGCGATGCCGTGAAACGACACCCAGCGGCGCACGCGCACCCCGATCGCGGCGATCTTGGCCTCCCGCCCGCCGTCCAAGGGAACCCAGATACCGACCCGGCCCTCACGCCGCTCGCCGCGCACGTTGAACTGGGCGAGCGCGCGGATCACCCACTCCTCCAGCGACCAGACGAAGCGGCGCACGTCGAGGTCGCGCGCCTTCAGGTCCAGCATCGCGTAGGCGACGCGCTGGCCCGGACCGTGGTAGGTATATTGCCCGCCCCGGCCGGTCTCATAGACCGGAAAACCGCCGGCATCCACCAGATCGGCCGGGTTCGCGCTGGTCCCCGCGGTGTAGAGCGGCGGGTGCTGCAGCAGCCAGATCAACTCTGGCGCCCCGCCGGCGCGGATATCCGCCACCCGCGCTTCCATCGCCTGCATAGCGTCGGGATAGGCAACCAAGCGGTCGCTCACCGCCCATTGGGGCTGCGGCGCTGCAGGTTGAGCGGACGTCTCATAGGCGGACGTCCCGGGGGCTTCGGCTTGCTCGCGTGGGGGCAATCTGCTATCTCCCGCAAGGTCGTGACAGCGCGCGATTTTTCGGCTTCTTGGCCGTCAGTGCCGGCGGCCGTCAGCGCCGCCTGAGCGGCCGCATCTTTCCAGCCCGTGCGGTCGAAGCGCGCCGCGCGGGCGTTTTCATGACCGCCTCCGCCGGCGCCGCGAAGCTTAACGCCGGCGCTTCGCACGGGTCGATCCGCGAAAGGGAGATCACGCCGATGGCCCAGCCCCCCCGCAGTCCTTCGGACGACCGCCAGTCGCGCGACGCTGCAGAACGCGGCCCACGTGAACGTTCGGCGCAACTGCCCCAGCAGACAAGCCCGAACAAGCACGGCGACCTTGGCCAAGCGGCGCTGCATTACCACCGCGAGCCGACCCCCGGCAAGATCGAGGTCGCCCCGACCAAGCCGCTGGGCAACCAGCGCGACCTGGCGCTCGCGTATTCCCCCGGTGTCGCGGCGGCGTGCGATGCCATCGTCGCCGATCCGAAGGAGGCCGCGGGCCTGACCACACGGGGCAACCTGGTGGGCGTGGTGACCAACGGTTCGGCCGTCCTGGGGCTGGGCAACATCGGCCCGCTCGCCTCCAAGCCGGTAATGGAAGGCAAGGGCGTTCTGTTCAAGAAGTTCGCCGGCATCGACGTCTTCGACATTGAGTTGAAGCAGGACGACCCCGAAAAACTGATCGAGGCGATCGCCGCGCTGGAGCCGACCTTCGGCGGCATCAACCTTGAGGATATCAAGGCCCCAGAATGCTTCGAGGTCGAGGCAGCGCTCAGGGCGCGCATGGACATCCCGGTATTCCACGACGACCAGCATGGCACCGCGATCATCGTTGCCGCCGCGATCTACAACGCCCTGCGCTTGCGCGAGCAGAAGTTCGAGGAGGTCAAGCTGGTCTGTTCCGGCGCTGGCGCGGCCGCGCTTGCCTGTTTGGACCTGCTGCAAACCCTGGGACTGAAGCGCGAGAACATCTGGGTCACCGATATTCACGGTGTGGTCTATCAGGGCCGCGAGGTGGAGATGGACCACTGGAAGGCGGCCTACGCCCAGGAGACGGACGCGCGCACGCTCGCCGAAGTGATTCAGGGCGCGGACATCTTCCTTGGCCTCTCCGCACCTGGCGTGCTGAGCCAGGACATGGTTCAGACCATGACCGATCCGCCGATCATCATGGCCTTGGCCAACCCGACGCCGGAAATCATGCCGGAGGACGCCCGCGAGGTGGCGCCGGACGCGATCATCGCCACCGGGCGCAGCGACTACCCGAACCAGGTCAACAACGTCCTGTGCTTCCCCTTCATCTTCCGCGGCGCCCTCGACGTCGGTGCCAGCACCATCAACGAGGCGATGAAGACCGCCTGCGTGAAGGCGCTGGCCGATCTCGCCATGGCGGAGCCGTCGGAAGTGGTCCAGAAGGCCTATGGTGGGGATGCCAGCGGCTTCGGCCCGGACTACCTGATCCCACGCCCATTCGACCCGCGGCTGATGCTGGAGCTGGCGCCGGCGGTGGCGCGGGCGGCAATGGACAGCGGCGTCGCGGCCCGCCCGATTCAGGACTTCGACGCTTACAAGCAGCACCTCTCCGAGTTCGTCTTCCGCTCGGGCCTGGTCATGAAGCCGGTGTTCGAACGCGCGCGCCGGCGGCCGAAGCGGGTGATCTACGCCGACGGCGAGGACGAGCGGGTGCTGCGGGCCACCCAGGTCGCGCTCGACGAAGGGCTGGCGCAGCCGATCCTGATCGGCCGCCCCGATGTGATCCACACCCGCGTCGAGCGCCTGGGCCTGCGCTTCGTCGCCGGGCAACACGTTGATGTCATCAATCCGCAGTCGGACCCGCGCTACAACACCTACTGGCAGACCTATCATCAACTGATGGAGCGCAAGGGCGTGCAGCCGGCCGCTGCGCGCACGATCGTGCGCACCAACCCGACCGTGATCGCCGCGCTGGCGGTTTATCTGGGCGATGCCGACGCGATGCTGTGCGGGGTCGAGGGGGTCTATAAATGGCACCTCGCCCACATTCGCGACGTGATCGGCCAGCGCCCGGGCGTACACGACCATTCGGCGATGTCGCTGTTGATCCTGCCGCAGGGCAGCTATTTCATCACCGACACCTACGTCACCGATGATCCCAGCGCCGAGGAGATCGTCGAGATGACGACCATGGCCGCCGAAGGCGTGCGCGCCTTCGGGATCGAACCGAAGATCGCGCTCTTGAGCCATTCGAACTTCGGCAACGCCGACAGCCCCAGCGCCCGCAAGGTGCGGGCGGCCGTGGAAATGCTGCAGCGCGACCATCCGGAACTCGAGGTTGAGGGCGAGATGCACGCCGACGCCGCGCTCAACGAGGATATCCGCCAGCGGATCTTCCCGAACTCCAAGCTGAAGGGGAGCGCCAATCTCTTGGTCATGCCGACCCTGGATGCCGGCAATATCACCATGAACGCGTTGAAGATCCTGGGCGAAGGCTTGCCGGTGGGGCCCATGCTGCTGGGCAGCGCCCGGCCGGCGCATATCTTGACCCCGTCGGTGACCTCGCGGGGCGTGGTCAATATGACCGCCGTCGCCGTGTTGGACGCCCAACGCCAAGCCGCCAGTCGATCGGCGCCCGCCACGCAGCCCTGAGCCCGCACCTCCCCCACCCACAAAAGCGTCAAGACGCGACCGCCCACGAACCTGCTTCCTTAGGACCCGCCAGGAACCTCCATGTCGACCTCCCCGCCCGATCAGGAAACCGTTCAGCCGGATGCGGCGCCCGCCAGCGTGGATGACTATGGCCTGAGCGACGCCCAGATCGAGCGGGCGCACACGGCGATCGAGGCGGGCGACATCACGCAGTTGGAAGAGATCGCCCAATCCCTGCACGCCGCCGACCTCGCCGACCTGATCGAGGAACTGACCACGGACGAGCGGGTGATCCTGCTGGACACCCTCGGCGGCGCCCTGGACCCGGAAGTGCTGTCCTACCTGGTGCCCGCAGTGCGCCAGGACGTGATCGAACACATCGGACCCAAAGGCCTCGCCGCCGCCCTGTCGGAGTTGGAATCCGACGACGCGGTCGAGATCTTCGAGGACCTGGACGACGACTTCCAGCAACGCATCCTGACCCAGCTGCCCGCCGGCTACCGGCTGGTCCTGGAAGAGGGCCTGGCGTTCCCGGAAGCCTCCGCCGGGCGTCTGATGCAGCGCGAGGTGGTCGTGGTGCCGGCGGGCTGGACGGTCGGCCAGACGATCGACTTCATGCGCTCAGCCCAGGACATGCCGGACGACTTCTACGACCTGTTCGTGGTCGACCCGAAGCACAAATGCCAGGGCTACGTCCCGCTGTCGCGCGTGCTGCGGGCAAAGCGGGCGGCCAAGATCTCCGAGGTGATGGAGACCGACGTTCGGCCGATCCCCTTCACCATGGATCAGGAGGAGGTCGCCTACCTGTTCCGGCAGTACGGGCTGGTCTCCACCCCGGTGGTCGACGATTCCGGCCGGGTGATCGGCATGATCACGGTGGACGACATCGTCCACGTGATCGACGAGGAGGCCGAGGACGACCTGATGAAGCTGGCGGGTCTGGGCGAAAGCGACCTCTACGGCCGTGTGCTCGCCACCGCCAAATCGCGGGCCACCTGGCTCACCGTGAACCTGGGCACCGCCGTTCTAGCCTCGCTGGTGATCGGTCTGTTCGAAGCCACGCTGAGCCAGGCCGTCGCGCTTGCGGTGTTGATGCCGATCGTAGCCTCGATGGGCGGTAATGCCGGCATGCAGACGCTCACCGTCGCGGTCCGTGCGCTGGCGATGAAGGACCTCTCGGCCACCAACGCCGTACGCTTTATCGGCAAGGAATGCGCGGTCGGCGCGTTCAACGGCGTGGTATTCGCGGTGATGACGGGCGCCGTTGCCTGGCTCTGGTTCGGTCGGGCGGATATCGGCGTGATCATCGGCCTGGCGATGATCGTCAACATGCTGATCGCCGGGCTGTCGGGCACGCTGGTGCCGTTGGGACTGGAAAAGCTGAAGATCGACCCGGCCGTCGCCTCCGCGGTGTTCCTAACCACGATTACCGACGTCGTTGGTTTCTTCGCTTTCCTCGGCTTGGCGGCACTGTTCATCCTGTAAGCGGGGAACAGCCGGGTGGGCCAACGACGGTGCGTCGCCGCCAGTCATCGCCGGCGGGTCAATGTCGGGCGAAGCGATAGCCGCCCTGCACGACATGCGGATGATCGAGACCGCGATCGGTGGATGCCTCAAATCCGGACGAATCGTCGGCAATGGCCGTCAGCAGATCGATCAGGCATTCGGACCCGTGACCGGTGCAGCGGGGACACGCCTGAAATATGAGCGGCTGAAAATCCACGCTCACCCGCACCTGTAGGGTCTCGCAGCCCATCCGACCGGGCGGCCTGTACATCTGGTCGCTCATTTCTAGACTCCATCGGCCCAAGCCCGTCGGGCCAGGAATTATAAGTCGAAACTTTGAGTGGTGAAACCCTGAAAGCCGCGACCAGGACGGACCCACGCGGCTTTGCACACTCGGTTATGGTAATTTAGCGGCAGCCGTGCGCGCCGGCGCATCGGACACAGCGTCGCACTGCGTTCGGTTGGTTTACACCCTGGGCGTGCACCTAATGCATGTATTCCGACTCCCAAACCAGCCCGGGCGATGTCAAACTACCGGACAGCTTGGCGCGTCCGACCAGCCGCGCTCTGTCCGCTTCTCGGAGCTGGGAGGTGTCGATGTTTGCGCACACACGTGTCGGTCTACGCCGTTTCGGCTGGGGGACGCGCACCGCGCTCGCACTGATCGTCCTGTGCGGCCTCACGGTAGCGCCATCGCCAGCCGCCGCCAGTCAGTGCTTCGCCTTCGTGGAGAAGCCCCCGACCGTCCCGTCACCGCTTCGTCAGGCCAGTTGGCGCCCCGCTCAGGCGCAGGAAGTCGCTGAGGCGCCACAGGTCGGGATCGAGTTTGTCGGCCACGCCACCTTCCGAATCACCACACCGGGCGGTGTGGTGGTGGCGACCGACTATACCGGCAATCACGGTACCGGCCGCCTCCCCAACCTGGTCACGATGAACCGGGCGCACACCACGCACTATACCAACAGCCCGGATCCCCGGATCGCGCATGTGTTGCGCGGCTGGAACCCGGAGGGCGGGGCGGCCCAGCATGACCTGGAGGTCGGCGACCTGCGTGTGCGCAACGTCTCGACCGACATCCGAAGCTGGAGCTCCGCGGCGGTCGACAAACACGGCAATTCGATCTTCATCTTCGAGGTCGCGGACCTGTGCATCGGCCATCTGGGTCATCTCCATCACCGCTTGTCGGACGCCGACCTCGCGCTGATCGGGCGGCTGGATGTTGTCATGGCGCCGGTGGACGGCAGCTGGACGCTCGACCTCCCGAACATGATCGCAACGTTGAAGGATCTGCGCGCAAGCCTGGTGATCCCGATGCATTTCTTCGGTGCGGGCTCATTATCGCGTTTCCTGGCCGGTATGTCCGACGCATTCGAGATCCGACGCGCACAGGACCCGGTGATCCGCGTCTCGCTGGCCAACCTGCCCCGCCAGCCAACCGTCCTGGTGCCCTACGGATATTGATAACAAGCCCGCGCCCGTTTGCACGCACAAAGATACCCTAACGCCCGTTCAACAACCGGCGCCGACGCTACTCCGCCGCGTCGGGACGGGCCTCGGCGCCGAGCGACTGTGCCTGGTTGAACTGCAGCGCGGCCAACCGGGCGTACAGACCGTTTTTCTCCAGCAGTTCCTGGTGGGTACCGGTCTCCACGATCCGGCCCTTGTCCATCACGACCAGCCGGTCCGCTTTCAGCACGGTCGCGAGCCGGTGCGCGATGATCAGCGTGGTCCGTCCCTGCATCAGATGGTCGAGGGCCTCCTGCACCACCTTCTCACTCTCGGCATCGAGCGAACTCGTTGCCTCGTCCAGCAGCAGCACCTCCGGGTTTTTCAGGATCGCCCGGGCGATCGCGATGCGCTGGCGCTGCCCGCCTGACAGGCGGACGCCGCGCTCACCCAGAAAGGACTTAAAGCCCTCGGGCAGTTCTTCGATGAAGGCACGGGCGTTGGCGGCTTCCGCCGCGGCAATCACTTCGTCGTCGCGGGCTTCGGGCCGACCGTAGCGAATGTTCTCCATCGCATCGGCGGAGAAGATCACCGGTTCCTGCGGGACCAGGCCGGTGTGGCGGCGCAGTTCCGATGGATCGGCGTTTTTGAGATCGACGCCGTCGAGCATCACGCGCCCCTGGCTCGGGTCGTAGAAGCGCAGCAGCAACTGAAACACCGTCGTCTTGCCCGCGCCGGAGGGACCGACCAGCGCCACCTTCTCGCCGTCGGCGACCTGGAGATCAAAGTGCTCCAGGGCGGCCATGTCGGGGCGGGACGGGTAGTGAAACACCACCTCCTCGAAGCCGACACGACCCTGCACCGGACTCGGCAGTGTCGCGGGATTGGCCGGCGCCTCGATCTCCGTCTCGGTCGACAGCAGATCCAATAGACGTTCCGTTGCCCCGGCCGCGCGCTGCAAGTCGCCGACTACGTCCGACAGTCCACCGACCGAACCGGCGACCACCACGGAATAGAATACGAAGGCCGATAGCTGCCCGGCGGTGATCGTGCCGTCCAAGACCGCATGCCCACCGACCCAGAGCACCACCGCGATCGCGCCGAACACCAGCAGGATCACCATGGCGGTCAGGGAGGCGCGCGCGATCGTGCGCTTGATCGCGGTGTCGAAGGCATTTTCCACGCGCTCCTGGAAACGCGCGCGATCGATCGGTTCGTGGTTGAACGCCTGCACCGTGCGAATGTTGGACAGGCTTTCGTCGATATAGACTCCGACGTCCGCCACCCGGTCCTGACTGGCACGCGAGAGTTTGCGCACCTGCCGGCCGTAGACGATCACCGGGATCAGCACCAGCGGCACAACCAGAAACACGAGTCCCGTCAGCTTCGGCGAGGTCGCGAACAGGAGCGCTACCCCGCCCACCAGGGTCATGATGTTGCGCAGCGCGATCGGGACGCTGGTGCCCACGACCACCTGCAGCAGCGTGGTGTCGGTGGTCAGGCGGGAAAGCACCTCGCCCGTACGCGTGGTCTCGAAGAAACCGGGCGACAGGCCGATCACATGCCGGAACACGTCGCGCCGGACATCGGCAACCACCCGCTCGCCCAGCCAGGTAACGAGGTAGAAGCGCGCGAAGGCGGCGCCGGCCAGAATCGCGACGACGGCGAACAGCACCAGGACCGCCTGATCCAGCAGTGCCGCGTCCTCCTCGGCGAAGCCCTGGTCGATCAGCAATTGCAGCCCACGGCCCAACGCCAGCGTGGTGCCGGCCGCGGCGACCAACGACAGCAGCGAAAGGACGAGATACCCCTTGTAGGGCCGCAGGTAGGTCCACAGTTCGGACAAGACCCGCACGTTTTTGCTGCGCGGCCGGTCGGGCCGTCGGTTGTTGTCCTGCTCGACCGTCGACTTTTCGCGCATGCTCGCCATTTTGATCGTGCCTTGCCGGGCTTGGGTCTCGGCCGTACACCGCGTGCCCGACGCGCGCGGGTGCCCGCTACAGTGCCGACAGAGGTATCTTACCCGTCGCGACTGGGCAACCAGTGGGGCCGCGTCCTGGACGCGCACGCCCCTGCCCTTGCGTCGTCGCGCAGCGTTGCCTATAACCGCCGCGACCGCGCGACCAGGAGCAGCTGAGAGATGAAAAAAGACATCCACCCCGACTACCATGAGATCACGGTCGTGATGACCGACGGCAGCGAGTTCAAGACGCGCTCCACCTACGGCAAGGAGGGGGACTCGCTGCGCCTCGAGATCGATCCGAAGACGCACTCCGCCTGGACCGGCGTCCACCGTGTGGCGACCCAGGGCGGCCAGATGCAGAAGTTCAGCGAGCGCTTCGGCAACCTGGGCAATCTGTCCGGCAAGAAGCGCGGCTAAGCGATCGGGCGCATCCATCGCGCCCTCTGCTCTCATGGGTACGCGAACGAGGGCATCCGAAGGTCAATTCGGGTGCCCTTTTTGCGTGTTTGTGTGAGGCCGCGATTGACGGCACGCTGCCGTAGCTCACCTTCCCGCCGCTTGAGAGGGAAGCTAGAGGCGGTGCCTCCCCTCACGCCCGGCCGGCTGGCTCCAGCATCATGTCCAGGCGCTGGATGCGTTCGTAGAGGCTGCGCGAGCGCGTAAGCAGCTCGTTCAGGCGTTCGGGCAAATAAGCCGGGTCGATCGCCGGCTCGGCCAGACAGGTCTCCTGACCGCTCAGGCGATTACCGGGCTTCAACGTCTCCGCACGGTCGACCTCGCCATCCTGGACCGCGCGTTGCAGCATCAGCCAGGCCATCACCTGGGTCATGCGCGCGGTCGCCCGCATTTCCTCACAGCTTGCGACCAATTGGGTGTCGTGATCGAGCGCCGCCCTGTCCACCGGAGCCTGGTGGGCGATGTAGTCGCGCACCGCACGGGTGAGCTCCAGCGCCTCGTCGTAGGTGCGCACGATCAGCACGCCCGTGTCGACGATCTTGTTGGCGGCGCTTCCGGGGGTCGTCCCGCTGCCAGGCACCGATTGCGGTTCCGCTGCTCGTGGATGGGAATGACGGATGGCACGCACACGCGTCTCCCCGCGTGTAACGCAGTTTGCGGCCCCTAAGCTTAACAAGCCGTTGGCGCGGGGCCGACCCAAAATTCGCTCTCCGGTGCACCGGGGACCTCTTGAACCGGACCCGCGGCTTCCCAGTTATAGCTTGCTCCGAGCCGTGACACGGGCGGACGCCGTAACGTCCGGGCGCCCTTGGTGGGCCCGGACCAGGCATTCCGCGCAGGCTCGGCGCATTGTCCGCCGCGGCGGGCCGACTCGACAGGTGGTCAGCCGCGGATTCCGTATCGCTTGTCAGTTGAGGATATGGTTGCCATGCGTACTTACGATTTCAGCCCCCTGCTCCGCTCCGCCGTCGGTTTCGACCGGATGGCGCAAATGATGGACGGCCTCGCCCGCGGCGAGGAAACCGGCTATCCGCCCTACAACATCGAAAAGCTGGGTGAGGACGCCTATCGGATCACCATGGCCGTCGCCGGCTTCAGCGAAGACGAACTGGAGGTGACCACGAAGGACACCACGCTCGTCGTCTCCGGCAAGGCCAAGGAAAACGAAGGCGAGGCCACCTTCCTGCATCGCGGCATCGCCCGGCGTGCTTTCGAGCGTCGCTTCGCGCTCGCCGAGCACATCAAGGTGACCGGGGCGCGCCTGGAGAACGGCCTGCTCCACGTCGAGCTGGTCCGCGAGGTGCCTGAGGCGAAGAAGCCGCGCACCATCGAAATCGAGCGTGGCGCGCCCGCGCAATCGAAGGTGATCGAGAGCCAGGCCGCGTAAGACGCGCTGGCGCTGCTAACCTGTACGAACCGGCCGGGGGTATCGCCCCCGGCCGGCTTTTGTGTGACCGAGCCCATCACGATCAACGCACCTCCCCACTCTGCTCCCTGACATCCTGCAACAGCCATGCGGGGATGGTGCGCATCGGGCTGTCGCAACATGCCCGGCAATCAGAAACGGGGGCCGGTTTGGTGCAGGTGGCCGCTCCCTTCGCCAGTTCCGGGCCGGAAGCAGTTGCCAAGAATTCTTGCGTAGATTCAGAGCGCAATTTCGCTTGAACTTGATTTCTTTCTACAAAAAAGAGCCAGTCGACCCGGAGCACCTGAGGGCCATAAAATCATCAAGTCGCTTGCACTGATGAGTGCCGGACACAGCGTGTACGTCTGAATAACTAAAAATAGAAAATATCAGTATGAACCGGGGGTTTGCTCATGTTCAAATCGATGTCGCATGGAATGACTGAGTCATTCGACGCCGAGATTCAATTTCGCACCCCATTTGGCTATATGTTCGAATATATGGCGCGTGACGACAGTCGTCTCCTGCCATATAGCGGCCAAGGGGAAGAGACGGTCCGGCGCCTTCAATATCTCGGCGACCAAATGGGCGACCCCGGCGAGCAAGGCACGCCGCGCCCCGAATTCGATTCAGACATCCCGGCCGTAATGACCTACTTCGGCCAGTTCATCGATCACGACCTGACGGCCAATACGGACCGCGAAGGCACGCTGATCAACATGATCGAGTCGAATAAAGGGCTACTCCCCCTCCCGATGGAGGCGGTGATCGGCGACGAGCCGCAGCTCGTCAACGGACGGCGCCCGCAATTCGACCTGGACAGCGTCTACGGCGATGGCCCGCCACTGATCCCCGGTGTACAGACCACCGCCAGCGAACTCTACGACCAGCACCTCAAGCTGCGCCTGCAGCATGAACACTCTTATATCGACCTGCGCCGCCAGGGCCGGGACGCGCGCATTGCCGATGCGCGAAACGATGAAAACATCATCGTCAGTCAACTGCATGCGATGATGCTGCTGTTCCATAACAAGGTCGTCGAGGGTCTGAAGGCCAACAACGCCGACCGCGACCCGGCGTTCGCTTACGCCCGCGCCCGCCAGATCGTCCGCTGGTGCTATCAATACATCGTCATTAATGAATATCTGCCCGCGGTTTGCGATGAGGCGATCGTCGAGGATGTGGTCCGCAACGGCCCACGCTTCTTCGGGCCGGGGCTCAATGCGCTGCCGCTGTACATGCCGATCGAGTTTTCGGTCGCCGGCTTCCGCTTTGCGCACTCCATGATCCGCCCGTTCTATCGACTGAACGGACGGCATGAACTGAAAATCTCAGATCTCCTTGGCCCCGCGCGCAAACGTCAGAAAGGCAAGTTCGATCCCCTGGAGCCGGCCGGCAACGACTACCGCCTGAAACCAGACTTCGTCATCGAATGGAGCAATTTCGTCCCCGACCTGTACGGCCGGCATCAATCGGCGCGCAAAATCGACCCAAGGCTGGCCCGCGGCCTGTTCGACCTGGAGAGTGCGCTCGGCAGTGACCGTAAGGGAGCCAATCTCAGCCATCTCGCGCGGAGCAATCTGCTGCGCGGCTATCACCTGCGCGTACCCACCGGCCAAGCGGTCGCCGAAGCGCTTGGCATACAGCCCCTCTCCGCCAAGGAGCTGACGGCGACCGACCAGAAGATTGCCGAGGCTCTAACCGACGGCGGGTTCCTGGATCGGACGCCCCTCTGGTACTACGTGCTGCAGGAAGCCGCCATCCAGAAGGATGGCAACAGCCTTGGCGCTGTCGGCAGCCGCCTGGTGGCCGAGGTCATCGCGGGCCTGATCAAAGGCGACCCGAACAGCTATCTCCACGCCAGAGATCATCGCGCGGCCACGCTCGGGGGAATCGAAGTGTGGACACCGCGTCGCGACAAACGCCGGATCGCGACGCTGGCCGACCTCATCGAGTTCGCAGGCGGTCCGACATAATTACATGATGTTCGGCCCACGACACGCCGAACGCCAGCCGCGCGCCGCGCCAAAGACTCCAACCGGTCGGGGCCACCCCCGGCCGGTTTTACCTATGGTTGACGCCAATCCAAGGCAACTACGCCGCCGGCGCCCGGACCGTGCGGCCGTCACGTAGCTCCCCCAGCGCCTGACGTACAATGCCAGTAGCGGAGCTGAAGAACAGGCCGGCCATCACGCCGGCGACGGCCAAGTCCGGCCACGGCGTGCCGCTGGCGAAGACACCCAAACCGGCCAGAACGACCGCGGTGTTGCCGATCGCATCGTTGCGGCTGCACAGCCAGACCGAGCGGACGTTGGCATCACCGTCGCGGTAGCGCAGCAGAAGCAGCGCCGCGATCACGTTGACCGTACAGGCAAGCACCCCGATCCCGGTCATGACGAAGGCATCCGGCTGGCCCAGCACGATCACGCGGTAGAGCGTGGCTGTCAGCACGACGAGCCCAAGGACACCCAGCGACACCCCCTTGAACAGGGCAACGCGCGCCCGGGTGGTCGCCGCCCCGCCAATCACTGCCAGGCTCAACGCGTAGGTCGCGGTATCGCCCAGGAAGTCGAGCGCGTCCGCCTTGAGCGCCATCGACTGCCCGGCCAGGCCGGCGGCCATCTCGACCCCGAACATGCCGGCGTTAAGGGCGATGACGAGCCAGAGCACCCGTTTGTAGCGCGTGCTCAGTCCATCGAACGTGACATCGGACCCGCAGGAACATCCCGTCATAGCCGAAAGGTAACGCCTGTCCGTACGAGGGCCAACCATGGGCCTATCCGGCCTGCAGCTTCGCCAAAGCCGCGCGGATTTGTTCCGGGATCGCCACCGCCGTGGTCATGTCGCCGCGCGGAACGAATACGTGAACGAACCGTCCTTCCGCGCCGGCCTCTTCCCGACCGGCCTTGAACAAGCCGATCTCATAGGTGACCGAGCGACCGCCCAGGCGCGCGACACGCAGCCCCGCCTCGATATCTTCGGGGAAAGCGAAGGCCGCGCGGTAGCGGCAGCTGCTCTCCGCGCACACCCCGATGACCTCGCCGTTCCAGGGATCGAGCCCGCCTTCCTGGATCAGATAGCGGTTAATCACCGTGTCGAAGTAGGAGTAGTAGACCACGTTGTTCACGTGGCCGTAGATATCGTTGTCCATCCAGCGGGTCGGGATGGTTAGGAAATGCGGGTAGTCGGCCCGCGTCGTCGGCTGGTCGTCGCTCACGGCCTTCACGATCCTTCAGGTGGCTGACACGCAAATCTGCAAAGCAGGCGGCAGCGGCGCTGTCAATTCGTCTGCCCCGCCGCCCTCTCCGGCACGCGGCGTTGCCGCCAGGCGCAGGACTGTGGCAGAGCATGTGCGCAAGACCGTGCCAAGGAGGCGTCATGCCTGTGCCCACCACCACGATCGGCGCCTATCCCAAGCCCGACGACGTGCCCCTGCGTGGCTGGCACGAAGCCAAGCCGGAAGCGGAGCAGGGCCGGCATCCGAGCGATCCAACGCGCTCCGTGCGCGAGCGCGGAAGGGTCGACGCGGCGGCGGAGCAACGGCTGCTCGACCGCGCGACGCAGGAGATCGTCGCCGAGCAAGCGGAGATCGGCATCGACGTCCCGACCGACGGCGAGGTCCGGCGGGAGCATTACGTCTTCTACCACCTGCGTCACCTGCACGGGATCGACTTCGAGAACCTGGAAGCCCGCGAGCTGCGCCAGGGCGGCTGGACTGCCTACGTTCCCGTGGTGCGCGGGGAGATTCGGGCGGGCAATCGCTTTCTGCGTCACGATTGGCGTAGCGCGCAGCAGGCGACCGCCAAACCGGTCAAGATCACGGTGCCCGGCCCGCTTACGATCGCCGGCACGATCGCCAACGAACATTACCCCGACGAGCGCGCGCTGTGCGCTGCCCTGGGCGACGCGCTGAACCAGGAGATCCGGGATTTGGCGGCAGCCGGCTGTCCCTGGATCCAGGTCGACGAGCCGCTGTTCGCCCGCCATCCGGACAAGGCGGCCGCCTTCGGCGTCGATAACCTGGCGCGCACCCTGCACAAGCTGCCGTCGGAGACGCACAGCTGCGTCCACGTCTGCTGCGGCTACCCGGCGGAACTGGACCAGGAGGATTACCCCAAGGCCGACCCCCACGCCTACGCGCAGATCGCCGAGCCGCTGGACCAAGCCCCCGTGGACGCGGTCAGTCTGGAGGATGCGCACCGCCCGGCCGACTTGAGCCTGCTGGAGCGATTCACGCGCACCACCGTGATCCTGGGCTGCGTCGATGTCGCGCGCAGCCGCGTCGAAAACCCGGACGACATCACCAGCCGCCTGCGCCAGGCGTTGGGGCACATCGACCCGCACCGCCTGATGGCTGCGCCCGACTGCGGCCTTGCGCTGATGCCGCGCACGCTGGCGCGCGACAAGCTACGCGCCTTGGTGGCCGGGGCGCGGGCGGTGTAATCCCAAGCAGCTGCTGGGAGCGCAGGTAACACACATGCGTGGTTCCAGACCTGCGCACGTTCAGGCAGAACACCACCCCCGCGATAACATGGCACGCGCAAAGCGAGGGGCGGACATGCGGGGCATGTCATATTAAACTGCCACAGCCCACAACCATGGTAACGCCTGCCATGCCACAAACCGACGATGTAGAAACGATCGATCCCTATCCGCCGCTTGGCACGCTGAAAGCGTTTGCCGAGGATATTTGGGTCGTGGACGGGCCCGTCGTCCAGATGAAATACATCGTCGGCAGCTTGCCGTTCTCAACCCGTGCAACGGTGATCCGACTGCCAGACGGACGGCTGTGGGTGCATTCTCCCTGCGCCCTGACGGATGGACTGCGAACTGAACTGGACACGCTCGGCCCCGTGACCTGGCTGGTGGCGCCGAACAAGCTGCACTGGCTCTATCTCGCCAACTGGCAGCGTGCCTACCCCGACGCCTCTACGCACGTCGCACCAGGGGTTGAGACCAAAGCCGAAGCAGGCGGCTTCCGGATCGACGCGATCCTGGGCGACGCCGCGCCGACACAGTGGGCCGGAACGATTGATCAGGTGCTCGTGCCTGGAAGCTTCATGACCGAAGCGGACTTCTTCCACCAGCCGAGCCGCACGCTGATCGTGACCGATCTGATCGAAAACTTCGAACCGGAACGTCTGCATCGGCGCTGGTTGGCTCTACTGATGCGACTTGGCGGTGTGATGGCGCCGACCGGCAGCACACCGCGCGACCTGCGCCTGACGTTCCTGCCACACCGTGCTGCCGTCCGCGACGCCGCTGCAACCATGCTGAATTGGCAACCCGAGCGGATCGTTCTGTCACACGGCCGCTGCTACACGCGCGATGGCACGGCGACACTGCAACGAGCCCTCGCCTGGACCAACGTGAAGACAGCGTAAACGCGCGTTCGCGCAGGCCGCGTATCGGCACGCATAAGGGCATCCGCGACGCCTGCTGGAAAATCGCAGGCGCCGCGGCGAAGCCGTCCCGACGACCGTTGCCCCGACGGACCGTTGCATGGAATAGAGCGACGGGCAGCCGGCCCCCCCCTACTCGCTCAGTTGTTCACACGCCTGCCGGATGCGCTTGCAGGCTTCCTCCAGCGCCTCGGTGGAAGTGGCGTAGGAGATCCGGAAATAGGGCGACAGGCCGAACGCCTCGCCCTGGACGCAGGCGACGTTGGCTTCCTCCAGCAGGTAGGTGACGAAGTCGCCGTCCGACTGCAGGCGGTTGCCCTGCGGCGTCTTCAACCCGATCACGCCGGCGCAGGAGGGATAGACGTAGAACGCCCCCTCCGGCTTGGAGCAGGTCAGGCCCGGGCACTGGTTCAGCTTCTCCACCACCAGGTCGCGGCGCTGGCGGAACACCTCGTTGTTCGAGGCGATGAAGTCCTGCGGGCCGTTCAGCGCCTCGACCGCGGCGGCCTGGCTGATCGACGACGGCGAGGAGGTCGACTGCGACTGAATCTTCGCCATCGCCTTGATCAACTGCGTCGGCCCACCGGCGTAACCGATCCGCCAGCCGGTCATGGCATAAGCCTTGGAGACGCCGTTCATGGTCAGGGTGCGGTCGAACAACGTCGGCTCGATCTGGGCGGGCGTGCAGAACTCGAAACCGTCGTAGACCAGCTTCTCGTACATGTCGTCAGTCAGCACCCAGACGTGCTCGTGCTTCTTCAGCACGTCGGTGATCGCCTGCATCTCGTCCTTCGAATAGGCGGCGCCCGACGGGTTGGAGGGGCTGTTCAGGATCACCCACTTGGTGTTCTTGGTGATCGCGTTGTCCAGATCCTCCGCGCGCAACTTGAAGCCGGCGTCCTGGCTGCACGGCACCGCCACCGGCTCGCCGCCGCACAAGAGCACCATGTCCGGGTAGGAGACCCAGAAGGGCGCGGGGATCACCACCTCGTCGCCCTCCTCGATGGTGGCGAACAGGGCGTTGAACAGCACCTGCTTGCCGCCGGTGGCAACCGAGATGTTCTCCGGCTTGTAGGACAGGCCGTTGTCGCGCTCGAACTTCTGGCAGATCGCCTGCTTCAGCTCCGGCGTGCCGTCAACCGCGGTGTACTTGGTGTCACCCCGGTCCATCGCCGCCTTGGCGGCTTCCTTGATGTGATCCGGGGTGTCGAAGTCGGGTTCGCCCGCACCCAGGCCAATCACGTCCTTACCGGCCGCGCGCAGTTCGCGCGCCTTGGTGGAGACCGCGATGGTCGGCGACGGCTTGATCCGGTCCAGCCGGCTGGCGAGGAAGGAGGACATGGCGGGAGCTATCTCGCATGTTGGCAAAGTGAGTTTCCAGCCGCGCACGCTAGCCGAGGGCCCGGGGGGTGTCCAGGCGGGGTGTGGGCGAAGTGCCCCTCCATGTCTTGGCAATCACGCGACCTCCCCCTAGCCGCCCCCACCCCTCGCGCCCTACATTGGGAGCATGCCACAGGACACCGCGCTCGTTTCCCAGGATCCGGCCGAGGTCGCGCGTCAGCGCATGACCAAGCCGGAGTCGATTCCCTTCGACCTGCAGTCGGACTACCAGCCGGCCGGCGACCAGCCGGGGGCGATCCGGGAGATCGTCCAGGGCCTGGAGGCCCAGGAGAAGGACCAGGTGCTGCTCGGCGTCACCGGCTCCGGCAAGACCTTCACGATGGCGCACACCATCCAGCAGGTGCAGCGCCCGACCCTGATCCTGGCGCCGAACAAGACGCTGGCCGCGCAGCTGTACGCGGAGATGAAGAGCTTCTTCCCGAACAACGCGGTGGAGTACTTCGTCTCCTACTACGACTATTACCAGCCGGAAGCCTACGTCCCGCGCACCGACACCTACGTCGAGAAGGAATCCTCGATCAACGAGCAGATCGACCGGATGCGCCACGCCGCCACCCGGGCGCTGTTCGAACGCGACGACGTGGTGATCGTGGCGTCGGTGTCCTGCATTTACGGCATGGGCGCACCGGAAACCTATTCGCGGATGACGGTCACGGTGCACCAGGGCGACCGGCTGGACCGCAACGAGTTCCTGCAGTCGCTCACCGAGCTGCAGTACAAGCGCAACGACATCAACTTCGAGCGCGGCACCTTCCGGGTGCGCGGCGACACCATCGAGATCTTCCCGGCGCACTACGAGGACCGGGCCTGGCGCGTGTCGCTGTTCGGCGACGAGGTCGACGCGATCCACGAGTTCGATCCGCTCACCGGCAGCAAGACCGACACGCTTGAGCGGATCAAGCTGTACGCCAACAGCCACTACGTCACCCCCCGGCCGACGCTCCGCCAGGCGATCAAGCAAATCAAGGAAGAGCTGACGCAGCGCCTGGAGTACTTCAAGCAGCACAACATGCCGCTGGAAGCCGAGCGGCTGGAGCAGCGCACCACCTTCGATTTGGAGATGATGGAGGCGACCGGCTCCTGCCCCGGCATCGAGAACTACTCGCGCTACCTGACCGGCCGCAATCCGGGGGAGCCGCCGCCAACCCTGTTCGAGTACCTGCCGGACGACGCCATGCTGATCGTGGACGAAAGCCACGTGACGGTGCCGCAGCTCAACGGCATGTACCGCGGTGACACGGTGCGCAAGAAGACGCTGGCGGATTATGGCTTCCGCCTGCCGTCCTGTATGGACAACCGCCCGCTCAAATTCGAGGAGTGGGACGCCATGCGCCCGCAGACCACCTACGTCTCGGCCACCCCGGGGCAGTGGGAACTGCGCCAGACCGGCGGCACCTTCACCGAGCAGATCATCCGCCCGACCGGCCTGATCGATCCCGTCTGCGAGATCCGCCCGACCGACGGCCAGGTCGACGACCTGATCGCCGAGGTGCAGGAGGTCCAGAACCAGGGCTACCGCGCGCTGGTCACCACGCTCACCAAGCGGATGGCGGAGGACCTGACCGAATACCTGCACGAAGCGGGCCTCAAGGTGCGCTACATCCACTCCGACGTGGACACGCTGGAGCGTATCGAGATCATCCGCGACCTGCGTCTCGGCCACTTCGACGTGCTGGTGGGCATCAACCTGCTGCGCGAGGGGCTGGACATTCCCGAATGTGCGCGCGTGTGCATCCTGGATGCCGACAAGGAGGGCTACCTGCGCTCCGCCACCGCGCTGATCCAGACGATCGGGCGTGCGGCGCGCAACGTCGACGGCAAGGTCATCCTCTACGCCGACCAGCGCACCAAGGCGCTCAACCAGGCACTCAGCGAGACCGAGCGCCGGCGCGAAAAGCAGATGGCCTACAACGAGGAGCACGGCATCACCCCGGAGACGATCCGCAAGCAGATCTCCGACGTGATGCAGTCGGTCTACGAGAAGGGCGACCACGTCGAGGTCGATACCGGCCAGGGCCGCGATGGCGAGACGCCGGGCGCCGGCCACAACCTCAAGGAATCGATCGCCGATCTCGAGAACCGCATGAAGGAGGCGGCCGCGAACCTGGAGTTCGAGGAGGCCGCCCGCCTGCGCGACGAGATCAAGAAGCTGGAGCAGGCGGATCTGGGCGTGCCCACCGACGGCGCCCAACAGGGCGGCGCCGGCGACTTCGCCAGCAAGATCGCCGAAGCCGACGCGGCGTCGAAATCGAAAAAGCAGCGCGGCAACAAGGGCAGCGGCCGCGCCGCGTCCAAGCAGCGCTCCGGCAAGCCCAGCGGCAAGCGCGCGAAGCGCTAGTCTGGCAAAAAACGGCCTGCGTACACACGCAATTTTCAAATATTGGTATGTATGCGCCGTTCCCCCCTCACTCCCCAAAGGCTATCATAAAGGTGGTTTGTCAATCGCCGTCCGTGCCACGCCTCTCAAAGCTGGAGGTCGACATCCGACCGCGTGTTCTCCAAGCCGAAAACACCTGGCACTACGCAAAGTGTGACCGCTATGCAGCGCCTGAACGATTCGGCCCCTTCGCGGATTTGGTGCGTCTGTGGCAAGCGCGGGTGCCAGAGAACGGTCGCCTACCCGGCCGGAACGACTTCGACGCGGTGGACTTCAAAAGCTGGCTGGGCCGGATCTTCATTGCCCGGATCGAGCGGGAACCGTTTAACCTGCGCTTCACCCTGTGGGGCACGAAACTCACGGAATGGTGGGGCGTGGACTACACGCATAAGACCCTTGGCTCCGCTTCCAACGATCCAGAGGCGCTGCAGGCCATTGAGCTTGCCTATTTCCAGGAGATGGACCGCGATCCCTTCATCGGGATTGCCTGCGGCGTGCTCGACCAGCATCAGCGCGCGTTCATCAAGGTGATCGGGCTCGACCTGCCGCTGATCGACGACGGCAATCTCACCCAGGTCCTCTCCGCCCATTTGGAGATCAAGCTGGACCAGGAGATTCCGGACCTGCTGCCCGCTTGCCCAATACTGCGCTACTTTTAGGCCGATACTGGCCTGGGGGTGATCGCGATAGGGATATGTTCTGCATCGACCCGAAAATACCGGTCGATAAGGGTTCCGCCCAACCGGTCGATGCGTGATATACAGACCGCCCCGGTGGCCCCGCGCTTCCGGGGGAATCGATTTCCGCAACGGAACAGGCTGGAGCTCAGCATGCGGCCACGGGTCCCCGATAGCCAACACCGCGGATGGGCCTCCCGGCTCGTCCTCGCAGGTCTGCTGGCGCTGCCAGCTGCCGGTACGGCGGCTGCGGACACGCTCGTCGAATTCAATGTTGTCGCCCGGGAGAACGGACCGGCGATCACGGACGGAGTCGACCTGCACGTCTGGTCACGCAACGGCAAACGGGCCATCCGCAAGGTGGCCGAGTTCACCGGCGCCCCGACGAAACTGCATCTGGAGCCCGACGAATACCGCGTGGTCGCCCGCTACCGCCACGCACGGTCGATCACGGATATCGAGGTGGGCGTCGGCGAATCGATGTCGACGACCCTCAACCTCAACCTCGGCGGGCTCGAACTCGAACTGTTACGATGTCCCGGCGCCAGCCCGGTCCGACATGACGTCTCCTGGACCGTGCACCCCTACCGCCGGGGCAAGAAGGCAGCTCCCCCGCTTGTGGAGACACAGGAGCCGGTACCGGCGCTTGGCCTCTCGGCGGGCTGGTACAAGGTTGCCGCCCACCACGGCGCAGAAACCTATACCCATATCGTCGAGGTTTCGGCCGGCCGCAGCCTGACCTACTCCCTGTTCATGAAATAATGGACTGTCACGAAAAAGGCGTGTGACGCACCCGCGTTGTCCACACGGGGCGCCACACGCCTTTGTTCGATATCGCTGCTGTAGGCTTAGAACAGCGAGATTTCGACGCGACGGTTGCGCGGCTCGGCCACGCCGTCGGCGGTCTCGACCGCCAACTGGTTCTCACCACGCGCCGCAGTACCGATCCGGTCCTCAGCGATATCGCGGCCGGTCAGGGCCTCCTGCACCGCCTGCGCACGGCGGAAGGACAGGTCCTGGTTGTAATCCTCCGGACCGACGGTATCGGTGTAGCCGGTGGCGGAGATTTCCGCATTCGGGCGATCCTCGGCCGCCTCGGCGACCTGACCGATCACCTCACGCGCTTCCTCGCTCAGCTGGGCGCTGTCGAACGCGAAGTACACCGTGAAGCTCTCGGGTTCCGTGCTATCGACCTCCTCTGGGGCGGCCGGAGCGGTCTCGCTTGCCTGGTCCATCTCGGCTGGCTCGGCCGCGTTCTGTACGGTCTGGAACGCCTGTTCGAAACGCTGACGGCATTTGGCGATCTGGTCCGGCTGGGTCTCCTCTACCCAGCAATCGAACGCAACTTGCGCTTCCGCTGCCGCCTCGGGCGTATCTTGGCGTGCGCCATTGTTCAGCGCATCGAGCAGGTCAGCCCGTGCCTGACGGATCGCAGGCAACTTGGTGTCCATCTTATCGACACCCTCGACGGCTTCATTGCCATCGCCATCGAGCGTCAACGGCTGGACCGTCTGACCCGCAGCGACCCGTTGCGCCCGCTGGGCGTACAGATCCGAGGAATTGTAGTCGCCATAGTCGTACTCGAACTGCGACCGATCGACGTAGCCCTCGTACAGTGCAGAATTGAAGGCGCCGCCCTGGACGTTCAGATTGCGGGTATCCTCCAACTCGGTGCCTGCGCACGACGCAAGCGCCAACGCGCAAACGCCGATTGCAGCCGCCCGAATTAAGCTTTGTGCCATATCGACACCCCCTTGTTGCGTGGGACTCATCCACTTCGCGTGATCACCCGAAGCAGAGTTGACCCTTTATGTGTTCAAGACAAGCATTTGAAACAGCCATCTGCAAGGACGGCTGTATGCGCGGTTTATGACCTGTGTATGACCGGTGGCACACTGTGGTGCAGATAAGGAACCCATGCGACGCGAGGATTATTCCTTACGTAGCCGCGCGCGCATCGCATCAAGCGTTTCCTCGCTGACGTGGTGTTCGATCCCTTCAGCATCCGAAAGCGCTGTCTCCTCACTCACACCCAGGGTTCGCAGGAACTGCAGGACAACGGCATGACGCTCGCGACTGGTCTCGGCCACTTCCCGCCCCTCCCGGGTCAGGAAGATCGCGCGATAGGGCTCCGTTTCAACCAGTCCCCGATCCTGCAGACGCCGCACCATCTTGGCCACGGTCGCCTGGCGTACGCCCATCCGCTGGGCGATTTCGACCGCACGCGCCTCTCCCTTGGCGTCGATCAGGTCGGCAACCAACTCGACGTAGTCCTCGATCAGCTCGGTCTCGTGTGCCTTGCGGACACTGGCGTGCTGACGCGCCTGCGCATCCGCGCCCAGCAGTTCGCCGCTGTCGGTCGCAAGGTGGGAAAGTTTGGGTGTACCGCGTGCCCGTGCCATTGCCCGCGTCATAGCTGATTGCCGCAGCCTTGGCAAAAGCACTGCGCCTCGACCGGTTAGTCTGAAAGGTCAGAGGCTACGCCGCCAACCAACGCCGCAGCCGCTGCGCCGCCTCCGCAACCTCGTCCTCGCGCCCGGCAAAGGAAAACCGCACGAAACGCTGCCCCCGGAAGGGGTCGAAATCGACCCCGGGCGTCGCGGCGACCCCGGTTTCGTGCAGCATACGCTTGCAGAACGCTTGGCTGTCCTCGGTCAGATGACCGACGTCGGCGTAGATATAAAAAGCCCCGTCCGCGGGCGCGAAACGCTCGATACCGGCCTTTGGCAATTCGCTCAGCAGGACATCGCGATTGCGGCGGTAGGACTGCACCACCGTTTCCAGTTCGTCCCCGGCATCGAGCGCGCCCAGGGCCGCATACTGCGAGGGGGCGGAGGCGGAAATGAACAGGTTCTGCCCCAAACACTCCGCCGTGCGCACCATGTCCGGCGGCAGGACCAGCCAGCCAACGCGCCAGCCGGTCATGGCATAGTACTTGGAGAAGGAGTTCACCACGATCGCGTCATCGGTGAGCTCCAGCGCGGAAACGCCCCGGCCCTGGAATTCGATCCGGTGGTAAATTTCGTCCGAAATCAAGCGGATGCCGCGCGCATGGCAAGCCTCCACCAGTGCGCGCATGCCGGGTTCGTCCACCATCGTGCCCGCCGGATTGGACGGACTGGCCAGAATCAGGCCATCCAACGGCCCATCCACCTGGTCGAGCAACTCCGGCGTTGGCTGGAAGCGGCTTGCCATGTCCGTCTGCAGCCAGACGGTTTCCAGGCCGAGAGCAGTCAGGATGTTGCGGTAGGCGGGATAGCCGGGCGCGGCAAGCGCCACGCGGTCGCCCGGGTCGAAGGCGGTGAGGAAGGCGATCACAAAACCGGCCGACGAGCCACTGGTGATCATCACCCGCTCAGGATCGAGATCGACGCCGTGCAGCGTCTTGTAGCTCGCCGCGATCCGTTGGCGCAGCGCCGGCAGGCCAAGCGCGTCGGTGTAGCCGAGCTGTTCCTGCTCGATCGCCTGCTTGGCCGCTTCCCGAGCGGCTTGCGGGGTGCCGTGGCCGGGCTGGCCGACCTCCAGGTGCAGGACGTCGCCACCTTCCTGGGCCCGCGCGTTGGCGGCCCGCAGCACATCCATCACGATGAAGGGGTCGACTTTGCCGCGCTGGGCGACCTTGAGGCTCATGGCTGACCTAAACTCCGGTTGCTCTCCAGGAACGTCCAGACCGGCACTTCCAGGGGCTCACTGCGCCCGGACCGCCAGCCCATTGCCGCGCGGGTCGACAGCAGCCTGGCAACCCTGGCCCGTACTGTCCGCCCCGCCCTGACAGTAGATGGCGGTCAGGCGGCCCAAACCAGGGCGTTTCACGAGGGCGTGACCCATCGTGCTCAACCGTTGGGTCACGTCCGTCGAAAGCGTCGGTTCGACACGGAGCGTGTCGGGACGTCCTGGATGGTACAGGCGCGGCAGCCCGAGATCGCTGTTCAGATCGGGTTGCGCGCGTCCAGCACTCTCCAGCTTGCGGACCAGTTCGGCCGCGCTCAGCACACCGGCCGCCCCACCTGCGCCTGACACCGCGAAATAGTTGCGCCCTGTGTACTGGTTGGCGATCACCGCCGGCAGCAGATCCGCTCCCGCCGCCGTCTCGGCCGACGGATTGGCGAGCAGTACGCCGGTGCCGATCGCATCCGCCCCGCTGCCGAACAGGCCGTTCATGGTGAAACCGCAGGCGGCCATGTTGCCGAATCGGTCAACGGCCGTAACCCCGGCTGTCGGCGTGTCACCAGACAAGCGCGGCGGCGTGGGCGTCAGGCGCTCGGCAGGGGTCGCGGCTCCGGGATCGATGCTGCTGAACGCCTGGCCGAGCGATGCCTCCGACAGCAGGCTCTGCGGCGCGGGGCGTTCCGCAGGGGCTTTGGCGAGCCAGCCGCCCGTGCGCGACAGGCTACGCTTCCACGCTTCCGCCAGCAGATGCGCCGTCTCGCCCGACAGCGCCGGCGACCCGCCGTCATCCTGGCGCAACAGGCCCCAGGTCTGTCCCGCCAGCAAGCCGCCCATCGCCGGCGGCGGCGGCAGGTGCAGTTGGTGATCGCCGTACGGCACGGTCAACGTCGGTTCGGCCCGCGCCTTGTAGCCGTTAAGCGCGGATTTCGAGAACGGCTGGCCCGCATTCGCGGCGGCATTCGCAAGTCGCCCGGCGAACTGACCGGTGTAAAGGTAGCCGGCCCCCTGCTGACGAATACCCGACAGTACGGCCGAGAGCGCGGGCTGACGGATGCGCTCGCCGACCTGCGGCAGCCGACCGTCCTCCCCTAGATAGCGGCTGCGCGCTTCCCCGTTCAGGCGCTGCGCCCCGGATTCGAGGTCGCGTCGCAGCGCACGACTGGTCAGATTGCCAAACCGGGCCAGCCGCTCCGCCGGCGAAACGACCTGCCGCCAGTCACGCACGCCATAGCGCGCGTGCAGCAAGGCCAGACCGCGTGCCAGCCCCGGCACGGACCCACCTTCGGCCGCGCGGCGCGGCAGAAAGGAGATGGCTTCCACCTGCTGCTGGGCGCGGTCACTGACAACACACACCCCGCCGCCTCCGAGCCCGACGCGGGACGGCAGCGTGACGGTCATCGTGAACGCCATGCCCACCGCCGCGTCCGCCGCGGTGCCGTTGTTGGCCAGAATCTCGCGCCCGACCGTGGCGGCACGCGGCTCGTCTGCCGCGGCCATCCCGGCATAGCCGGAGATCAGGCGGCTCTCCTCGGTATCGCCCGAGCCCGTACTACAGGCGCTGGCCAGCAAGGCGGGGCCAAGCAGCGCAGCGACGCGCGACAGGTGGATCAGACGGGGAAGGAATCGGCAGGTCGTCCGGTCGTACCGGAACGACGCACCGGCGGGTGGAAACAAGGTCACGCCGGGTCCTCTGTCAATTGAAAGGCCAGGATGCAATGGATACCCTTGCGTCCGTGAAGCACAAGGACACCGCCGTGCGCAAGCTCAAAGCCTTCTTCTGCCTGCCTGTCGCCTTGTGGCTCGCGATCACCGTGGGGCTTGCGCCAGTCCCAGCGGCCGCGCAAAGCGACCGTCCCAGTTTCATCCGCGATGCCGAGATCGAGGAAACGGTCCGGCGCTACGCCACACCGATCTTCCAGGCCGCTGGCCTGAATCCGGAGCGGATCGACGTCTACCTGATCGCGGACGAAACGCTGAACGCGTTCGTCGCTGGCGGGATGAACATGTACCTGCATACCGGCCTGCTTCGTCGGGCCGACGATCCGACGCAGGTGATGGGCGTGATCGCCCACGAAGCGGGCCATATCACCGCGGGTCACCTGGCCAGCCGCCGGCGCGAGTTGGAAGACACGACGACACAGATGATCACCAGCATGCTGCTGGGTCTCGGTGCGGCGGCGGCGACCGGCAGCGGGGCGGCCGGCACGGCGATCATGTCACTCGGCCAGAGCCTGTCGATGGCAGACCTGCTCGCCTACACGCGCACGCAGGAGGGCTCGGCCGACCAGGCGGCGATCACCTTCATGCAGCGCGCCGGGTATTCTCCGCGCGGTCTGGTGGAGTTCATGCGCATCCTGGAGGACCAGGATGTTCTGTTGAGCGATAGCCAGGAACCCTGGATGCGCACCCACCCGCTGACCAGCCAGCGCGTCAGTGCGCTCGCCGCCGCGGCCGACCGCCTGGAAGACGAGGAAGGTCTGCGTGCGGAAGCGCCCGAGGAGCTGGAGCGCCTGCACGTGCGCATGCAGGCCAAGCTGGACGGCTTCCTGCAACCCACCGCCAAAACGCTGAATGAGTATCCCGCGGACAGCGACGCGATCCCGGCCCGCTATGCCCGCGCGATCGCCTATTACCGCAAGCCCGAGTTGTCCAAGGCGCTCGAGTTGGTCAACGGGCTGATCGATCAGAAGCCGGACGATCCATACTTCTACGAGTTGAAGGGGCAGATGCTGTTCGAGAACGGCCGCATCCAGGAAGCACTGCCCGCTTACCAGAAGGCGGTCGACCTGGCGTCGGAACAGCCACTGATCCGCATGGGCCTGGCCGAGGCGCAGCTACAGACCAACAGCAAGGACCTGACCCAGAAAGCGCTTGCCAACGCCCGGCGTGTGGTCGACGCGGAGCCGCGCAACGCCTTCGCCTGGCGTTTGGTCGGGATCGCCCACGGCCGCCTGGGCGACAAGGGCGAGGCCGCGCTCGGGCTGGCGGAATACGCGATCAACCGCGGCGACCTGAGCCAGGCGATCGGGCAAGCGCAGCGGGCTCAGCAAAACCTAGAAAAGCATTCGCCCGGCTGGCTACGCGCCCAGGACATCGAGCGTACCGCCAAAAACCGGCAGGAACGGCGGGACGGCTGACCGTCCGCATCGCGCCTGCATCCGCCGTCCCGTCCAACCGTCTGTCCGCATCTCATGTTGCGGAACACGGCCCGAACTTCTCCGGAGACTGCCTGTAGATGACCGCTCGCACCCGCATTTTCCGACCGCTGGTCGGGGCATTCGCGCTCACCCTGCTCGTGCTGCCGCTGGCAAGCGGCTCGGCGTTTGCCCAGCAGAGTACGCCGGCCCAGCAGTCGACGCCGGAAGCGGCCTCCCCCTTCTCCGCCGGGGAACAGGACGCGATCGATCGACGGGTGCGCGACTACATCCTGGAAAACCCCGAAATCATCATGCAGGCGATCCAGATCCTGCGTCAGCGCCGGGAGCAGCAGGCTCAGGATGCCCGCCGCCAAGGCGTCCGCCAGCACGCCGAGGCGCTGCGCGATCCCGGCCCCCTTCCGGTGCTGGGCAACCCCGACGGCGATGTCACCATCATCGAGTTCTTCGACTACAACTGCGGCTACTGCCGGCGCGTCGCCGGCATGGCGCACGAGGTCGCCGAGGCCGACGGCAACGTGCGGCTGGTCTACAAGGAATTCCCGATCCTGGGCCCGGAAAGCGTGTTCGCCGCCCGCGCTGCAATTGCCGCGGCGATGCAGGGGGAGTACGCTGCGTTCCACAACGCGCTGATGACCGACGTGCAGACAGTCAACGAGGACAGCGTGATGCGGCTGGCCGACATGATGGACCTGGATGTCGAGCAGCTGAAGACGGACATGCAATCCGACCAGGTGACCCAAACCATCCAGCGAACCCGCCAGTTGGGCCAGGCCTTGCAGATCCAGGGGACGCCGGCCTTTATCGTCGGCACCGAGGTGGCCCCCGGCGCGATCAGCCGCGAGCAGCTCGAACAGATGATTGCCCGCGCCCGGCAAGAGGGCTGAGGACGCGGGGCAGCGGTTGCATCAGACGCGCGCGCCGTTGCCGGCGTTACCGTTCGCTAGTTCCCCCGCATCCGTAAGTCCTCGCCGCCGCGGCTGGGAAAGATGTAGCGCAGGGCTTTGGGCACCTGCTCCAGTTTCCTGATCGCCCGGCCCAACCGACCGCCGATCTGCACCGTCTCGTCGATCCGACGGTCGAGGAAGGCCTTGGTCGCGGTGTAGTCCTCGCTGGAATCCTCAAGCCAATAGAGCAGCGTCGAGGAATAGACGCCCGACAGCAGACCGCGCTTGGTATAGAAGTTATAGTCCGCACTGCCGTCGCCGGCCGCCGTCCAGACCGCGTCGCAGGTGCGGTACAGCAGCCGCAGGGCGAGCGTGTGATGCTGCGGCAGGGCAAGAAAGGACAGCGCCCTGCGGACCGCCTCGCGGTGCGGCTCGTTCTGCTCCAGACGAATCCAGATCGCGCGCGCCACCTGCTCGCGCACCCGCATCCCCTCGTGCGCCTGCTCTTCGAACGCCGCCAGCATGGCATAGTCAGCTTCCATGCTGTGCAGTTCGATCACCTCGGCCGGGCCGCCAGGGAAGGCGCTCTCCGCCTCGCGCCGGTCGATGCCGAGTTCGTCCGCGGCGGCGTTGATCGACGCCCAGGACCAGCCATCGAACGGAACGTTCTCCAGGGTGCGCTGCATGATCTCGCGGCGCAGCTCGTCCAGATCGCGCATCTTGGGTCTCCTGTTGTCGCTTCGGCGCGCACGTTCAGCCATCGTCGGCATCGACCGTTTCTCGAGAAGTGGCGATTTCGTCGGCGAAGGCCAAGGTGGCGAGATCGCGCATGCGCTCCGGGTAGAGGATGCCGTCCAGATGGTCCACCTCGTGCTGCACCAGACGAGCGTGGAAGCCGCTGGCCACCCGCTCGACCCGGCCGCCTTCCGGATCCAGCCCGCGGTAGCGGATGTGCCGCCAGCGCGGCACGCGCCCGATCAGACCGGGAATCGACAGGCAGGCCTCGTAGCCTTCGTCGACCGCTTCGCCAATCGGCTCGAGTTCCGGGTTCAGCAGATAGGTCAGGGCCACGCCCTCCCCCGCCGTCGCCGGTTCCGGCAGATCGTCCAACTGGGCAACGGAGTGACGCTGGCGCTCGGCGTCGACCTTGAAGACGATCGCACGCACTGACTGGAACACCTGCGGGGCCGCCAGGCCGGTGCCGCGCGCGGCGACCATCGTCTCCGCCATATCGTCCAGGAACTGCCGCATCGCCGCATCAAGCGGGAGCGACACCGGATCGGCGGGCCGGCGCAGCACCGGCTGGCCCATACGGGCGATTTCCAGAACGGCCATCGAGTTCAGACTCCGCGCTTGCTAACGGGGTGAACGGGTCAAGACGATGGCCTGCGCGGGCCCAAGCCACAAGGGTTTCGGTCGCTCGATAAAAACGCCGCAGCTCGCCCATCGGGGCCGCAACCGGCCTTCACATCCCTGTAGCACTGTGATAGACCGTCGCCACTCGACGGCCTGGAGGACTATGCCGCGCGGCCCGGGTGTGAACCCGGCAGGCCGCATCTTGGCATTTGCACCGTTCAGGGCCATGTCGACACATGACATGCCGCCCGCTCCGATGCGGTCTCGGGGTTGGCTCGGGCGGCCACAACGGTCGGAACCGCGAAAGGAGTGTGAGCGTAACCGTGCAGGTACACGTCCGCGACAACAACGTCGATCAGGCCCTGCGCGCGCTGAAGAAGAAGATGCAGCGCGAGGGCGTTTTCCGTGAGATGAAGCTTCGCCGGCACTACGAAAAGCCGTCGGAGAAGAAGGCCCGCGAGCAGGCGGAAGCCGTGCGCCGTTGGCGCAAGCTGCAGCGCAAGCGCCGCGAGCGCGAGGGCTTCTAAAGCCGTCTTGGATCGGCACCGACAATCCGGTGCCGACATCCGCCCGATACAATTAGCCGCCGGCCGCGAGAACGCGCCGGCGGCTAATTGTGTTTAACCGTTTTCTGTGCACGCTATCTCTCGGTCTCCGGATCCAGCGTAAACAGCTCCTGCGGCCGGTACACGCCACGCAGCGCGTGGCGGCCAAGCGAGACCAGCCGGTGCCGAGTTCCCGGAGCCGCCTCGACGAAGGCGCTGGATACCACGGCGTCCTTGTCCACGGCCTTGGCCATGTCGGCGATCCGGCTGGCTTCGTTCACCGCCGGACCGACGACGGTGAAGTCCAGCCGCTCCGGGCTGCCGATGTTGCCGTAGTACACCTGCCCGACGTGCAGACCAAGATAAAGGGTCGTCGTGACGTCGCCGCGCGCGCTACGGCTGCGATTCAACTCGCTGATCGTCACAAACGTGTCCTCCGCGGCGTCGAGCGCTGCGCCACAGGCCTTCTCGCAATCGCCAAAGCCGCTCCCCGATCCATCAATCGGGAAAATCGCCAACACGCCGTCGCCCATGAACTTCAGCACTTCACCGCCGTAGCGTTCGACCGCGGCGACCTGCGCTTCGGCATAGGCGTTCAACAGGGGCACGACCGCGTCCGGGTCGACCTCGTCGGCAATTTTGGTGAAGCCGTGCAGATCGGACAGCCAGATCACCGCCCGGATTTCCTCCGCCTCGCCACGGGCGATCCCGCCGCGCAGCACGCGCCTTCCCGCGTTCTGACCGAGGTAGGTCTCCATCAGCGCATAGATCATACGCGGCCCGGTCGCCAGCCGCATCGCCCCGGAAATCGCGGAGACGCTGGCGCGCAACCGGTCCAGGGCGTGTTCGCTGAACCCCTCCGGTGCGCGGGTGGCGAAGGTCAGGAACGTCATGTCGTGCTCACCCACAACGTGCGAGCCTTGACGACGCAGCATGAAGGCGACGTAGTCCTGGATGCCGTCGGCAACCATCTTGTCCACGAGCGGGAATTCGCCCGGCACATAGGTGACACCAACCCGCCGGCGCAGTTCCGTCGTTCCCGTGTTATGCAATTGATAAAGCGGGCTGACTTCCCATTCACTCCGCTCGTCGTCGAAGCGGTCGAGGTCACGGCGGGACACCGAGTGGTCGTGGCTGTTCCAAAGATAAAGCTGGCCCTCGAGCAGCGGGTGGATCAACTCAATCCCTGCGAACGCCCGGTCGACCGGCACACCGGCCGCGCACAGCCGTTCGCACGCGCCGGCCAGGATGTGTTCCTCCGATGTACCGGTTTCGGCACTCTCAGCCAGCCAACGCAGCAGGCCCGGCACCTCCGACGCCTCGTCATTGGGGCGGGGGCAACAGTGCAGCGGCCCGGTCGTGGGCGGCGCAACCAACCGCGAGGCTTCTCGTGTCTTATCCATGGAAGGGATCGGATCCTTCGCTCGAGTTAGCAAGGTGGCGCAGCGACTTCCCCTCCTTCTGCAAGGCAGGCGGTGGCGTGCATGCGAGACAAGCCGACACACGCCGTGAACGCCCAACGCTTGCAAAAGACTGGGGGATCCCCGTGGACACCGTTCTGACAACGGTATGTAGCGCGCAAAAAACGGGCGGCGACCCCATGGGACCGCCGCCCGCTGCATAGCCCTAATGCCACCACTGCCGAGCAGTCGGCGGCAGAGTCGGCTTTACTGGTCTTCCAGCGCCTTCACGATGCCCTCGGTCATCTGCTTGGCATCGCCGAACAGCATCATCGTGTTGTCCCGGTAGAACAGCGGGTTGTCGATGCCCGCATAGCCCGGCGACAGGGAGCGCTTGATGAACAGTACCGTTTTCGCCTCGTCCACCTTGAGCACCGGCATGCCGTAGATCGGCGACTGCGGATCGTCCTCGGCGGCGGGGTTGGTGATGTCGTTGGCGCCGATCACGAACGCGACGTCGGTCTGCTGGAAGTCGCGGTTGATCTCCTCCATCTCCAGCACCTCGTCATAGGGCACGTTCGCCTCGGCGAGGAGGACGTTCATGTGCCCCGGCATCCGCCCGGCGACCGGGTGGATGGCGTAGCGCACGTTGACACCCATGCCCTTGAGCATATCGGCCATCTCGCGCACCGCCTGCTGCGCCTGCCCGACGGCCAAGCCATAGCCCGGGACGATGATTACCGAGCCCGCGTTGGCGAGGATGAAGGAGGCATCCTCCGCGCTGCCGGAATTGACCGACTTATCGCCCGTGTCCGCCGATCCGGCGCCGGCCTCACCGCCGAAACCGCCCAGGATGACGTTGAAGAAGGAGCGGTTCATCCCCTTGCACATGATGTACGAGAGGATGGCGCCGGAGGAGCCGACCAGCGCACCGGTGACGATCAGCAGGTTGTTGCCGAGCGTGAAGCCCACGCCGGCCGCCGCCCAGCCGGAGTAGCTGTTCAGCATGGAGACGATCACCGGCATGTCGGCGCCGCCGATCGGGATGATCAGCAGCACGCCGAGCGCCAGCGAGATCAGCACGATCGCCCAGAAGACCCAGACCGGCTGACTTGCCGCGAACAGCACCACCAGCAGCACGATGGCCACGCCGAGCACGGCATTGAACAGATGCTGGCCGGCGAACACCACCGGCTTGCCGGTGATCAGGCCCTGCAGCTTACCAAACGCCAGAATCGAGCCCGTAAAGGTAACCGCACCGATACCGGCACCGATCGCCATTTCGATCAGGCTGGCGGTCTTGATGTCGCCCGGCGTGCCGATGCCATAGGCCTCCGGGGCATAGAACGCCGAGCCCGCGACCAGCACGGCGGCAAGACCGACCAGGGAGTGGAAGGCGGCCACCAGCTGCGGCAAGGCGGTCATGTCGATCGTGCGCGCGATGAACGCACCCGCCGCGCCACCGATCGCAATTGCGACGATGATCCCGAAGTAGGTCTCGACCCCCGGGGTCGCCAGCGTTGCCAGCACGGCCAGCGTCATGCCGACCATGCCGAACCTGTTGCCCTGAAGACTGGTCTTCGGGTGCGACAGTCCCCTCAGTGCCATGATGAAGCAGACCGAGGCGACCAGGTAGACGAACGTCGTCAAATCCTGAGACATCTAAGAACGGCCCCCCGGCTATTTCTTCTTAAACATGGACAGCATGCGCTGCGTCACGATGAACCCGCCGAAAATGTTCACCGAGGCCAGCACCACCGCGGCCAGGCCAAAGCCCTTGGAGATATCGAACCCCTCCGGGCCGGCAGCCAACAGCGCGCCGACGATGATCACCGACGAAACGGCGTTGGTCACCGCCATCAGCGGCGAGTGCAGCGCCGGCGTGACGCGCCAGACCACGTGGTAGCCGACGAAAATCGCCAGCACGAACACGGTCAGGCCGAACATGAAATTGTGGCCGCCGCTAGCCTCGCTGGCCTGGTGCGCGGCCTCGCCGGCACGCGCTGGCAGATCGCCAGCCTGCGCGGCGAGCTCGCTCGCTTTCGCCGACAGCTGATCAGCCAGTTCGCGCAGGCGCTCAGCCGTCGACTGCATCTCCTGTGCGGAGTCTGCCATGACTTAGCTCTCCTTCCCCTGGGCGCCGCTGCCGGAGCTGTTCGCGGACGACCCGCCCGACGTGCTGCCGCCAGTCTTGTTGCCGCCACTCGCCTTGCCACCGGAGGCCTTGCTGCCCCCGGAGGTCTTACCGCCGGACGATTTGGTCGTGCCGCTCTTGCTGGCAGACGTCTTGGTTCCGGAAGCTTTGGTCCCAGAAGCTTTGGTAGCGGAGGCCTTACCAGCATCGCTGGACGCCGCCTTACCGGAGCCGCCGCCGTCCTTGCCGGATGGGCCACCCTTGCCCTTTGCCGGAACGGAATCCTTCACCCGCTCGTGGATGACCTCACCGTCCTGGGTCAGGCGCGTGCCCGAAACCAGTTGGTCGTCCATGTTCACCTTCAGCTGCTTGGACTCCTTGTCCACCATCAGCTGCAGGAAGTTGAACAGGTTGCGGGCGTACAGGCTGGACGCGGAGACGGCCAAGCGGCTCGGCCAGTTGGCGTAACCGACGATCGTGACGCCGTTTTTCTCGACCACCTGGTCGAACTCGGACAGCGCGCAGTTGCCGCCCTGCTCGACCGCCAGATCGACGATGATCGAGCCTGGCTTCATGGATTTCACCATGTCGGCGGTGACCAGCTTGGGCGCTTCCCGGCCGGGGATGAGCGCGGTGGTGATCACCACGTCCATCTTCTTGATGGTGTCGGCGATCAGCTCCGCCTGCTTCTTCTTGTAGGCGTCGCTCATCTCCTTGGCGTAGCCGCCGGCGGCCTCGGCCTCCTTGAACTCCTCGTCCTCGACCGCGACGAAGGAGGCCCCCAGGCTTTCCACCTGCTCCTTGGCGGCCGGCCGGACGTCGGTGGCGGAGACTACACCGCCCAGACGCCGCGCCGTGGCGATCGCCTGCAAGCCGGCGACACCCGCGCCCATCACCAGCACCTTGGCCGGCGGCACGGTGCCCGCAGCGGTCATCATCATCGGGAAGCCGCGCTTGAACTGCGCCGAGGCGTCGATCACCGCGCGATAGCCCGCGAGGTTCGCCTGGCTGGACAGGGTGTCCATCGCCTGCGCACGCGAGATCCGCGGCATGAACTCCATGGCGAACGCCTCGACACCGGCATCGGCGTAGGCGCGAACCGCCTCCGGCGACTGCGTGGGATCGAGGTTACCGATCAAAAGCGCGCCCTTCTTCAGCGGCGCCAGCTCATCGGTATTGCCCTGCTCGCCCTTGATGATCGGCCGGCGCACCTTGAACACCACATCCGCGTCCTTGACGCAGGACGCGTAGTCCTTGGCGATCGTGGCGCCGGCATTCTTGAACTGATCGTCCGGGATCGATGCGCCGTCGCCGGCGCCGGTTTCAACCGCGACCTCGACCTTATCGGCCGGCAGGCCTAGCAGTTTCTTCACCGTATCCGGCGAGGCTGCGACACGGGCTTCGCCGTGACGACGCTCCTTCGGAATGGCGATCTTCATATCGTCTTGAGACCCCCCAAAAGTTCGCCGCGGCGGACAAACCCCGCCGCGGACCGCGCGACAAGATTGCAAGCCGCACGCGGTTTGTGAAGAGGCGACCTAGCTACAGTACGGGAAGGGTGGACACGTACGCGCCAGTACGTGCCGCATCCTACCCGCACCTGTCCAGGGCCGATTTTCAACCCAGCCGCGGCAAATGCGGCACGCCGGGTCTGGTACGGCGGCACGAATGTCCACCGCCCGGGATGGCGTCGATGATCCGGATCAAGCGGCGGTCTCCGTCCCCGCCTCGGCGATCACAGTTAACAGGCGTTCCGCCACCGCGCGGCTGGAACGTGGGTTTTGGCCAGTGACGAACCCCTGGTCGTGGACGGCGCAACCACGGAACGGCGAGGACTTCTCGAACCGCGCACCAAGCTCCTTCAGCCGACTCTCCAACAGGAACGGAACGACGGTGCTCAACCCGACCTGCTGCTCCTCGGCATCGGTGAAGGCGTTCAGGCGCACGCCCTTGATCAGCGGGCTGCCGTCACTGCGCTTGGCGGCGATCAGACCGGCCGGACCGTGACAGACCGCCCCCAGAATGCGCCCTTGGGCATGGGCCGAGCTGAGCAGGCGTCCCAGATCGGCGTTGTCCGGGAAGTCCCACATCGCGCCGTGACCGCCAGCCAGGAAAATCCCGGCATAAGCCGCCGGATCGAGATCCCCGACACGCATCGTCTGGCGCAGCTTCGCGCATGCCTCGCCGTCGTCACGGAACCGCGCGACACTGCCCGGCTGCTCCGCTGGCGTGTCAGGCAGTGAACTTGGGTCGTGCGGCGGCTCACCGCCCTGAATCGAGGCGATATCCACCGTGTAGCCAGCATCCACGAACACCCAATAAGGCGCGGCCAGCTCCTCGTAATGGAAGCCGGTCGCCTTACCCGTATCGCCCAACGTATCGTGCGAGGTCAGCACGATTGCAATCCGCGGGTCCTGCTGTGCCATCGCGCCGTCTCCCCTTAATATCCGTCATGCCGTCGATCCGCGTCACACTATTTACGCAGCCGGACCGCTTCTGGTTCGCCGGTTTCGCTCATCGATATGTGGCCCCACCGATTAACGTCGCCCCCCGAGAGGTTGTTTCAAGGGCGACCTTGTCAGCACCAACCCGGTCACAGCTGTGCGCAGGGAAACGTGAGATTGGCACACCAACGTCACGCGCATTTTGACAGGAATAAGGCGTCGATTGGCTGAGCGGGTCCGCCGTACAGGCCGTCGCGAACGCCCAGATGCTAAGCGCCTCATGCGGTTTGGCCTCAGGGATCGTCTTGCGAAAAGGGGAAGTTATCGTGACTGCAGACGCCATGATTCACAGTGCCGCAAGCATCGCGCACGCGACCGATACCGGCCGCCAGCGCAGCCGTCTGGCGCGTTTGGCGCTGCTTGGAGCGTTCCTGATGGCGGTGGCCGCGCCGCAAACCGCGATGGCGACGGACGCAAGCACACAACCGCGTGCCCCCGAAGCGGAACGCGCAATCACGCGCCTGAACGATCGCCTCGTCGGCGTTCTGAACGACGGCACCAAGGACACGTCGGCACGCGAACACGCACTTGCGAACACGCTGCGTGATGAGATCGACTTCAACACGATCGCGAGCTTCGTTCTGGGACGCTACGCCGCGGGCCTGAACGGCGATCAACGCCGGATGTTCCAGCACACGTTCGCCGATTATGTCGTCGGCACTTACAGCCGGCTGCTTTCCCGCAACGCGATCGCCAAAATGTCGGTGACCGCTTCCCGCAAGGTTACCCCCGACACAGCGGCTGTCTCGACCCACGTCGACCGTCGCCACGGCAAGGAAACGCGCTGGGTCTGGCGCGTCCACCGGATGGAGACGGGCCACTGGCGCATCGTCGATCTGCAGACGGCAGGCGCCTCGCTTGCGGTCAACTACCGCTCGGAGTTCGGTGACACGCTTCGCCAGCAGGGATTCGACGCCCTGATCCAGGAAATCCGAACGCACACCAAGCACGGAACCGCGCTGCCCGACGAAAATCAGGCAATCCTGATGCTGGTCGGGGGTGATCAGGATAGCAAGCTTGCACTAAGCACGCCGGACCCCTAGGTCAGCTGGCGAAGTTTGGGGTATCAGAAACCGAACGAAAGCAGCTGATTGCATGGCATTTCCGACCCGCCCGCCGGCAGCCGTCAAGGCTGTCCTGGTTGCGGCTGTGCTTTTGGCGGCCACTGGGTCCGCCGCGGTCACGGCCAGGCCCGTTCAGGCCGACGACGCACCAGCCCGCGCGCCGCAACGGACGTCCGAGGGGATGAAGGCGCAGCACTCCGCTTCCGAGAGGCGGCAAGAGCTGCTCGAAACGGACGCTGGAAAGGTCCGGCCACCGCAAGCGCACCTCCAGAACGTGAATCTGGACCAAGTTCGCCAGGGCGCGCAGCTAGTGCCGCAGGCGGAGGTGAGCAACCTGCCAGCACGCCTCCAGCAGGTTGCGCGCACGAGCACGCGTAAGCGCCTGTTCATCAAGACGATGCTCCCGGCCGTGCTGCAGGCGAATCAAGCCATCCGGGCCGAACGCGACTTCGTCGAAGCGATCATTGCGCTCGACATTCCGCGCGACGAACTGCCAGTGGAAATGCGCGCCAAACTGCGCACGCTGGCGGATAAGTATCGGGTCGACCGGGATGATTTAGAGACGCTGCAACGCCGGGTGGACATCGTGCCGCCAGCCCTTGTACTCGCCCAGGCAGCGATCGAGACGGGCTGGGGAACCAGCCGATTCGCCCAGCAAGGCAACGCGCTCTTCGGTCAGCACACCACCGACCCCGACGATCCCGGTATGGTGCCGCGTGGGCTTGAGAATCCGGATTTCCGTGTTCGGACGTTCAAAACGGTGACGCAGGCGGTCGAGTCCTACCTGCTGAACCTCAACACGCATGCGGCCTACGCCAATCTTCGGGCTGTCCGCGCGCGGGCGCGGGCACGCGGTACCGCCCCCAAGGCGGTCGAGATGGCAACCGGGCTCGCCGACTATTCAGCCCGCGGCCAAGCCTACGTCGAGGATATCCGCCTGATCATCCGGGGGAACAATCTTGAGGCGTTTGCGCAAGCGCGTCTGCAGCCCCGTGTCAACCAACTGGTAGACGCCAGTTCGTTCACCGACGACTAAGGCGAAACGCCCGCAAGAGACAACAGCCTCTCGTGCGACGCCGGGCTCACCGCCAAGCGGCTTGACGCAGGTGGCTCAGTGCCGCGTCAGCACCGGCGGTTCCGCGGCTTCTTCCCAGGTCGGCGGCGCGACATCCTCAGCCGCGATGGTCGCGCGGATCGTATCGACCGCACATGGCCCCGTACCGGTCATGCAGCGCGGGCAGCTCGCTTGAACGAGGGTGTGGAAATCCTCGCTGATCGTCAGCAAGGCGCGGCAGTTTTGCTGGGTGGCCGAGCGCTTCGGATCGGTCGGGTCGTACATGGAGGTCAAGCCCAGTCATGCATGGTTGTGGTCGTGCGTCGACACTGGCCGCGAGGGCTTAACAATGGATGAAATTACCTCAATCTCTTCCGAAGTACGCCTAATACCACGATATTACCCGATCGATACTCGACTACTGGCGGTGGCGGTCGTCACCAACTCACCGGTCGTTTGATTTTCCATCCGCGCCACGGTCGCTGCGCCGGCGCCGATGCGGAACGACGTGACGGGCGAACCAGCTGCCGGTGTCCGGCTTCTTCCCCTCCTGACCGATCGCATGCTCACGCGCCTCCAGAAGTTCGTCGAGCAGCGCATAATCGTTCCGGCGGAAGGCGTTCAAGCTTTCCTCCACGCGCCCTTCATCGGTGCCCGAAAGGCGCAGCACGGTCGCCCCCAGCTGCAGGCTGGCCTCCACCGCTTCCGAGACCACGGCGCTGGCTCCAGCCAGCTCAAGGCGCTTGCGGTGCTGGCCATCACGGGCACGGGAGACGATCGTGAACGCCGCATCGTGGCCACGCAGGGCGCCCACCGCGCGCTCCGCCAGGCCCGGCTGGTCCAGCGTGATCACAGCCGCCCGCGCGCGCTCCAGACCGGCGGCGCGCAGTACTTCCAGCCGGCTGGCGTCGCCGAAATAAACCGGCATGTTCTCGTTCCGCCCGCGACGCACCCGTTCCATATCGAAGTCGAGCGCGACGAAGGGCACATCGTTGCGCTCCAGGAGCTTGCAGACCGTCCAGCCGACCCGGCCGAACCCGGCAACCAGCACATGGTGATCCAGGTCGCCGGTCGCTTCCTCCAGTTGCTCGGCGGTGCCGACAGGGCGGTCGTCAGCACCGAACCAACGCCGACCGACCCAGGCGAATACCGGGGTCGTCGCCATGGAGATCGCGACCACCGCCAGCAACGCCTGCCCGACCGAATCGCCGACGACGTTCAGCTGCAGCGCAAGCCCCAAGATGACGAAGGCAAACTCCCCACCCTGCGCCAGCAAGAGCGCAACCCGCGCGGCCATCCGGTGACCTTGCTTAAAGGCCCGCAACAGGACGTAGAGGATCGCTGCTTTGCCGGTCAGCAGCGCGGCCGCCAACCCCAGTAGTGGCAGCAGGTTCTCGATGATCTGGCCCAGATCGATCGACATCCCGACCGTGATGAAGAACAGCCCCAGAAACAGGCCGCGGAACGGCTGTATGTCCGCTTCGATCTGATGGCGGTACTCGGTATCGGCCAGCAGCAGGCCCGCCAGGAACGCGCCAAGCGCCATCGACATGCCGGCCTGTGCTGTTGCATAGCCGGTGGCCAGTACGATCAACAGGTTGGTGGCGGCAAAGATCTCCGGGTTCCGGGTCTCCGCGATCACTCGGTAGACCGGCCGCAAAAACAGCCGGCCGATCAGCAGGATCGCGCCGATCGCCACCGCCGCCTTGACGGCGGCCAGCGCCAGCGCGCTGACGATGTTGGTCGATCCCCCTGCCAGGATCGGCAGCAGCGCCAACAATGGCACCACGGCCAGATCCTGGAACAGCAGCACGGCGACCGACAGGCGGCCGTGCCGGTCAGCCAGTTCACGCCGTTCAATCAGCAGCTGCAACACCGTCGCGGTCGACGACAACGCCAACGCGCCACCTAGAATCAGCGCGGTTTCCGCACTCAACCCGACGGTCATCGCGATCGCCGCGATCGCGACCGAGGTCACGCCGACCTGCGCCAGCCCAAGTCCAAAGATCAGGTGACGCATCTCGACCAGCCGGCGCAGCGGTAGATCGAGGCCGATCGTGAACAACAGGAAGATGACACCGAACTCAGCCAGAAGTTCGGTGCCCTCGGGATCGTGGATCAGGCCGGCGGCGTAGGGACCGATCAGGATGCCCGCGGTCAAATAGCCCAACACCGGCGTGATACGCAGGCGCTGAAACAGGGCAACGCACAGGATCGCCGCCAGCAGGATGATCAGGACGTCGTTCAGATGGCCATGTTCAGGCATCGGGCTCGCTTGCGGGTTCGCGCGTGAGGGGTGGAGCTAGCGCGTCCCTTGTAACACGAGCGAACGGTTAAACCACCGGAACGCGTGCTCTAGCCGCCCTCGCCGACCTGGAACAGCCGGCCGCGCTCGGTGATCAGCACGGTCGCAAGCGCGCACAGCGTGAGCACAGTGAACCCCAAGGTGATCGGCCGAATCGTGCCGTCGAACTGCTGCCCGACCAGTCCGGCAAACCCGCCGCCCGCGGCCATCATCCAGAAACCGATCAGCGAGGAGCCCACGCCAGCAAGCCGGCCCAACGGATCCATGGCGAGCGCGTTGAAGTTGGGCGCGATGTGGCCGAAGCAGAAGAAGGTGCCGAAGCAAAACAGGGCGTAGATGAAGAGCGGCGGGTGCGCGGGATAGCCAAACGCGGCCATCAAGCCGCAAAGCACCAGGAACCCGACCAGCGCCGCGTGCGACACGCGGCGCATGCCAAGCCGTTCGACGATCCGCGAGTTCGAGAAGGAGGCCGCGACGATCGCCAAGGCGATCGCGCCGAACAACAGCGTGAATTCCTGGCCCATGCCATAGACCTGCGTGAACACCTGCTCGGCCGTCGAGACGTAGGTCATCAAGCTGCCGAACATGAAGCCAAGCGCCAGCGTGTAGCCCACGCTCTGGCGCGTGGTCGCCATCGTGCGCACGGCTGTCAGCAGGCGAACCGGCGGGCCGGGTGGGCAGGTTTCTTCCAGGCGCAGGGCCGCCCACAGCGAAAGCGCGGCGCCGAACGTCACCAGAAAGGCGAAGATCCAGCGCCACGGCCCCAGCAGCATCATCCCGCTCCCGAGCGTGGGCGCCAACACCGGCACGATGATGAACACCATCATGACGAACGACATGACCCGCGACATGCCCCGCCCGGCGTAGCGGTCGCGCACCACCGCGATGGCGACGACCCGCGGGGCCGCAGCCCCGAGCCCCTGGATCACCCGGCCGACCAGCAGAACCTCGAAAGATGGCGCCGCCGCCGCCATCAGGCTGCCCACGGCATACACCACGAGCCCGCCCATCAGCACCGGCTTGCGGCCCAGCCGATCGGACAGCGGACCGGCGTACAGATGGCCCGCTGAAAACCCGAACAGATAGATGATGATGACGAGTTGCGCCGCGTTCGGGTCGGACAGCTGGAACGCGCCTGCGATCCCAGGCAACGCTGGCAGCATCATGTCCAGTGACAGCGCAGTCATTGCCATCATGCCGGCGATCAGCATGACAAACTCGGGAAATCCGATCCGGCTTTCGGCCGGTGGCGGCGTCTCTTTAGCCTGGGTCATGAAGACGTCTGGTTTCCGTTTGGCGGCGCGAACGCGCTTACCGGGAGCTTTTCGCACAAACCGCGCCCGCGCCCAAATCGCCTCGCGCAACCCTGCATCCAGCCAGTAGGAGGGTGTATTTGCGCTTTGACGATAGACGTACGGGTGTACGTGTGCGTTGTTAGACCCTGCCGGGCGAGATTGCGGAACCCCGCACTGTTACGTCGGGCAAGAAAAAGCGAGGTTGGCGTCTTCAGATAGGCCCGTGCGGCCCGCAACGTTGGGCAGGTTGGTACAGGCTTACCTCACCCTGCCCGCATTTTCCAGTTAACGCGGGTTCATCCGCCACACGGCTGTGTCACGACGAACAGCAACCAGCCTCAGGTGCCGCAGAAGGTGTTGCGGACCACCTCATGCTGTTGCGGCGGTTGGGCGAGATCGGCGTGCTCAGGGTGATCGCCGAACGGATCGGCCAACACGCTCAGCAATGCGTCCAGCGTGTTGTGGTCGCCCGCCAGGACCCCATCGTAAGCACGGTAGACATGGTGCTTGCGGAGCACGAATGCCGGATTGACCGCCCGCATCGCGTTCTGCCGTTCAGCGTCGGACCGCGCCTCCTGGGCCAGACGGGTGCGCCACTGCGCCGCCCAGGCGTCAAACGCCGCGGAATCGCGGAACAACGCCCGGAGAGGCCCGTCCTTGCCGTCGTCCGCGCCGTTGGCTTCCGACAACCTGCGAAAGGTGAGCGTGAAGTCGGCGTTCTGCTCGCCCATCCGCTGCAGCAGATCGAGTGCGAGATCGACGTCGCCGTCTAGCTCCTCTGCTAGGCCGATCTTGGCGCGCAGGCCGGCGTTGAAGCGGGCGTCGAACGCAGGCTCGAACGCTGCCAGTGCGTCGTAGGCCGCCTGCTTCCCCTGCTCCGGGTCATCGGCCAGGAGCGGCAGCAGCGTCTCGGCAAAGCGGCACAGGTTCCAGTGCGCCATCTGCGGCTGCTGGTTGAAGGCGTAGCGTCCGCCCATGTCGACAGCCGAAAAGCAGGCCGCCGGATGATAGCTGTCCATCCAGGCGAACGGCCCGTAGTCGATCGTCTCGCCCACGATCGAGACGTTGTCGGTGTTCATCACGCCGTGGATAAACCCGACCAGCATCCACTGCGCGATCAGGTCGCCGGTCCGCCGGGTGACCTCCTGCAGCAGCGCGGCATAGGGGTTTTCCGCCTGCTTAAGGTCCGGGTAATGGCGGTCGAGCACGTAGTCGGCCAGCAGCTTGACGCCCTCCTGGTCGCCCTGGCGCGCGAAGTACTCGAACGTGCCAACACGGACGTGGCTGGTCGCGACGCGCGTGATTACGCCCCCCGGACGGACGTCCTCGCGGAGCACCCGCTCGCCGGTGGTGACCATGGCCAGCGCGCGCGTGGTCGGCACGCCGAGTGCCGCCATCGCTTCACTGCCCAGATACTCCGCCACCACAGGGAACAGCGCCGCGCGCCCGTCCCCCATCCGCGAGAACGGCGTCTTGCCGGCGCCCTTCAGCTGAACGTCGCGTTTGGTTCCGATGCGGTCGGTCACCTCGCCCAGCAACACCGCGCGGCCGTCGCCCAACTGCGGCACCCAATTACCGAACTGGTGCCCGGCGTAAGCCTGCGCGATCGGATCGGCACTGGCCGGCACGCGGTTGCCCGCGAAGACCTGTAGCCCCGCATCGGTTTCCAGCTTCGATGGATCAAGCCCCAGCTCCCGGGCCAACGGCGTGTTCAGACGCAGGAACTTCGGATCGCGTACCTGGGCCGGCTGCACACGGGCGTAGAAACGCTCCGGCAGGCGGGCGTAACTGGTCTCGAAGCCAAAGGGATCTTCTGCCGTCGGCTGCGGGGTCGCAGCAGTCTCTGCGGACTGCGCATCGCTGAGCGCCATGGCGTCAAAGCCTCTCTATCGATGTCGCTTGGACGAATACCTGAGCAGAAAGGTAGGCTAAACGATCCGAAAACAAACCCGGCGTCCCCTTGAGATCATCGTCATGTAACAGGGACGTCGGGCGGCTGCGTTTGAACAAGCCACCGACCATCAAACGCCATCGACAAAGATTGGGGCTGCACGCCTGTGAAGAGGTGGCCCACCAACTCCAAGCGCAACGAGGCCTAGGTATCCGGCTCGGTCGAGAGCATCAGCGGATGCCCTTCCTGACGCGCCATATCGCAAGCTTCCTGCGCCTTGGTCTCGGCGATATCCTTGGCATAGACAGCGACCAGGGCGGTCCCCTGCTGGTGCGCCGTCATCATGACGCTGTAGGCCTTCGACTCGTGCATCCCGAAAACACTGTAGAGCACCGCAACGACAAACTCCCGCGGGGTGTAGTCGTCGTTGTGCAACAGCACCTTATACATGCGCGGACGCGCCGTCTTGCTACTGGCATCAGTTTTCGGGGTAACGATGTCTTCATTCATGCTGCATGCCCACATCGCCCACCGCATGCGCGGACAAACCGCTTTCCGGCCCCATCGCCCGCGCCATGAACATCCCCTGGCGGGCCGATTTGCGACCCGCCGAGGGGATCTCCAAACGAGCAGGCCTCTTACTGACCCTGCTCCTGCTTCTGCTGGGCCTGCATCAGGCCCAGAACCTTCTGGCGCAGTTGCTTGTCCTGCTGCGCGGCCTTGGCAATCTCCTGATACTCACCCGTGGTGATGCCGTCGGTGGCCGCAATCTTTTCGTCCATCGCGTTCTTGGCCTGCATACGCAGCTTCTCGAACTGCTCGCGATCCTCGTTCTGCTGCGCCTCGCGTAGCTGTGGGCGATACTCCTGCATCACCGAGGACACCTCGACCGCAGCGGCGGCGAAGGACTCCAGCTTGGCCTCGGAATAGCTCGGGGCCTGCTGTTGTTCCGACGACGGCTCGGATTGCTGGTTGTCGGCGTTCTGGGCGCTTGCCGGCACGGACAGGCCAGCGACGGCAAGGCCGGCGGCGGTCGCCAGCGCGATCACGGCGGTGCCAAACGAGGTACGGCGGTTCATGCGGACTCTCCTTGCGTCTCAATCGATCGAGGTTGGGGCGATCCGGCGCCGCACGGCGTTGGCCGACGTGAACCGCCCGAGCGGGTGTGCCCGTTCTGGACTGCCTTCGGACATTGGGTCCAAACACGCGTTCGCAACCGCCCGTGTGTGAAAATCCCGTTTCATCCCTATGCGGGCCCCGGGCTGTCACAGGCCGACCAACATCTCCGGACCTCGCGTCACCTGGGTTGGGATGCCGGGATGCGTGCGGTAAACTGCCCCGCTGACACGAGGTATGCGGTGGCACGCATGCGTCCGCAGGCCCGCATCGCGCAAAACAGGAGGTGTACGGCTGTGCCGATCAAGATCCCGGACAACTCGCCAGCCGAGCGGATCCTGGAAGACGAAGGGATCGAACTGATCCGGACCAACCTGGCCCTGCGCCAGGACATCCGACCCATGCGCGTCCTCCTGCTCAACCTCATGCCGTCGAAGATCAGCACGGAGGTCCAACTGGCGCGGCTGCTGAGCCACACGCCGCTGCAGGTGGAGTTGACCCTGCTGACGACCGCCAGCTACGCCCCGAAACACACCAAACCCGAACACCTGAAGCAGTTCTACAACGTCCACAAGGACGTCGCGGACCAGTATTTCGACGCGCTCGTGATCACCGGTTCCCCCGTCGAGCAGTTGCCGTTCGAGAACGTCGACTATTGGAGCGAGCTGCGGGAAATCCTGGAATGGTCCAGCAGCAATGTCTTCCGGCGCCTGCACCTTTGCTGGGCTGCCCAGGCTGGCCTGTACCTACAGCACGGCATCGACAAGCGGGTGTTCCCCGAAAAGCTGTTCGGTGTGTTCCCGCAACAGGTATTGGCCAACCGGGAGCTGTTGCTGCGCGGCTTTCCCGACCGCTTCTGGTGCCCCGTCTCGCGCTATGCCGACGTCGCGCGGGAGGATATCCTGGCCAGTCCGGACCTGGATATCCTGGCCGATTCCGAGGAGTCCGGCGTGTGCCTGGTCGCCGACCGGCAAGGCCGCGACGTCTACATGCTCAACCATCTGGAATACGATACCGAGACCCTGGGCATGGAATACCACCGCGACCGCAACGCCGGACGCGCGACCGGCGTGCCCAAGAACTATTTCCCGAACGACGATCCCAACCAGCCGCCGATCAATTCCTGGCGGCCGTTCGCCTACCTGTTCTTCAGCAACTGGATGTACAAGCTGTACGAGGACACGCCGTTCGACCTGCAAGAACTGGCTTTCGTCCCGGCCCTCGCCACGGAATGAGCGCGGGGCCAGCCTCCCCCTGCGCGGGGAGGCTGGCGGAGAACGCCGTCAGGACCCGAGGCTACTCGACGCGCAAACGGGTCGCCGGGTCCAGATCATCGGGCCCGCGCAACGTGCAGCCCAGGTCGCGCAACCGCCCATCCGCGAGCCCGTAGATCCAGCCGTGCACGGAAACCTTCTGCCCGCGCCGCCACGCGCCCTGGATGATCGGCGTCTGCGCCACGTTGGTCGCTTGCTGTACCACGTTGATCTCGCACAGGCGGTCGGTCTGCGCCGCCTCGTCGCCAAGCGATGCGAGCTCTTCGGCGTGCTGGGCGCCAAGACGCCGCAACGGCTCCAACCAGTTGTCGATCAGGCCAAGCTCCACCCGACGCAGCGCCGCCCGCACGCCGCCGCAGCCGTAATGCCCGGTTACGATCACGTGGCGCACGCGCAGGGTCTCCACCGCAAACTGCAGAACCGCCAGCATGTTGAGGTCGGACGCGACCACCAGGTTGGCGACGTTGCGGTGGACGAACAGTTCGCCAGGATGCAAATCGACGATCTGGTTCGCCGGCACGCGGCTGTCCGAGCAGCCGATCCAGAGATACTCAGGACTCTGCTGCTGGCTGAGCATGCGGAAATACTGCGGATCCTCCGCATCAATCTGGGCAGCCCAGCGGGCGTTGTTGTCGAGCAGGTCCTTGAGCGACATAGCCCAACTCCTTCCGTGGTGGTCGATCGCGCGCACGATGCCCCCGCAATGCGGCGGGGACGGCTGCGGTTACAGCCCTTCGACTTGCAACATATTCCGGTTGCCGTCCAGGTCGTTGCGACTCCGCGTGCGACTATTATCCGCGGATCGCGCGGCACAGAAAGGCACCCTCCTGGGAACACAGGTCCCAATGGAGGTCTGCACTGCCTTACCTCACCAGCCGCCGCATCCACTCAGGCAGGGCGAACGCAGCCGCGTGGATGTCGGCGTTGTAATAGTCGGTCTCGACACCGCTAGCAGCGATCGTCTGGCGCACCGCGCCCGCGTCGGCGGTGCCGAGCTGAAGGCCGTTCGATCCCCAGGTGAGCGCCATGAAGCCGCCGGTATAGGTCGGCACGACCGTGAGGTAGACGCCGGCCTCGTCGAACACGCCCTTGAGCAGTTTGTGCGTCTCGGCAAGCTCGTCGGCCTGGTAGAACGGGCACCCGGTCTGGAATACGCCGATGCCCCGCTTGGCGAGCGCGCGCTGCAGGCGGGCGTAGAAGTCGTTGGCGAACAGGCTCTGCGCCGGGCCGACGGGATCGGGCCGATCAGCGATCGCCAAGTCGTAGGTGCCGGGCTCCGTACGCCCCAGGAACTCGAAGGCGTCCTCGGGGTAGAAGGTCAGGCGCGGGTCGTCGAACGCCCCCTTATTGACGTGGGCGAAGAACTCCTTGGAGACGTCGACCACCTCGGCATCGATATCGACCAGATCGACCTGCGCGACCTCCGGGTGCTTCAGCACCTCTTCCGCGACCGCTCCGTCACCACCGCCTACAATCAGCACGCGCTTAACGTTGCCGTGCTCGATCAGCGGCGGATGGACCAGCATCTCCGAGTATGCGCTTTCGTCGCGATCGGTCAGCTGCAGGATACCGTCGAGCACCAGAACGCGGCCGTTGGCCACGCTGTCGAACACCTGTAGGTGCTGGAACGCGCTCTCCCGGTCGACCAGCGGGTCGCCCTCGAGGTGCAGCGTCTGCTCATAACCGGTGTGTAGAGTCTCCCGGAAGGTGCGCATGGCAAGCAGGCTCCCGTTAAAAGGCGCAACTGGGATGTATCGGGCGGCGCCGGGCCAAGGATCGGCGTAGATCACGCCTCATTGGGGGTCAAGGTTCTGGCGATGGCAACGGCCTGGACGACCTGCGGAACGCGACGGTGAATCCGCCCTTACGCCTCGTCGAACACCGCCCCCGGATCGCGTTCCTGATTGGCAGGCAGCAGCCGGCTGGCGAAGGCGAGCAGGGCGCGATCACCGCCCCTGGGCCCGATCAAACCGAGGCCAAGCGGCAGACCACCTAGCTTGGTGACCGGAAGCGAGACCTGCGGGCAGCCACTCAGGCTCGCGATGCAGGAAAGGGTCAGGACGCGCGTGCGGTGGTCGGACCAAGCCTCCTCGTCGGCCGTGACCGGCGGTGCCACGCCAGGGGCGCTCGGCAGCGCGATGACGCCGCCGCCCTCGGTAAGCGCCTGAACGCGCGCCGCTGCGCTCCGCACGGTCTCCCACGCGGCCTTTGCATCGGCATCGCTCACGCTACGCGCCCAATCCCAGCGCTGCGCCAACTCAGAGCCAAGCGCGGTCGCACTTTCCGCGATCCAGGCACCATGCTGGTCGCATGCCTCACGCGCCTGAACGATGCGGAACGCCTGCTGCCAGGTCTCAAGGCCGCCGCTGTCACCAGCCAGCCGCATCGCCTCGCCGCCAGTCAGACGCTGCCGCAGCCGATCCTGCCAGGACGCGAGCGCCCGCGCGGTCTCGGGTTCGGCCAGATCCCAGGCATCCTCGGCGATCGTCAGCCGACCGATCTCCGCGCCATCGCTGTCGAGCGGCAGCAGATGCTCGCCCACGGCCTCCAGAACCTCGGTGTCGCGGGCAAACCAGCCGACCGTGTCGAAGCTGGGCGCGAGCGCCATCGCGCCCGCCGAAGGAACCGCGCCGTGGCTGGGCCGCAGACCGGGGATACCGCAGTAGCTGGCCGGCACGCGGACGGAGCCGCCGGTATCGGTGCCAAGCGCGAAATCACACAGCCCGCCAGCCACCGCGGCAGCCGAACCGCTGGAGGAGCCGCCCGGCGCGCGCCCGGGGGCATCCACATTCGTGGGCGTACCCTGGTGTGGGTTCGCGCCCGTCAGGCTGTAGGCGAGCTCGTCCATCACCGTGCGCCCGGTCAGACGCGCGCCTGCGGTCAGCAGCGTTGCCACGGCCGGCGCATTGGCCGTGGCCGGCTCAGTGAACCGGGCAGCGTAAGCCGGGCTGCCGCAAGTCTTGGCAACGCCTTCGAGGTCGAACAGATCCTTGACCGCGAAGGTCAGACCGGCAAGCGCGCCGATCTCGTTGTCCTGCCGGTCGAGCCGGCCGCCGGGCACGTAGACGCCGAGCGGATCGTCCATGTCGCGCGAATGTCCTTTATCTTGGCGGGGCCTTAACGGGCCGTCTGGGACGGAACATCTGACGTGGCGCGGAACATAGCAGCAGACCGCGCGCCCTCAAGGCCACGCGGTGGATACGGCGTCTCCACTCCGCCGAACCGCGCCGGTTGAAGCTGCCCGGCAGATCTGCGCCCAGCTAAATCTCCGTCACGTCGCCCTCGCCACCAGGTGACCGGTCGCGTCGCTCCGGCTTGCGTTCGGGCTTGCGCTGGGGGGCCTCGTCGTTGTCGATGCGCGGAATAATGATATTGCCCTCGTCGTCGATCCGCGGCGCGCCATACATCGGCAGGGAGTGCACGAACGTCTCGATCGCGTTCATCAACTGCTCGACGCCCTCGCGCGCCATCTCGCCCGGGCTATTCTGCTGGTCGTCTTCCTGGGCGGCGACGGTGGCTGCGCCGGCAACAAGCGTAAGCGCCGCGGCGAGGGTGAGAGCGCGGATGGCCATGACGGCAGGTCTCCTGACAAACGTCGTCTAGACGGTCTTTTGCAGCATCCATGACACATGCGCAATGTGACCGCTTGAGGGCGCGCCCGAGCCTGTCGGAACATGCTTCCAAAAGCTGGCCACCCGTTTTTGCGAGCTTGCTTTACCCTCTGCGCATGGGGCGCCGGCGCCAACCAACCAGCACGGCGAAAGCGGCGCCGAACGCGCTCAACACCACCAGATAGCCGTGCGGCGCCCACAACTCCATTCCCGTTCCGGCGAGCGCGGGACCGACGGTCGTGCCGGTTTCGTACAGCACCATGAAGCCGGCGTTGGCCACCGCCAGTTCGCCCGGGCCGAAGCGCGCGCCCAAATGCGCCAAACCGACCGTATAGTAGCCAAGCGCAATCCCGCCGTAGACGAACAACAGCGGCCAGACCACCCAGCTACCGGACCCGAAGGTCAGCAGCGCCAGCGGGACCAGCGCCCCCGCGATCCCGGCCAGACCCAACAGGCGCTGGCGATCCATCCGGTCGGCCAGCCAGCCCATCGGAAACTGCCAGGCGACCGCGCCTAGGATCAGCACGGTCAGCCATGTCAGCGCTACTGTCTCCCCGACGCCGGCACGCACGCCGTAGACCGGCAACAGCATGTAGCACGCGCTCTCGCTCACGCCCGCGATCAGGGCCGCGCCGGCAACCGTGGGCGCACGCGCCAGCACCTGGTGGATGCGCAGGCCTGGCGGAACCTCCAGGTCCGGCAGCAGGCCGCGCGCGGCCACCATTGGCAGGGCCGACAGTCCAAGCAAACCCGCACAGACTACAAACGGCAGCACACCCTCACGTCCGATCGCCTGTAGCAGCTGCGGCCCCAACGCCAGCCCGGCAAACAGCGCGATCGAATAGACCGCAATCACCCGCGCCCGGCTGCTTTCCCGCGCGATCGCGTTGACCCAGGTTTCCGCCACCAACCAAGGTAACGCCATCCCCGTGCCGATCAGGAAACGCAGCACGAACCAGGGCCCGAGCGCCGGGAACAACGGCAATGCCAGGATCGCCGCCACGCCGAGCGCGGTGCCCAGGATCAACGCCGGTACCGCGCCCAGCCGACGGACCCAGCCCGCCAGAAACGGCCCGACAACCAGCATCGCCAGCGCCTGCACCGAGCTGTTCAGCCCGATCAGGGTCGCTGACAGCTCCCAACGCTCCAGCGTCAGGTTCGCCAAGGGCATCAGCATCCCGATCGTCCCACCCACGCCGACACTGGCCGCGACCACTGCCCCGAGGCCGAGCGCGCGCTGATGTGCGGTAAGTTGGGCGGTAGTCATACGAGAAGATCCTTTTTGGGCGGTAGAAGACGGAGCATCCATCCCCTCCCTTACTCCGGACGATCTGGGAGCACCACCCCACTAGCCCGCCAGCACACGCAGTGCTAGACCCCAGCACTATGACGCACGCGCAGGACAGCACCGGCCGGGCAGCGGTCGCGGCCGGACATCCGGCGACGGCGCAAGCGGCGCGCGACGTGCTGGCGGACGGCGGCAACGCGTTCGACGCGGCACTCGCAGCGATCGCCGCGGCAAGTGTGGCGGAGCCGCTGCTCGGCTCGCTGGGCGGCGGCGGCTTCCTGCTCGCCCATCCGGCGGATGGGCCTGCGGTCCTGTACGACTTCTTCGCCCAGACACCGGGCCGCGCGCATCGGGGCAGCCAGACCGACTTCCGCGCGGTCGAGGTCGACTTCGGCCCGACAACGCAGGGGTTCCACATCGGTCTGGGGGCGGCGGCGGTGCCTGGTACGATCCGCGGTATCGCGGCGGTGCACGCGGATCTGGCCAGCCGGCCGCTGAGCGCACTGATGGCGCCAGCTGCGCAACTGGCGCGGGCGGGCGTGCCGCTGCGCGATTTCGACGCCTATGCCGGGCGCATCCTGGCTCCGATCCTGCGCACCACGCCGGCGCTGGCGCAGGTCTTCCAGACACCTGACGGCACGCCACGCGCGTCCGGCGACCGACTGGTCCAACCCGCCCTTGCCGACACGCTCGAGCAGTTGGGCGCGGAAGGCGACCGGCCGTTCCATGAAGGACCACTGGCCCACGCACTCGCCGCGCAGTGCAAGGCGTACGGCGGTCATCTCAGCGCGGAAGATCTCGCGACCTACCAAGTCGCCCGCCGAGAGCCGCTGGCGTGCACCTACCGGGACGCGCGGCTCCTGACCAATCCGGCACCATCCAGCGGTGGCATGCTGGTCGCCTTCGCGCTCGATCTTTTACAGGCGGCGGGGCCGGCCGAACCGGCCGGAAGTGCCGACCTGTTGCGCACCCTCGCCCGTGCGATGCGCCTGACCTCCGAAGCGCGGGCGGAAGCCGGGCGGCTGGGCGGCGCCGAAACGCCCGAACGCGCGCTGTTTGCGCCCGAGCTGCTGGACCGCTACCGCACCGCGATGGCGAAGCGGCCGCAATGCACACGCGGCACCACGCACATCTCGATCGCCGACGCTGACGGCAATCTGGCCGCCGTGACCCTGTCGAACGGCGAGGGCTGCGGCCACACGTGGCCTGGCACCGGCATCCACCTGAACAACATGCTGGGCGAAGAGGACCTGCACCCCGACGGCTTCGACGCCTGGCCGCCGGACACGCGGATCGCCTCGATGATGGCCCCGAGTGTCTTGGAACTGGCAAATGGGCGCTGGATCGCGTTCGGCTCCGGCGGCTCGAACCGCATTCGCACCGCGCTCCTTCAGGTCGCAAGCAACCTGGTCGATCACGACATGAGCGTGGCCGAGGCCGTGGACGCACCGCGCCTACACGTCGAACGCGGACTGGTCAGTCTGGAGCCAGGGTTCACGGAAGCGGCCATGACCGCCGCCGCGATGGAAGGCGAGCGGGTCAATCGTTGGCCGGAACGGAATATGTTCTTCGGCGGGGTGCATGCGGTTGACCGCGCCGGCGACGGCACGGTTACGGCTGCGGGTGACCCCCGACGCGGTGGGGTGACAGACGTGCTGGCGATGTCTGCGCAGCGTGGCAGTTAGGCCGATTTCGAGACCAACGCCGCGTCCGTCCCGACCGCAACGTCTGGATCCAACGCGCAGTTAAGGTCTTCCATCTCCATGACCCGTTCGGGTGGCAGCACCGCCGTCACTCTGGTCCCCACGCCAGCCGCGCTATCGATATCCAACCGACCGTCATGCAGCCGCATGAACGACTGTACCAAGTGCAGACCAAGCCCCAGCCCGTCGTACTTACGCTCCAACCGGGTATCGACCTGGACAAACGGCTCGGTAACCTCGTTGACGTATTCCGGTGGAATCCCGGGCCCCTCGTCGCTCACCACGATCTGTAGGCTGCCGTCGACACATAACTTGTGGGCGATCACGACCCGCCCTCCGGCTGGACTGAACTTGATCGCATTGTCCACCAGGTTGCTCACGACCTGCCGCATCAGCCGCGGATCCACCTTGAGCCGCACGGGCGGGCCGTCCTTGACCTCAAGGCTCAGGTTCGCGCGATCAGCCTGCTCCGTCATCCAGTTGGTCGCGGCCTTCAACAAGTCGCGGAGACAGATGACGTCTTCCTCGAGTGTGATGCGCCCATTCTCCATACGCGCGACGTCAAGCACGCTCTCAATGATGCCCCGCAAATGCTCACCGCTTTCAAGAATATGGGTGGCGTAATCGCGGTAGGCCGGATGCACGTGCCGACCCAACGTTTCATTGACCAGCAGATCGGCGAAACCGTTGATCGCGTTCAGCGGCGTACGCAATTCATGGCCCATCATCGCGAGAAAGCGCGATTTCGCCTCACTGGACGCCACCGCCGCATTGCGCGCAGCCACCAATTCCTCCTGCACGCGGTGGCGTTCGGTAATGTCCTGAACGACCCCGGCGTACCCCGTGATCCGACCGCGATCGTCGGTCAACGGTTCGCCGATCACATCCACCACCATGACGGTACCGTCAGCCAGGATGAGACGGTATTCGCAGCGATACTGTCCCGCCGTGGCGCGGGCGGCCCGGAACGTCTCCGCAACGCGTGCCAGGTCGTCGGGATGGATCCAGGCGCGCACCTCGTCATGTGCAAGGTTCCGGGCTTTAGCCTCCTGGCCGAACAGATAGAGCACCTCGGGCATCAGTTCGGTTTCCCGCGTCGCGAGATCATAGAACCAACCCCCCATTCGACCGATCCGCTGCGCATTGCGCAGCCGGGTCTCGCTCATGGCAAGCGCGTTCTCGCGGGCCTTGCGGGCCGTTAGATCGCGCAGGAAAACGGCGTGACAGGCCGCGCCCTCGTCACCGACGCACACCAGGGAGACCGCCGCGGGAAAGGTCGTGCCGTCGCGCCGGTATGCCGTGATCTCGCCTTGCGTGCCCGTATTCTGGCCACCAGAAACACCGGGGCGATCGGTTCCCTCGTCCGCCGCAGCCTGTACGGCAGCGATGCCGCCTGGAACGATCCAGGTAAAGGACTGGCCGACTAAGGCATCCTTCGACCAGTCGAGCAATGCGACAGCGCCCTGGTTGACGTTGACGATACGCCCGTCCGCCCCGGTCACGATCACCCCATCCGGGGCCGCCTCAACCACGCGGGCAACCAGGGCCTGCATATGGTTGTAGGATCGTTCGCACCGGCGCTGTTCGGTGACGTCTTCTTGAATCGCCAGATAGTTCGACACCCGCCCCTGATCGTCCCGGACCGGGGAAACCGACCAACGCACGAGAAACGGCGTCCCATCCCGCCGGTAGTTGACAGTCTCGCCATGCCAGGTCTGCCCGGCGCGCAGTTGCGAGGCCATGTCACTAAAGATCGTATGATCGGTCTCGCGCCCCTGCAGGACACGCGGCGTCTGGCCAACGATTTCCTCACGCGGCCAGCCAGTCATCCGTTCGAACGCCGCATTGACATAGACGATCCGGGGGCCGGACCGGTCGAGGTCGCAGTCCGTCACCAGTACCGACGCCGGCGCGGCATCGAGGTAGGGATGGTCTTGTTCCTCAAAATCCATCTCAGCCATGATACGTCCCCCTCGCCTCGTCACGCCTGCCCTACCGCCACCCGGCTGCCTGCTTTCCATCCACCATTGAACTCACTTAGAATCGGACCTGCTTTAAATCGGCTTGCGCGAGCTTGGCTTACTTAACTTAAGGCTCTGTGGCGAGCGGTAAGACGGCGCCAACATTCCTGCGTTTCGAATTAAATTTGTATAAAAATATACATATCGATGCCAGTATATTCGCAACACAATGGACCGGACCCGATCGCTCACACGAGTTTCGTATAGAAAATCGAAAAACCATATTTGATTCAGAATTAAGAGAAGAAGCCTTACCTGTTTGAAGATCGGCAGAAACTTCTCGCGTGCAAACGATTACCGCTACCCACGTGGTTGGGGATGCGAATCCATCTCAAGTGGATGTTTCGGATACCAGAAATACAATACATCACGCGGCGAGGTCAGGGTCAGCCCACCGCCAGGACATCATCGGTGATCAGGGCCATCAGATCTCCGAAGTATCCGCCGCTGCGTGCGGGTTGCGTCGGATCGCTCGTAATCGCGACGCTGATCCCGACATCGGGCGCAACTGCGACAATTTGGCCGCCATACCCACGCGCGAGCGCCAGCCGCCCTCTACGCGTTTGGGTCACGAACCAGCCATACCCATAGCCGAGACCCGAATAGGGCGAGCGGGTGACCGGAGTCAGGCTGGCCGCGATCCAGTCTTCGGGTAGAACCTGGTCGCCCTGCCATTGGCCGCCTTGGCGCACCAACTCGCCCAGCTTCAGCAGCGCGCGCGGGGTCAGCGCCATCTGATTGCCACCCATGTAGTAGCCCTGCGGGTCCCGGGTCCACGCCGGCACCTGGATATCCAGCGGCCGACCCAACCACTCCCGGGTCAAGGTAAGCAGATCCCGACCGGCCGCCTCGGCCAGGGCAGCGCCCAACACGTGGAAGCTGCCGGTCGAGTACAGCATCCGCCCGCCCGGCGCTGCCACGAACGGTCGAGACAGAGCGTCGGCCACCCAGTTATCGGAAGCGATCCATTCGCCATAATTCGGGCCCGAGGTGCGCTCAAGCCCGGCACGCAGCGTAACCAAGTCCCGCATCGTCAGATCCCGGACCCGCGGATCCGCGTCCGCCGGGATCAACTGCGGGGCGACGTCCCCCAGGCGAGAGTCGACCGACTGGATGACGCCACGGTCGATCGCCGCGCCAAGCAGGAGCGCCACGATCGATTTCGAGACGGACTTCACGTTCGCGACGGCATCGAGGCCCGAACCGCGGAAGGCCTCGGCCACCACCGTCTCGCCGCGGTGCGCCACCAGGATCGCATGCAGTTGGCGGTAGCGGCTTGCGGCGTCGCGCACCTGCGCCCAGCCGCCCTGGCGCGCAACGCCCGAACGCGGGAGAGCCGGCAGCGCCAGGGCGGACGCCGCCCCCGCCATGACGGTACGCCGCCGCAGGGTTTTCATCATCGGCTCCCTCAAGAGGCACGGATATCACCGCAGGACTTAAGCGGACGCGCGTCGTTGTCACGCCCTAACCGCACATCGCCCTGCACAAACGCCGTGTCTAAGGCAGGAAGTCCCGCATCCGGTACCACAGCATGCCCATCGCGAGCAGCGGCGTGCGTAGCAGCTTACCGCCCGGGAAAGGCGTGTGCGGCAGCTTTTCCATCACGTCGAAGCGCTCCGCCTGGCCGCGCACGGTTTCCGCAAGCATGCGCCCGACGACGCCGGTCAGGGCCACGCCATGGCCGGAGAAGCCCTGAGCGAACAGCACGTTGTTGCCCAACCGGCCGATGTGCGGCGTTCGCTCGGGAGTGATCGCCACGAAACCGCCCCAACAGTATTCGAGCTCCTGGTCCGCAAGCTGCGGGAACACCTGCAATATCTTCCCCCGCATCGCCTTCGGCAGATTGGGCGGCATCACGCTGGAATAGCTGACCCGCCCGCCGAACAGCAGCCGACGGTCCGCCGACAGGCGGTAGTAGTTGAGCACGAAGTTACTGTCGCAGACGCTGGCGTTGGTCGGCAGCAAGCGCTGCGCCCGTTCCGGGTCCAACGGATGGGTGGCCCCGATGTAGGTGCCCACTGGCATCACCTTGGACCGGATCTGCGGCACCAGATCGCCTAGATAGGCGTTGCCACAGAGCAGCAGGTAGTCGGCTTCGACTGCGCCGCGGTCCGTGACGGCGCGCGGCTTCGCGCCGTCCGTCTCCAGCCGGGTGACCTGGCTGTTCTCGTGCAGAACAACCCCCGCCTCCTCGGCCGCGCGGGCAAGGCCCAGGCAGTAGTTGAGCGGATGCAGATGGCCGCTGCCGAAGTCCGCCATGCCGCCGACGTAAGCATCGCTGTCGACCCAGTCGGTCAGGCGGTCGCGCTCGATGATCTCGGTACGGTCGTAGCCGCAGAAACGCGACCAGACTTCCGCCTCCGATTTCAGTTCATCCAGATGGCGGGGTTTGTTGGCCGCGTTGAAATGCGACCAGACAAGATCGCAGTCGATCGCATGCCGGGCGACCCGCTCGACGATCATCCGCTTGGATTCCTCGGCCAGGTCGAACAGCTGCCGGGCGCCTGCGTCACCCACCCAGCGGCGCAGCTTGGCGATATCGGCGTTGAAGCCGGTCGACGCCTGGCCGCCATTGCGCCCGGTCGCGCCCCAACCGATCCGCATGCCTTCCAGCAGCACGACCTTGTAGCCGCGCTCCGCCAACTCCAAGGCGGCGGTAACCCCGGTGAAACCGCCACCGACGACGCACACGTCCGCGCGCACCTCGCCCGCAAGCGGCGGGCGCTCTGGGGCCGGGCTGGCGGTCGCGGCGTAGTAGGAATCGATGTGCGCGGGCGCGCTCACGCGGACGGGAACCGTTGTCTGCAGGCGGGACGGGAACTCGGAACTGTGCCCTTAACACTGACGATCCCGCTGCTGGCGTCAAGAGCCTAGCCTGCCTTGCCACCGTCTGCGGGCCCACGTAGGATGCGTTCGGCCTCGCGGCCGGCGGGCAACCGGCCCACGGTGGCGCGCGAGGGCCCCGGCGCGGCCGACCGGCCGGCGACGGACGACCAAGCGGACCCGAGAGTTCTTTTTCCGCATGACATCCGACAACGGCGACGACCACGTCGCGAGCGACTTCCTCGATCGCTTCACGATCGACGAAGTCGAATGCCTGGTGCCCGATCTGGCAGGCATCGCGCGCGGCAAAATCCTGCCCGCGCAGAAATTCCTCAAGGGCATGCGCGAGACCGGCCTGCGCATCCCCGAGCAGATCTTCATCCAGACCGTCACCGGCGACTACGGCGAGAACGACGGCGTCACCTCGCCGGCGACGATCGACGTCTACCTGAAGCCCGACGTCCAGACCATGCGCCGGGTACCCTGGTACGAGGACCCGACGGCGCAGGTTATCTGCGACGCCCACTATTTCGACGGTTCGCCCGTGGAGATCGCCCCCCGGCGCACGCTGCAACGGGTGCTCGAGCTGTTCCGGGCACGGGGCTGGACGCCAGTGGTGGCGCCGGAACTGGAATTCTTCCTGGTCGATGTGAACACCGACCCGGACTACCCGCTGGAACCGCCGATCGGACGATCCGGCCGGCGGGAGACGGCCCGCCAGTCCTATGGCGTCGACGCGGTCAACGAGTTCGATCCGTTGTTCGAGGAGGTCTACGACTTCTGCGAGGCGCAGGGCATCGACATCGATACCCTGACCCACGAGTCCGGCGCCGCGCAGATGGAGATGAACTTCAACCACGGCAATCCGCTGGAACTCGCGGATCAGACCTTCCTGTTCAAGCGCACGGTCCGCGAAACGGCGATGCGCCACAAGGTCTACGCGACCTTCATGGCCAAGCCGATGGAGAACGAGCCCGGCAGCTCGATGCACATCCACCAGTCGGTGCTGGACTCAACCACCGGGCGCAACCTGTTCGCCAATTCCCACAACGGCGAAAACAGCGAGCTGTTCCTCTCCTACATCGCCGGGCTGCAGAAGTATCTGCCGGCGGTGATGCCGCTCTTGGCGCCCAACGTGAATTCCTATCGCCGGCTGATGCGCCACTCCGATGCGCCGATCAACACGCACTGGGGCCTGGACAACCGCACGGTGGGCTTCCGCGTGCCCGTGTCCGGCGCCGACAGCCGGCGGGTGGAGAACCGCTGCGCTGGCGCGGACTGCAACCCCTACCTGGCGATGGCCGCCTCGCTCGCCTGCGGCTATCTTGGTATGGTCGAGGAGCTGGAGCCGACCAAGCCGGTCGAGGGCAGCGGCTACCGTTTGGCGCACACCCTGCCGCGCACGCTCTATGACGCGCTCCACCGCTTCTCCCGGTCCAGCGGCCTGAAGCGCGTGCTGGGCGAAGATTTGGTGCAGGTGGTGACCTCCGTGAAGGACGCCGAGCTGGAAGCCTACCAGCGTGTGATCTCCAGCTGGGAGCGCGAGCACCTGCTGCTCAACGTGTGAGCGAAAAGATGATTCCGACCAGCGAACATCCCCTGCCCCGCCGCGCCCGCGACGTCGCGGCGGACGTGCTGATCACCTGCGCCCGGATCGGCTTCAACCCCTGAGGACGCGGCCTGCCGCCGCCGTTTCTCCCCTCAGGATTTCCCGTTCGGAGCCGACCCCGACATGACCAGCCAACCCGACCAGACCGTCCGCTGGCGCGAAAGCGACACCGCGCATCACCTGCACCCCTTCACCGACTACAAGGGCCTTGCCGAGGAAGGCGGCAGCCGGATCATCACCCACGCCGACGGCGTGCACCTGACCGACAGCGAGGGCCGGCGCATCCTGGACGCCATGGCCGGGCTGTGGTGCGTCAACGTCGGCTACGGCCGGCCGGAGCTGGCGCAGGCCGCCTACGACCAGATGCTGCAGCTGCCCTACTACAACGCCTTCTTCAAGACGGCGACGCCGCCCTCGATCGAGCTTGCGGCCAAGCTGGCCGAGCTGACGCCGAAGGGCCTGGACCGGGCGTTCTTCGGCTCCTCCGGCTCGGACGCCAACGATACGATGGTGCGGATGGTCCGGCACTTCTGGGCGCTCAAGGGCCAGCCGGAAAAGACGGTCTTCCTCTCCCGCGTGCACGCCTACCACGGCTCGACCATGGCCTCCGCGTCGCTGGGCGGTCAGGCGGCGATGCACGGCCAGGGTGGCCTGCCGCTGCCCGGCTTCGAGCATGTGATGCCGCCCTACTGGTTCGACTACGGCGGCGAGCTGTCGCCCGCCACCTTCGGGGAGGCCGCCGCCCAGGCGGTCGAGGACAAGATCCTGTCGATCGGCCCGGAAAACGTGGCCGCCTTCGTTGGCGAGCCGCTGCAGGGCGCGGGCGGCGTGATCATCCCGCCGGAGACCTACTGGCCGCGGGTGCAGGATATCTGCCGCAAGTACGACGTGCTGCTGATCGTGGACGAGGTGATCACCGGCTTCGGGCGCACCGGCCACTGGTTCGCCAGCGAATACTACGGCCTGGAGCCCGACCTGATGATCCTGGCCAAGGGGATCACCAGCGGCTATCTGCCGCTGTCCGCGGTGATGGTCGGCCCGCGCGTGGCGGACACGCTGATCGCCGAGGGCGGCGAATTCTTCCACGGCTTCACCTATTCCGGCCACCCGGTCGCCTGCGCGGTCGCGCTGGAAAACCTGGCGATCCTGGAACGCGAGCAGCTGGTCGAGAAGGTCCGCGACGACACCGGCCCCTACCTGGCCCGGCGACTGGCGGAGTTGCGCGACCATCCGATCGTGGGCGAGGTCCGGTCGCTGGGCCTGGTTGGCGCGGTCGAGCTGTGCGCCGACCCGGCGACCCGCCGACACTTCGAACCACTGGGCAAGGCGGGAACGATCTGCCGCGACCATTGTTTCGCCTCGGACGTGATCCTGCGGGCGGTGCGCGACGCCATGATCGTCTCCCCGCCGCTCACGTTCGAGCGCACGCATATCGACCAGATGGTCGACACGCTGCGGACCTGCATCGACCGCACCGCGCGCGATCTGGGTGTGCTCTAGCCAGCCGCCCAGCACCGGCACGGGCGCGTTGCCCCTTGGTCTCGCGCCCGTTTGCTGATGCAATCGACCGCAGTCAGGACGAGCCACCGACAAGGGGCGGACACCCAAGATGCGCGAGATCACCGTCGCGGCCACGCAGATGGCCTGCAGTTGGGATACGCACGACAACCTGGACCGGGCGGAAGCCTTGGTCCGCCAGGCCGCGGCCGACGGCGCCCAGGCGATCCTGCTGCAGGAGCTGTTCGAGACGCCCTACTTCTGCAAGGACCAGAAGGCGGAGCTGTTCAACCTCGCCCGCCCGTTCGAAGGACATCCGGTGATCGCGCGCTTCGCCGCGCTGGCAGGCGAATTGGGCGTGGTGCTGCCGATCTCCTTCTTCGAACGCGCCAACACCGCGCACTACAATTCCCTCGCCATGATCGACGCCGACGGCACGATCCTGGGCGTCTACCGCAAGAGTCACATCCCCGATGGGCCGGGTTATCAGGAGAAGTTCTACTTCAACCCCGGCGACACCGGTTTCATGGTGTTCGACACCCACTTCGGGCGCATGGGCACGGCGATCTGCTGGGACCAGTGGTTCCCGGAAGCCGCGCGCGCGATGGCGCTGATGGGCGCGGAGGTGCTGTTCTACCCGACCGCGATCGGCAGCGAACCGCAGGACCCCACCCTGGACAGCCGCGGCCACTGGCAGCGGGTGATGCAGGGCCACGCCGCCGCCAACCTGATGCCGGTGGTCGCCAGCAACCGGATCGGCGCGGAAGAAGGCGACAGTTGCACCGTCACCTTCTACGGCCGCTCGTTCGTCACCGACAACACCGGCGCCCTACTGGCCGAAGCCGGTGAGGACCGCGAAACCGCCGTCGCCGCCACCTTCGACCTCGACGCGCTCGCCAACCAGCGGGCTGCCTGGGGCCTGTTCCGCGACCGCCGGCCGGAACTGTACGATCCGCTGCTGACATTGGACGGGAAGTTGTAGGCAACGCGCGCCCACGTTCCTTGCGAGCGCCTGGATGCGCAGATATCTTGCGGCTGTCGTGCCCACCGGGGCCAGCGCCGGCGTAGCTCAACTGGCAGAGCAACCGATTTGTAATCGGTAGGTTGGGAGTTCGAGTCTCTCCGCCGGCACCAAGCGCATTGCCCCGTGCCGCTTCCTTCCCTTGTCATAAATAAGGACGCTACTCGCCCATGACCGCCGCCACGTTCGATCCGGCGCCGGCACATTCGCACTGGGATATCGGCGAGGTGCGCCAAGTGGTGCGCGCGGCCGGCACCTCGTTCTTCTGGGGCATGCGGCTGTTGCCGCGCGAACGGCGCGAGGCCGCCTATGCCGTCTACGCCTTCTGCCGGGCGGTCGACGACGTCGCCGATGGCAATGAGACGCAGACCCGCAAGCTGGACCGGCTGGACAGCTGGCGCGCGGAAGTCAACCGGATCTACCGCGGCCGGCCGCAGACCGCGACGACGCGCGTGCTCGCCAGCTATCGCGACCGCTTTTCCCTGCCGCGCGAGGAGTTCCACGCGGTGATTGACGGCATGGCGGTCGACGCGCGCGGCGGCCTGGTCGCCCCGACCTTCGCCGAGCTACGCGACTACTGCCGGCAGGTCGCGGGCGCGGTCGGCATGCTGACCATGCAGATCTTCGGCGATGGCGACCCGCAGGCAACCGCCTACCGCAAGCACGAGATCGCGGTCGCACTGGGCGAAGCTTTGCAGTTCACCAACATCCTGCGCGACCAGGCGGGCGACGGCGCGGAAGGCCGGCTGTACCTGCCGAGCGACCTGCTGGCCGATGCCGGGGTCGACGCGCGCGATGCCGCCGGCGTCCTCGCAGACCCGAACCGGATTGGTGCTTGCCGCGCGCTGGCCGAACAGGCGCGTCGCCGCTACGCCGAAGTACGCACGCAGCTGGCGGAGCTGCACCCGGCCTCGGCGCGGCCCTGCCGGATCATGCTGGAAGTCTACGCCCGGCTGCTGACGCAGCTCGAAGCCGAGGGCTTCCCGGGGGACCGACGCGTACGCCTGAGCAAGCCGGTCAAAACCTGGACCGCCCTGCGCGCGGCCCTGGACGGCCGGTAGGCGCCTGGATCCTCAGTGCGCGTGGGCGGCGTGCGCCTTCGGGCTGTGCATGCCTTCCTTCACGCCGAAGCGGATCAGCAACACGTTGACCGGATAGGCCGCGACCAGCCCGATCGTCAGCGACACCACCAGCGAAATCCAGAACAAGGCCGCCCCGATGCCGGCCGAGCCAGCAAGCCAGAGGTCGACCGCGATCGCGGTGACTTCCATGACGGCGATGCTGGCGGTCTCGCTCCACAGCGTATCGGACAGGGCCTCGCGGAAGGATTCGCCACCCTGCATCAACGGCCCGATGGTCAGGGCGAAGCCCGCCACATAAGCGGCGGCAAAGGTGACGAGCGCGGTCGCCGTGGTCCCCAAGCCAAGCAGCCCGACGGTGAGCAGCAGGCCGCCGATTTCGCCCAGCCCGCAGCCGGAATAGCAGTGCGCGACCGACCGGAAGGCCCGGCGCGCCAGATCGTCGTGCGGTATCTGCTTGCGCCCCGCCCAGAAATAGCCGGCCAGGCCGAGCGGCCCGGAATACAGCACGGTCAGAATCCAGACCCAGCGCATCAGGCCCTGAATCTCCGGATTGTTGCGCCGCAAATCGCGCAGCAGCAGGACAACGCTGGCCGCCGCCGTGACGGCCCAGAGCGCCAGGATCGTTTGCAACAGGGTCATCGTGTCTCGGTCCTTGTCCTTATCTCTGGCTTCGAACCGTTTGGTTGACTGACAGGTGGTGTTTGCCCCCACTGGAAGGTCAACCCGACGCCATCCACAATGGCTGTGAATGCTGTATGGCCGGCGCAAGCAAGGGTGCCGTCCAATCAACCGTGCGTTGACCCCGACGAGCGGTCACCGCATCCTACCCCGCATGCCCACGCGCCGCTTCGTCGATCGTTTCCGCCCAAACATCCGCCTGCCCGACCTGCGGGTGCCGGGTTTCGCGGCCGGCGGCGGTCGGCCGGACCCGATCCTGAACGGTCATTTCCGGGTTTTGATCGGCGAGACGGAAGTCGGCGTGCGGCAGGTCTCGGACTTGCAGCTAACCGATCCCAAGCGCACGGCCGATGGCGCGGCGCAAACGGTCACCCTGACCCGCGCGATCGACAGCGACCAGACCTTCTACCGCTGGCGCCGGGATGCCGCACGCAGCGGCGATGACCGGCGCCGGGTGCGCATCCATCACCTGCGCCAGCCCTGGGACGAAACGCCTGCCTGGACCTTTACCTTGCTCCAGGCCTTCCCGGTGCGCTGGACCGGGCCGCGGTTCGATGCGGTATGGCCCGAGCTCGCCTTGGAGGAACTCGAACTCAGCTACACCACGATCAGCTGGGTGCTGGCGAAACCGAAGGGCGATGCCCGCGACGACGAAGGGAACACGACATGACCAGCCATCCGCTGCTGAACTTCCACTTCACCGTCGAGTGGGGTGGCACCCGCTTGGGCTTTACGCGCGTCGAAGGCCTGACGGCGGAAACGGACGTGACCTACTACCGGGAAGGCAACAGCCCGGAATACGCGCCACGCCCGATCCCCACCGTGATCCGATACGCCGACATCGTTCTGCACCGGGGCATCGTAGCCGGCGACAACGACCTCTACGCTTGGTTCCGCACGGTCGAAGGAATGAAGGCAGAGCGCCGGGATATCAGGATTGCACTGCTCAACGAGGAGCACACCCCCGTCGTGGTGTGGCGGGTGAAGGGCGCCTTCATCCGCAAGATCGAGGGACCGGCCCTGTCCGGAACCGGCGACTACGGCGGCATCGCGATCGAGCGTATGGTGCTGGCGCACGACGGCTTCACGATTGAGCACGGCTAGCCGGCGCCAGCGCTGGCAGAAAGGCCCGGGGTGGCTTGCCCCGCCCGCAGGCGGCTATAATCTCGCCGTCAGAGACGCATGCGCCCGGCCGCCTGCGCCCCGCGCGCGCCGGACCAAGCCGACGTCACCGAACGCATGAAGGACCCGCCATGACGCCCGCCGATCCCGCGCCGAAGACCGACCCCGCGCGGCAGGAGAAGCCGCCGTTCGCCTGGGACGATCCGCTGCGCCTGGACGAGCAGCTCAGCGATGAAGAGCGGATGATCCGCGACAGCGCGCGGGACTATTGCCAGGACAAGCTGATGCCGCGCGTGCTGGAGGCGAACCGCCACGAGCGCACCGATCGCGCGGTGATCAACGAGATGGGCGAACTCGGCCTGCTCGGCGCCACGATCCCGGAAGCCTACGGCGGGGCGGGCGTCAACGCCGTCTCCTACGGCCTGATCGCACGCGAGGTGGAGCGGGTCGACAGCGCCTACCGTTCGGCGCTCAGCGTGCAGTCGTCGCTGGTCATGCACCCGATCCACGCTTACGGCAGCGAAAGCCAGAAGCAGAAGTTCCTGCCCAAGCTGGCCAGCGGCGAATGGCTCGGCTGCTTCGGCCTGACCGAGCCGGACGCCGGCTCCGACCCCGGCTCGATGAAGACGCGCGCCAAGCAGGTCGACGGCGGCTACACGCTGTCGGGCGCGAAGATGTGGATCACCTCCTCCCCGATCGCCGACGTCTTCATCGTTTGGGCCAAGTCGGACGCGCACGACGGCAAGATCCGCGGCTTCATCCTGGAACGCGGGATGGAAGGCCTGAGCAGCCCGAAGATCGAAGGCAAGTTTTCGCTGCGCGCCTGGGACACCGGCGAGATCGTGATGGACGAGGTGTTCGTGCCGGAGGAGAACCTTCTGCCCAACGTCTCCGGCATCAAGGGCCCGTTCGGCTGCCTGAACAAGGCGCGCTACGGCATCTCCTGGGGCGCCGTGGGAGCGGCGGAGTTCTGCTGGCACGCCGCCCGGCAGTACACGCTGGACCGCAAGCAGTTCGGCAAGCCGCTCGCCCAGACCCAGTTGGTCCAGAAGAAGCTGGCCGACATGCAGACCGAGATCGCGCTCGCCCTGCAGGGTGCCTTGCAGCTTGGCCGCCTGATGGATGCCGGACGCGACACGCCGGAGATGATCTCAATGATGAAACGCAACGCCTGCGGCAAGGCGCTGGAGATCGCCCGGCAGGCGCGCGACATGCACGGCGGCAACGGCATCGCCGACGAGTACCACGTGATCCGCCACGTCATGAACCTGGAAGCGGTCAACACCTACGAGGGCACGCACGACATCCACGCCCTGATCCTCGGCCGCGCGCAGACCGGCCTGCAGGCCTTCCAGTAGGCGTTTCACCTCGCGGAGACGCGTGGCCAAGCAGGGGGCTTGATGACGGACAACGCCATTCGGCGCGTCGGGGTGGTCGGCGCCGGGCGCATGGGGACCGGGATCGCGCAGGCCTGCATGCTGTCCGGGCTCCCCACCGTGCTGGTCGACCGCGATCCCCCGACCGCCGATCGCGCACAAAGGACCCTTCGGGATGCCCTTGACCGTGCGGTCGAACGCGGGCGGCTGAACGCGGCGGAGCGCGACCGCGCGCTGGCCGGGCTGACGGTCGGGCGGCTGGACGCGTTGGCCGACAGCGACCTGATCATCGAGGCGATTCCCGAGGATTTCGAGGCCAAGGCGGCGCTGCTCCGCGACCTGGCCGCAACAGTGCCCACCGCCCGCTTGGCGACCAACACCCGTACGCTGTCGGTCACCGCGCTGGGCCAGGCCATCGGCCGGACCGATCTGGCCGGCCTGCACTTCGTGCCCCCGGTACCGCGAACCCGCGTGGTCGAGGTGGTGTGCGCCGCGCCCGCCTGGGCACCGCTCAACGAGTTTGCCATGCGTCTGGGTAAGGTCGCGCTGCGCGTCGCGGACAGTCCCGGTTTTCTGGTCGACCGCTGTTCCCAGCCGCTGTTCCTGGAAGCCGGGCGCATGCGCGCCGAGGGCCTGGCCGACGTCGACGCGCTGGACGGCTGCCTCGCCACCGCGCTGGGCGCGCCGCTGGGCCCGTTCGCACAGATCGACCTCACGGGCACGAATGTCGCCGCCGAACACGCCGAACGGCTGTGGCAGGCACTCGGGCAGCCCGCGCGGTTCGCCCCCGATCCCAAGGTCGCCGAGCTGGCGGCCAGCGGCAAGCTCGGCTGGCAGAGCGGCAGCGGCTTCTACGATCACCCCCGCCCGACGCCTGAAACACCGGAAGCCGTCAACGAGGTCGGGCCGTTCATGGAGCTGCTGGCCCAGGTCTGCCCGGTCGCCACGACCGACGGCCGTACGGCCGCGGAGCGCGCGGGATCGAACGGCCTCGCCCTGCTGGACATCGCCCCGGCCCCGTTCATGGAGCGCCCCTGCCTCGCCTTCACGACCGCCGGGCTGGACGCGGCGACTAGGCACGAACTGCACAAGACCGCCCGGCACGAGGGGATCGCGCTGGTCGAGGTGTCCGACAGCCCGGGCTTGATCGCCCTGCGCGCGGCAAGCGTGCTGGTCAACGAGGCCGGCTTCGCCGCCGCGGAAGGCGTCGGCGATCTGGAGACAATCGACCGGGCGCTGCAGCTGGGGCTGTCCTGGACGATCGGGCCGAAACGCCTGAGCGAGCGGTTCGCCCCGGCGATCCGACAAACCTTGCAAAAGCTGGAAGCCCGCGACGGCCGCGGCATCTACCTGCCGGCTCCCGAGACCTCCTGACGGGCGGAAGGAATAAACGGCATCCCGCCTTCGCGATTGCGGACGAAACGCGGTGAGGCCCGGACGGCGAATCTGTGCTCGGAAAGCGTGGGGCATGAGATATCAAAAAAACCGGCGGCCCGCTGCCTCAAAGCGCCCGCGCGGCGCTGGCGCTGCAAGCGTTTTCGAAGCCGCACCAGAACACCTAAGCCCAAGAGCGAGAGCGAGAGCGAGAGCCAGGCTACGCGTCTGAGTTGATGAGACCACCTTATAGAACTTGACCGATCGATCAGGTTTTGCGTCAATGGGGGCTTCCGCTGGTGCGCTGGCGGGTCGGACCATAGGCCGGCGAGGCGCACACGCGCGACCGCCGGGCCGCAGACCGGGGAGCTCACGTTGGCGGAAAGCACGCACCCGCGGGACGTCTCAACGGGCCGGCTGGCTCCGGATCAACTGGCGAGCAACTTCGCCGACGCCTATCCGCCGCTCAGCGACCATGCGGCGGTTGTGGAAGCGTCACGCTGCTACTTCTGTTACGACGCGCCCTGCCTGAACGCCTGCCCCACGCAAATCGACATCCCGCTGTTCATCCGCCAGATCGCCGCCGGGAACAACCTGGGCGCGGCGGAAACGATCCTGCAGCAGAACGTGATGGGCGGCATGTGCGCGCGCGTCTGCCCAACCGAAACGCTGTGCGAGGAAGCCTGCGTGCGCGTCGCCAGCGAGGGCAAGCCGGTCAAGATCGGTCTGCTGCAGCGCCACGCCACCGATGCTTTGTTCGAAGACGGCCGTCAGGTGTTCGCGCGCGCCGCGCCGACCGGCAAGACGGTCGCGGTGGTCGGCGCCGGCCCGGCGGGTCTCGCCTGCGCGCACCGGCTGGCGGTGTTGGGCCATGACGTGACGATGTTCGACGCCCGGCCCAAGGGCGGCGGCCTGAACGAATACGGCATCGCCGCGTACAAGGCGGTGGACGACTTCGCCCAACGCGAACTCGCCTACATCCTCGAGATCGGCGGCATCCAGCTTGAAACCGGCAAGGCGCTCGGCCGCGACATGCAACTGGCCGACCTGCGGCGCGACTACGACGCGGTCTTCCTCGGCATGGGCCTCGCCGGGGTCAACGCGCTGGGGGTCGAGGGCGAGGACCTTGACGGTGCGCTGGACGCGGTCGACTACATCGCCGACCTACGCCAAGCGCGCGACCTGAGCAGCCTGCCGGTCGGCCGCCGGGTCGTCGTGGTCGGCGGCGGCATGACGGCGGTCGACATCGCCGTACAGTCCAAGCTCCTGGGCGCGGAGGACGTCACGATCGTCTATCGCCGCGGACCGGACCGGATGAACGCCAGCGTCGTCGAGCAGGAGCACGCGCAGACCGCCGGCGTGCAGATCAAGCACTGGCTGGCGCCCAAGCGCGTCCTGGGCGGCCCTGAGGGGGTCACGGGGATCGAACTGGAATACACCCGGACCGGCAGCAACGGCCAGTTGGAAGGCACCGGCGAGACACGGACGCTGGCGGCGGACGTCGTGTTCAAGGCGATCGGCCAGACACTCGGCGCCAACGGGGCGCTGACCGCCGACGAGACGGCGATCGCGCTGGAGGGCGGACGCATCCGCGTCGACGCTGCGCGCGCGACCTCGTTGCCCGGCGTCTGGGCGGGCGGCGATTGCATCGCCGGCGGCGAGGACCTGACCGTCGCCGCCGTCGAGGACGGCAAGCAGGCCGCCCTTTCGATCCACACGCATCTGCTGTCGGCCTGATCCGGCCGGCGTTCCCTTTCCCTATAACCAGGGCCACGCGAAACCGGCCGGGAGCCATGCCATGGTCGACCTTTCCACGGACTTCCTGGGCATCAAGTCGCCCAACCCCTTCTGGCTCGCCTCCGCCCCACCGACCGACAAGGCCTACAACGTCGAGCGGGCGTTCAAGGCCGGCTGGGGCGGGGTTGTCTGGAAGACGCTGGGCGAAGACCCGCCGATCGTGAACATCTCCGGGCCGCGCTACGGCGCGCTCTACGGCAGCGATCGCCGGGTGATCGGCTTCAACAACATCGAACTGATCTCCGATCGGCCGCTGGAAACCAACTTGCAGGAGATCAAGGAGGTCAAGGCGCGCTGGCCGGACCGCGCCATCGTGGTCTCGCTGATGGTGCCCTGCACGGAGGAAAGCTGGAAGGCGATCGTCAAACGGGTCGAGGCGACCGGGGCGGACGGCATCGAACTCAACTTCGGCTGCCCGCACGGCATGTCGGAACGCGGCATGGGCTCGGCCGTCGGACAGGTGCCGGAATACGTCGAGATGGTCACCCGCTGGTGCAAACAGCACACCCGCATGCCGGTGATCGTGAAGCTGACCCCGAACGTCACCGACGTGCGCCAGCCCGCGCGCGCCGCAAAAGCGGGCGGCGCCGACGCGGTGTCGCTGATCAACACGATCAACTCGATCGTCAGCGTCGACCTGGACCAGATGGCCCCCGCGCCGACCACCGACGGCAAGGGCACACACGGCGGTTACTGCGGCGAAGCGGTCAAGCCGATCGCGCTCAACATGGTCGCCGAGATCGCGCGCGATCCCGAAACCCGCGGCCTGCCGATCTCCGGCATCGGCGGCATCACCACCTGGCGCGACGCCGCCGAGTTCATGGCACTCGGCGCCGGCAACGTTCAGGTCTGCACCGCGGCGATGGTCTACGGCTTCCACATCGTCGAAGAAATGACGTCAGGTCTCGCGAACTGGATGCGCGACAAGGGCTACGAGCGCATCGACCAGTTCGTCGGCAAGGCGGTCCCAAATGTCACCGACTGGCAGTACCTGAACCTGAACTACGTGGTGAAGGCGCGCATCGACCAAGAGAAATGTATCGAGTGCGGGCGCTGCCACATCGCCTGCGAAGACACCTCGCATCAGGCGATCACGGCGACCAAGGACGGTGTGCGCCATTTCGAGGTGGTCGACGAGATGTGCGTCGGCTGCAACCTGTGCGTCGACGTCTGCCCGGTGCCCGACTGCATCACCATGGAACACCAGACCGAAGGCGTGGACCCACGCACTGGCATGGCGATCACGACCGCGTACGGCAACTGGACCACCCACCCGAACAACCCGCAGAACTGCGTTAGCGAAACCGAACCAGCGGAGTAGCTAAGGCGCGCCAGCCTGCGGCGCGGAGGTCAGGATGAGGTCAAGGGTTCAAGCCCAACCCCGCGCAGGATGATCGCGGTAACCTCCTCCTTGGCGCGCTCGAACTGCACGTCGCTCAACTCCTGGCCGCCGTTCAGGGTCGTGATCTGGTGGCCGAAGTCGGCATAGTGCTGGGTGGTCGCCCAGATCATGTAGAGCAGCGTGTACGGCTCGACCGGCGCGATCCGGCCTTCGCGCACCCAGCGCGCGATCGCGGCGGCCCGGTCGGCCGTCCATTCGGTCAGGCGCGTTTCAAGATAGTCCTGGATCAGCGGGGCGCGGTGCATCACCTCGCTCGCCCAGACCTTCGAGCCCAGGGGATACTGCCGGGACATGTCCATCTTGGCGTGGATATAGCGGGTCAGGGCCGTGCGTGGATCGTCGATCGTGTCCAGCGAGTCGGCAGCCTTCAGCCAGATCTGGAAAATCCGGTCCACTACCTGGCGATACAGCGCCAGCTTGGTCGGGAAATAGTAGTGCAGGTTCGCTTTGGGTACGCCCGCGCGCTCGGCGATCAGGCGGGTGGTCGCACCCTCGAAGCCGTAATCGGCAAACACCGATTCCGCAGCCGCCAGCAACGCCTGCTCGTTGACTGTCCGGATCGCGGCCTTGCTGCGCGCCCGGCCCGCCCGCGTGCGCGTCGGTGCGCGCTCCTCGGCAGCGGTATTATCGGAGGCAGCGGTATTATCGGAACCGGACGCGTCGTGCGCGCGCGTTGTCTCCATCTGTCATGTCCCTCCTCCCCGACCGGGACGGGCCGAGGGGCAGATCAGCCGTACCGGTACGTGTGGTTGTCTTGAACCGGCAAGAGCCAGCACGGGCAACGGCCTACCCGTCTGACGTAGCGCCCACGTCAGAAATGGCACGCACGCCGGGTCAGAGACCAGGACCAATCGAGCCGAGATTCGTCTTGACCGTGTGCACGTCGCTCGCTCAGGATACTAGCCTGACCAACTGGTCAGGTTAAATGATAGCGGCCCGCCCGGGCGATGATGACAAGGCCCGGGAGAAGAATGCGGCCAGGTCCCGCCTGCCCCGTCAGGCGCAAGCGGGCCTTGAGACCGCGCCAGATGGCCGCGCAAATAACAGGGAGCGCGCGGGAGCCAGCCGGCGGGCGGACGAGGAAGCGTCGATCACGGGCGAAGCGCTTGAGTGCCGCGCTTGAGACGTCCCGACGCGTTCCGCCGCATGTGAGCCCTTCACGCGAACGTTCCAGTCGACAATCGACCGGCACCCGGCACGTCCGAACCCGGGTGCGCGGTTCCGGCCGCACGAGGTGCGTCCGCACCAACGCCGTGTCTGCGTTTCAATCGACCGCAGCCGGTGAACAGGTCGGGTGTATCCTGCGGAAGCCGAGACCATGCAGGGGACGTGAAGCCGATGGCGAAGCTGAAGACCGGCCTGATCCAGATGAGTCTGAAGGGCACCACCGACATGACCCCGGATGAAATCCGGGAGCGCATGCTGAAGGCGCACGCCCCCTTGATCGACGATGCCGGACAGCAGGGCGTTCAGGTGCTGTGCTTCCAGGAGGTCTTCACCCAACCTTACTTCTGCCCCAGCCAGGACACCAAGTGGTACGACGCAGCGGAAGCCATTCCGGACGGCCCGACGACCAAGCTGATGCAGGCGTACGCCAAGAAGTACGCGATGGTCATCGTCGTACCGATCTACGAGGAGCGGATGCCGGGCGTGTACTATAACACCGCCGCGGTGATCGACGCCGACGGCAGCTACCTCGGCAAGTACTCCAAGACGCACATCCCGCAGGTCGCCGGCTTCTGGGAGAAGTTCTTCTTCAAGCCCGGCGCCTCCGATTACCCGGTGTTCAACACCGCCTACTGCAAGCTGGGCGTCTACATCTGCTACGATCGCCACTTCCCGGAAGGCTGGCGCGCGCTGGCGCTGAACGGCGCGGAGTATGTGGTCAACCCCTCGGCTACCGTTGCGGGGCTGTCGCAGTACCTCTGGGAGCTGGAGCAGCCGGCCTCGGCGGTGGCCAACGGCTACTTCATCGGCGCGATCAATCGGGTCGGCTGGGAGGCGCCGTGGAATATCGGCGAGTTCTACGGCAACAGCTACGTCGTCAACCCGCGCGGCCAGATCGAGGCGCAGGCCAGCCAGGACAAGGACGAGTTGCTGGTCCACGAGATCGACCTCGACATGGTCCGGGAGGTCCGCAACCTCTGGCAGTTCTTCCGCGACCGCCGGCCCGACACCTACGATCCGCTGATCGAACTGAACTGAGCGCAAGCGGCACACCGGGTCGGGAGGTACCAACATGGACGGCCAGCAGATCACCAACCTCGCCATCGACGATAAGCGGCTGTGGGATGCGCTGATGGAGGTCGCGCAATACGGGGCGACCGCCAAGGGCGGCAACAACCGCCTGACCCTGACCGACCTGGACCGGCAGGTGCGCGACCTGTTCGCCGAATGGTGCGCCCAAGCGGGCATGCGCGTCAGCGTCGATCAGATGGGCAACATGTTCGCCCGCCGGCCGGGCACGCGCGATGACCTCGCCCCCGTCATGGCGGGCAGCCATCTGGACACCCAGCCGACCGGCGGCAAGTACGACGGCGTGCTGGGCGTGCTCGCCGCGCTGGAGATGGTGCGCACCCTGAACGACCGTGGCATCGAGACCGAGCGGCCGATCGAGATCGTCAACTGGACGAACGAGGAGGGCTCCCGCTTCGCCCCGGCGATGATCGCCTCGGGCGTGTTCGCCGGCGCCTTCACGATGGACTGGGCCTACGCCCGCGCCGACCGCGACGGCAACACGCTCGGCACGGAGCTGGAGCGGATCGGCTACAAGGGCGACGCGCCGGTCGGCGGACGCGACATCCACGCCTTCTTCGAACTGCACATCGAACAAGGCCCGATCCTGGAAGCCGAGGAGAAGACGGTCGGCGTGGTCACCGACTGCCAGGGCCAACGCTGGTACGAGCTGACCCTGACCGGCTTCGAGGCGCACGCTGGCCCGACCCCGATGGACCGCCGGCGCGATGCGCTTGTGGGCGCCGCGCAGGTGATCGACCTGGTCAACCGGATCGGTCTGGAGCGCGCGCCCGACGCCCGCGCCACCGTCGGCCAGATCGACGTGCACCCGAACTCCCGCAACGTGATCCCGGGCGAGGTCTTCCTGACGATCGACTTCCGCCACCCGGACGACGCGGCGCTGGAGGAGATGTGCGCGGCGCTGGAGGCCGGCGTCGCCGAGATCGCCGAGCGGACCGGCCTGGACCGCAAGCTGGAGCAGATCTTCTCGTTCGCGCCCGTGCACTTCGACGAAACCTGCGTGGCGGCCGTGCGCGAAGGCGCCAAGGCGTGCGGCTACAGCCACCGCGACATCCTCTCCGGCGCCGGACACGACGCGGTCTACATCGCCGCCGTCGCACCAACCGCGATGGTGTTCGTGCCCTGCGTCGACGGGGTCAGCCACAACGAAACCGAAGAGTGCAAGCCCGAATGGGTGACCGCCGGGGCCAACGTGCTGCTGCACGCGGTCCTGGAGATGGCCGGCCGGGTGGGGTGAACCAACGCGCAACCGACCGCTTCACACGCTGCCGCGAGGTGACATGACGCCATCCGCCGATCCTGCCCCCGCGACCGCGCCGGTCGACCCGGCCGCCCGCCCCGTCGCCGCAACTGCTGCAGACGGCCCCGTGGTCCGCACGCAGAACCTGTCGCTGACCTTCCAGACCGCCGACGGCCCGGTCTATGCGCTGAGCGACATCGACCTGCGCGTGGAGGAAGGCGACTTCGTCTCGCTGATCGGACCGTCCGGCTGCGGCAAGACCACCTTGCTGCGCGTGATCGCCGACCTGGAGCAACCCACCCAGGGCGAGATCCAGGTCAACGGCGTCAGCCCGCACCAGGCGCGCCTCAACCGCTCCTACGGTTATGTCTTCCAGGCCGCCGGGCTCTACCCCTGGCGCACGATCGAGCGCAACGTGACCCTGCCGCTGGAGATCATGGGCGTGCCCCAGGCCGAGCGGCGGGAGCGCGCGGCCACGTACCTGGAGATGGTCAACCTCGCGGGCTTCGAGCGGAAATACCCCTGGCAGCTCTCCGGCGGCATGCAGCAGCGCGCCTCGATCGCCCGGGCCCTGTGCTTCGATCCCGATCTGTTGCTGATGGACGAACCGTTCGGCGCGCTCGACGAGATCGTCCGCGACCACCTGAACGAACAGTTGCTGAAGCTCTGGGACACCACCGGCAAGACGGTCGTGTTCGTCACCCACTCGATTTCCGAGGCGGTGTTCCTGTCCAACAAGATCGTGGTGATGTCACCGCGCCCGGGGCGGGTCGCCGATGTCATCGAAACCGACTTCCCGCGCGACCGTGATCTCGATATCCGCGAGACGCAGGCGTTCATCGACGTCGCCCATCGGGTGCGTATGGGCCTGCGCCAGGGCATGGCCGATGACGACTGACGCGCAGATCGCGACCACGCCCGACGCACCGGCGCGCGGGCGCCTGCGCGCCGGCCTGGACCGGGCGGTACAGGGCCGCGCCCTGCCGATCGCGGTCGTCAGCGTAGCGATCATCGTGCTGTGGTACGCGCTTGCGATCTGGATGAACGCGGACCTGCAAATCAACCGTTTCGAGCGCGGCGATCAGGCCTGGACATTCGGCGAGCTGGTGCTCGGCACCTGGTCGCAGGACCGGCCGATGCTGCCCGCCCCGCACCAGATTCTGGCCGAGCTGAACAAAACGGTCTTCGAAACCTCGATCACCAGCGTGCGCAGCCTCGTCTACCACAGCTGGGTGACACTCTCCTCGACCCTCGCCGGGTTTGGCATCGGCACGCTTTTAGGAATCCTACTGGCGGTCGGGATCGTGCATGCCCGGTCGCTGGAGAAAAGCCTACTGCCCTGGATCATCTCCTCCCAGACGGTGCCGATCCTGGCGATCGCGCCGATGATCGTGGTGGTGCTGGGGGCGATCGGCCTGAAGGGGCTGATCCCCAAGGCCGTGATCTCGATGTACCTCTGCTTCTTCCCGGTCGCGATCGGCATGGTGAAGGGCCTGCGTTCGCCCGACCTGTTGCAGATGGACCTGATGCGCACCTATTCCGCCAGCCGCTGGCAAACCTTCTGGCTGCTGCGCTGGCCGTCCTCCCTGCCGTTCCTGTTCGCCAGCCTGAAGGTCGCCATCGCGATCAGCCTGGTCGGCGCGATCGTCGCCGAGCTGCCGACCGGGGCGCAGGCCGGTTTGGGCGCGCGCATGCTGGCGGGCTCGTACTACGGCCAAACGATCCAGATCTGGTCGGCGCTGGTGGCCGCCTCCGTCCTGGCCGCCACGCTGGTCGGTCTGGTCGCGGTCGGGGAACGCTGGGCCCACCGGCGCATGGGGGCGACGCCATGAGCGTGCAGATCGACACGAGCGTGCCCCGACCCAACGCGCTCGGCCGTCCAGACCCTTGGTGCACGGCCGCCCTGCTCTTGGGCGTGCTCGCCCTCGCCTTCCCGCTCGCCCTGGCGCGCGAGGAGACGGCGGCGGTGGGCTGGCTGGACCGGCCGGGCGCGCTGGTTGCGCTTCTGGCCCTGCTGGCGGGCGCGGGGCTGGGCCTGGCGCGGCAGACCGGCGTGGTGCGTGGCCTGGGTCCGGCTGCTTACGGCTTCGTGCTGCTGGCCGCTTCGGCGTGGGCGATGGTAAGCGCGCTCGGGCTTGTCCACGATGTCGGCGCGCAAGCAACGCGCGGCTTCTGGCTGTTCGTTCTGGTGACCTGGCTGATCGCCTGGCGGGCGGTCGACGGCATCGCGGCGTTCAGCGTCCGCGACCAACGCATCCAGCGGGCGGTCGATACGGTGGTGCCGGCGGTGTTCGGTCTCACGCTGCTGTTCCTGTGGGAAGTGCTGGCGCTCGGCTTCGGCGTGCCACAGGTGCTGCTGCCCGCGCCCAGCCTGATCGGGGACCGGATCGCCAATTCCACCGGCACCCTGGCCGCCGACTTCAAGCAGACCTTCCTGCGCGCGGTGCTGAGCGGCTACGTGATGGGCTGCACCGCTGGGCTGGTGGTGGCCGTGCTGGTCGACCGGGTGCCGTTCCTGAAGCGCGGGCTGCTACCGCTCGGCAACCTGGTGAGCGCGCTGCCGATCGTCGGCATCGCGCCGATCATGGTGATGTGGTTCGGCTTCGACTGGCAGTCGAAGGCGGCCGTCGTGGTCGTCATGACCTTCTTCCCGATGCTGGTGAACACGGTCGCCGGCCTGAACGCGGCGGACGCGCAGCAGCGCGAACTGATGCGTTCCTACGCCGCCAGCTATCGGCAGACGCTCCTGATGCTGCGGCTGCCGTCGGCGATGCCGTTCATCTTCAACGCGCTGAAGATCAACTCCACGCTCGCGCTGATCGGCGCGATCGTCGCGGAGTTCTTCGGCACTCCCACCGTGGGCATGGGGTTCCGGATCTCCACCGAGGTGGGGCGCATGAACGTCGACATGGTGTGGGCCGAGATCGCGATGGCGGCCCTCGCCGGCTCGGTGTTCTACGGCGCGGTCGCGCTCGTCGAGCGGACCGTGACCTTTTGGCACCCGTCCTACCGCCAGCGGCGTTAGGCGCGGAACAACAAGACGCATAACCGAACAGGGAAGGGTCCTTGATGAAGAAGGTTTTGGCAGGTGTTGCCGCCCTGGCGCTCGGCCTGGGCGTCACCGCGGCCCAGGTCGGCCAGGCGGAGGCGGCCGACGAGGTCACGCTGCAGTTGAAGTGGGTCACGCAGGCGCAGTTCGCGGGCTACTACGTCGCCCAGGATCAGGGCTTCTACGAGGACGCCGGGCTCGACGTGACGATCCAGCCGGGCGGTCCGGACATCGCCCCGCCGCAGGTGATCGCCGGCGGCGGCGCGGATGTGATCATCGACTGGATGCCCTCGGCGCTGGCTTCGCGCGAGAAGGGCGTGCCGCTGGTCAACATCGCCCAGCCGTTCCAGCGCTCGGGCATGATGCTGACCTGCCGCGAGGAGACCGGTATCAAGGAGCCGCAGGATCTGCGCGGCCACACGCTGGGGGTCTGGTTCTTCGGCAACGAGTATCCCTTCCTGGCCTGGATGTCGCAGCTCGACATCCCGACCGACGGCTCGGACGAGGGTGTCGAGGTGCTGAAGCAGGGCTTCAACGTCGACCCGCTGCTGCAGGAGCAGGCGGCCTGCATCTCCACCATGACCTATAACGAGTACTGGCAGGTGATCGACGCCGGCCTGTCGCCCGACGACCTCGTGGTCTTCAAGTACGAGGACCAGGGCGTCGCCACCCTCGAAGACGGCCTGTACGTCATGGAGGATCGGCTGGACGACCCCGCGTTCGTCGACACGATGGCCCGCTTCGTCGACGCCAGCATGAAGGGCTGGACCTGGGCGCGCGACCACCAGGAAGAGGCGGCGATGATCGTCCTGGAAAACGACGCCACCGGCGCCCAGACCGAGAAGCACCAGGTCCGCATGATGGGCGAGATCGCCAAGCTGCTCGGCGACGGCGAGGGCGTCCTGGATCCGGCCGATTATGAACGCACGGTCAAGACCCTGCTGCAGGGCGGCTCCGATCCCGTCATCACCAAGGAGCCGACCGGTGCCTGGACCCACAAGGTGACCGACAAGATGCAGGAGATGTAGCCAGACCGCACCGGCCCCGGCGGGCATTCCGCCGGGGCCGGTTTCGGTATTGCCGGCCGATTCCGGGCGGCCATCCGCCCGCGCGCTGAAACGAACGCAGACGAGGATCAAGGGGACGGACAATGAGCTTGCTGGTGAAGGGCGGAACGGTCGTCAACGCCGACCACTCCCAACGCGCCGACGTACTGATCGAGGGCGACAAGATCGTCGCCGTCGGCACCGACCTGAACGCGCCCGAAGACGCCGAGGTACACGACGCCAGCGGCTGCTACGTCATGCCCGGCGGCATCGACCCGCACACCCACATGCAGCTGCCGTTCATGGGCACGGTCGCTTCGGAGGACTTCTACACCGGCACCCGCGCGGCGCTGGCCGGCGGCACGACGATGATCATCGACTTCGTGATTCCGGCCCCGCAGCAGGACGTCATGGAAGCCTGGGAGACCTGGAACGGCTGGGCGGAGAAAGCCTGCGCCGACTACTCCTTCCACGTCGCGATCACCTGGTGGGACGACAGTGTCGGCCAGGCGATGGAGACGCTGGCGACCGAGAAGGGGGTCAACAGCTTCAAGCACTTCCTGGCCTACAAGGGCGCCATCATGGCGGACGACTCGGTGCTGGCGAAGTCGTTCCACAAGGCCCGCGAATTGGGCGCGATCTGCACCGTCCACGCCGAGAACGGCGAATTGATCGCCCACCTGCAGCAGGAGATGCTGAAGATGGGCATCACCGGGCCGGAAGGCCACCCGCTGTCGCGCCCTTCGGAGCTGGAAGGCGAAGCCGCGGAACGCGCGATCACCTTCGCTGATGTGATGAACGTACCGCTCTACATCGTGCACAACTCCTGCAAGGAGTCGGTAGACGCGATCGCCCGCGCCCGCGCACAGGGTCAGCGTGTGTTCGGGGAGGCGCTGGCCGGGCACATGCTGATCGACGACAGCGTCTATCAGAACAAGGATTGGGACACGGCCGCGCACTACGTGATGAGCCCGCCGTTCCGCCCGAAGGGCCATCAGGAGGCGATCTGGGCGGCGTTGCAGGCGGGTACGCTGCAGACCACCGCAACCGACCACGCCTGCTTCTGCACCTCGCAGAAACGCATGGGGCACAACAACTTCACCCAGATCCCCAACGGCACCGCGGGCGTCGAAGACCGGATGCACGTGCTCTGGCACCACGGTGTCAACGCCGGCCGCCTGACCGAGAACGAGTTCGTCGCCGCGACCAGCGCCAACACCGCCAAGATCTTCAACATATATCCGCGCAAGGGCGCGATCCTGGCGGGCGCGGACGCCGACCTCGTGATCTGGGATCCGGAACGCAAGCGCACGATCTCCAAGGACAGCCACCACATGAACATCGACTTCAACATCTTCGAAGGATGGGAAGTCACCGGCACCAACCGGACCACGATCGCCCAGGGCAAGGTGGTCTACCACGACGGCGAACTGAACGTGACCGAAGGCGCTGGTCGCTACATCCCGCGCCCGACCTTCCCGCCCTACTACCAGGCGGTCGAGAAAGCCCGGCAAGACACCCTGCCCAAGCCCGTCGACCGGATGGGCTGACGCCGGTGCGCCCCGCCCCGGCCCAAGGTCGCGGCGGGGCGTCTACGCGCCTGTCTCATGACTCGTATGGTGCAGCTTGGGGCCTGTCCGCCCTAAAGCGGTGACGTCACCCGCCAAATTTAATTAATCACACAGACCGGCGCCGCGTAGATCGGCGCGCGGCGGCAGGTTTCTGCCGGCACGGCTTTCCCTGGCCAAGCCCGAAGGCGACATTATATCGTGCGGAACGACACCGGCGGATCGGCACCGGAACGCGCGCGTTAAAGTACGACTTCTTTCCAAACTGATCCGTTGCCGCTATCCTCAAATCAGGGCCGCCTGCCTCCTATTCCGCGCGGCGGCAATCGACGCGCGGAATAGGAGGCAGACTAAAAATACTACAAATTTGGAGAGATGATGAAGACCGCGCCCAAGCGTCCGCTGCGTTCGCAGGAGTGGTTCGACAATCCCGACAACCCCGGGATGACGGCGCTCTATCTGGAGCGCTACCTGAACTACGGCATCACCCGCGAGGAACTGCAGTCCGGCAAACCGATCATCGGCATCGCGCAAACCGGCTCCGACCTGTCGCCGTGCAACCGCCACCACATCGAGCTGGCCAAGCGCGTACGCGACGGGATCATCGCCGCGGGCGGGATCTGCTTCGAATTCCCGATCCATCCGATCCAGGAAACCGGCAAGCGGCCGACCGCGGCGCTGGACCGCAACCTGGCCTACTTGAGCCTGGTCGAGGTCCTGCATGGCTACCCATTGGACGGCGTGGTCCTGACGACCGGCTGCGACAAGACGACCCCAGCCCTGCTGATGGGCGCGGCGACGGCGAACCTGCCGGCCATCGCGCTGTCGGTCGGGCCGATGCTGAACGGCTGGCACAAGGGGGAGCGGACCGGCTCCGGCACGATCGTCTGGAAAGCGCGCGAGATGCTGGCCGAAGGTCAGCTCGACTTCGAGCAGTTCATCGAGAAGGTCGCCTCTTCCACGCCGTCGGTGGGCTACTGCAACACCATGGGCACAGCGACCACGATGAACTCGCTGACCGAGGCCCTGGGCATGCAGCTCCCAGGCGGGGCGGCGATCCCGGCCCCCTACCGCGAGCGCGGCCAGTTCGCTTACGAGACCGGCCAGCGGATCGTCGACATGGTGTGGGAGGACATGAAGCCGTCCGACATCATGACCCGCCAGGCCTTCGAGAACGCGATCGTCGTGAACTCGGCGATCGGCGGCTCTACCAACGCGCCGATCCACCTGAACGCGGTCGCCCGTCACCTTGGCATCGAGTTGACGAACGATGACTGGCAGCAGCTTGGCTACGAGATTCCGCTGCTGGTCAACCTGCAGCCCGCCGGCGAGTACCTTGGCGAGGACTACCACCGCGCCGGCGGCGTCCCGGCGGTGATCGGCGAGTTGTTGCGCGCCGGCAAGCTGCATGAAGGCGCGCTCAACGTGAACGGCCAAACCGTCGGCGAGAACTGCAAGGCGCGGTACGCAGAGAACCCGGACGTGATCTATCCCTTCGACAAGCCGATGCGCCCGCGGGCCGGCTTCGTCAATCTGAAGGGGAACCTGTTCAATTCCGCGATCATGAAGACGTCCGTGATCACCAACGAGTTCCGCGAACGCTACCTGTCGAACCCGGACGACCCCGAGGCGTTCGAGGGCCGGGCGATCGTGTTCGAGGGACCGGAGGATTATCACGACCGCATCGAGGACCCGGAACTGGGGGTCGACGAGCACTGCATCCTGTTCATCCGGGGCACCGGGCCGGTTGGTTACCCCGGGGGCGCCGAAGTGGTGAACATGCAGCCGCCGGCGGAGCTGTTGAAACGCGGTATCCGCTCGCTGCCCTGCATCGGCGACGGCCGCCAGTCCGGCACCTCGGGATCCGCCTCGATCCTCAATGCCTCCCCAGAAGCAGCGGTCGGCGGCGGCCTGGCGATCCTGCAGAGCGGCGACCGCGTGCGCATCGACCTGCGTCGCGGCGAGGCGAACATCCTGATCGACGACGCCGAGTTCCAGCGCCGCAAGCAGGCTTTGGACCAGGCCGGCGGCTTCGCCTACCCGGCCTCGCAGACACCGTGGCAGGAAATCCAGCGTGGGCTCGTCTCGCAGTTCGACGAGGGCATGGTGCTGAAGCCGGCGATCAAGTACCTCAACGTCGCCCACGGCAAGGTCCCGCGCGACAACCACTAAAGCAAAACGCCGGAAGGTGGAGACACCTTCCGGCATTTTGCCTTCGCAGGGCGTCTGGCGACCAGGAGCCCGTATCAGCCGGCCGGGGCTGCGGCGCCGGCCAAGGCGGCCGGCTGATTGCCCATAATCACCATCCCGAGCAGCTCGTCCTTCGTCACCTGGTCGCGGTCGACCGTGCCGACATTGCGCCCGTTTTTCAGCACCGCGAAACGGTCGGACAGGTCGAACACATCGTGGATGTCGTGGCTGATCAAGAAGATGCCGATGCCCTCGCGCTGCAGGGAACGGATCAACTCCGAGACCTGCTCGGTCTCCTGCGGTCCCAACGCGGCCGTCGGCTCGTCCATGATCAGGATCTTGGCCTCGAAATACAGCGCCCGGGCGATCGCCACCGACTGACGCTGACCGCCGGAGAGTTGGTGCACCGGCTGGACGAAGTTGGTGAAGTTCGGATTGATCCGCTTCATCAGATTCCGCGTCTCGTTCTCCATCGCCACTTCGTCCAGGAAGCCGAACCGGGTCAGGATCTCCCGTCCCAGGAAGAGGTTCGCGGCCGCGTCCAGGTTCTCGGCCAGGGCCAGGTTCTGATAGATCGTCTCGATCCCGGCGTCCTTGGCCTTGCGCGGATTGTCCATGACGACCGGCGCGCCTTGGACGCGAATCTCGCCGGAATCGGCCCTGAGCGCGCCGGAAAGCATCTTGATCAAGGTCGATTTGCCCGCGCCGTTATGGCCGAGCAGGCCGACGACCTCGCCGCGGCGAAGCGACAGATCGACGTTGTCCACGGCAACGACGCCGCCGAACGACTTGGTCATGCCCCGCATCTCGACGAGCGGTTGGCTGGCGGACATGCTGCCCTCCCTCACTTCCGGCGCTGATACAGGCGGTCGAGATAAACCGCCAGGATCAGCACCAAGCCAATGACGATGTTCTGCAGGCTGGCGGCGATCCCGACCAGCGCCATCCCGGACTGCAGCGACTGCATCACTACCGCGCCCAACACCGCACCGATCACCGAGCCGATACCGCCTCCAAGCGAGGTCCCGCCGATCACGGCGGCGGCGATCACGCGCAGTTCGTCGAGCGTGCCCAGATCGTTGGACGCCGCCTGCAAGCGCGCCGAGGTGATCGCCGCGGCGACCGCGCAGAGCACGCCCATCAAGGCGAACACCAGAACCACGGTGCGCCGGGTGCGCACGCCGGCCAGTTCGGCCGCATCCGGGTTGCCGCCGATGGCGAAGACGTGGCGGCCGAACCTGGTGCGGCGCGCCAGCAGCGCGATCGCGATCGCCACGCCGGCGAGGATCAACACCGGCACCGCCAAGCCGTGGCCGAGCTCGACGCTCTGCCCCTGCGCCACCTCGACCCCGCGGGCTTCCAGGACCTGCTGCGCGATCCGCTCGGGGAGCGGGTACGCGTTCATCGTGGCGACCACGGCGACCGTCGCCGCGGCCAGCAGCAATGCGATCATCCCCTCCGCCCAAAGCGGACGGAGCGGGAAGCCGAACTTCCGACGCCGGCGCCGCGCGTTCCAGAGCTGTGCGATCACGAGCACGATGGCCAGCACGCCAATCACCCAGCTCCACATCGGGCCGATCGTGCCGCTGACGCCGCCACCGATCACGTTGAAATTGTCATCGAGCGGCGCGATGGTCTGACCCTCTGTGACCCACCACGCAGCGCCGCGCCAGATCAGCAGACCTCCCAGCGTCACGATGAACGACGGGACGCCGCCGAACGCGACCACAGACCCCTGCACCAGGCCGATCAAACCGCCCAGCAGCATCCCGATCAGCAGGGTCAGCACCCAGATCAACGGATGCCCGTAGCCGAGGATGTCCGGCAGCACGTAGACCTGCACGGCCCCCATGACCATGGCGAGAACGCCGAGCAAGGAGCCGACCGACAGGTCGACATTGCGGGTGACGAGCACCAGCACCATGCCGGTGGCCATCACCGCGACGGCCGCGGCCTGAAGCGACAGGTTGAACAGGTTACGCGGGGTGATGAACAACCCGCCGGTGACCACGTCGAAGCCGATCCAGATAATCAACAGGGCGGCCGTCATGCCGACCAGCCGCGTATCGATTTCCGCCTCCGCGATCAGGCTGCGCAGGCCTTTGCGCGAGCTGCGGCCGACCCTGCTTCCCTCAGAGACGTCGGTTTCACTTGCCATGGCGAATCAGCCTGGCCTCCCGTGCTGTGGAACTGGCCTCAAGGACTCAAGGCGGGTAGTCCGCCGGTGGGATGATCACGCCCCATCCCACCGGCGCGGGCAAATGCGCCCAGACCCCATCGCAAGCAACGCGAGGCCAACTGCCCCACCCATAACTGCGCGCTAGTTGCAGGCCGCGACCTCGTCGCTCTCAACGCCGCGGCACAGCGTCTCCTTGTCGATCCAGTCCGCATGCAGCACGATGTCCAGGTTGGCGCGGGTGACCGGGATCGGCTTCAACAAACGCGCGGTCATCTCGACCTCACGCGGGCCATTGCTCCATTGACGCGTGTCCGGAATCTCCGAAAGCGCCGTGCCCTTGGCGAGCTTGATCGCGACCTCGGCCGCTTGTCGGCCCAGTTCGCGGGCGTCCTTGAACACGCTGATCGTCTGCGTGCCGCGCGCGATCCGGTTCAGGGCCGCATGATCGGCATCCTGCCCCGAGACCGGGACGCTCCCCGCCATGCCCTGGGAGGCCAGGGCCGAGATCGCCCCGCCGGCGGTGCCGTCGTTGGACGCGACGACCGCATCGACCTCGTTATTCGTGCGGGTCAGGATCTGCTCCATGTTCTCCTGGGCAACGCTGGGGGCCCAGCCGTCGGTGTATTGCTCGCCAACGACCTTGATCTTGCCCGTCTCGATGAGCTCGCCCATCACATCCATCTGACCCTTGTGCAGAATGTCCGCGTTCGGATCCGTTTGAGCGCCCTTGATAAAGACGTAATTGCCGGTCGGCTGGACATTGAGAACCGCCAGCGCCTGCTGACGGCCAACCTCGCGGTTGTCGTAGCTGATGTAGAAGGCCTCCGGATGTTCGATCAGGCGGTCGTAGCCGACCACCGGGATGCCCTGGTTACGCGCGGACTGCACCGCCGGGATGATCGCATCAGAGTCCCAGGCCAGGATAATCAGCGCATCGGCCCCACGCGCGATCAGGTTCTCCACATCGGTCAACTGCTTGGACGACTGGCTCTGCGCGTCGGTCGAGATATAGGTGGCGCCAGCGGCCTCGATCGCCTGCTTCATCGCATTCTCATCGCGCTTCCAGCGCTCTTCCTGGAAGTTCGACCAGCTGACACCGATGGTCAGATCGTCCTGCGCCGCGACCGGTTGCGGCGCCAGGACCGTCAAAGCACCGACGAAGAGCGCCAGCAGTCCACCCGCGACCGCCATCCGAAGACGTTCGTTCATGAAGAGCCTCCCCAGCTCACAAAAAACGTGCGTTGCATTTTTTCTTGTCGACACGCCACGTGCCCCGTTTGGCGAAGCCGCCGGCAGCACGCGAGAGGTTACACGCCAATGCTACGGACCAACCTTTGCATGCGTCAATTATGAGGGCATGCCTGCCGCCCGCGGCTAAAGCCAGCCCGCATCGACCATGTAGTTCTGGGCCGAGCACATCGCGCTTTCATCGGAGGCCAGGAACAGCACCATGCGGGCAAGGTGATCCGGTTGCACATGCCCCTTGAGCACCTGGCCCTGCTCGATTTCCCGCATCGACTCGTCGGTCACCCAGAGGTCGAGTTGGCGCTGCGTCATCACCCATCCCGGCGTGACCGAATTCACGCGAATGCCGTGCCCACCGAGATCGCGGGCGAACGACCGTGTCAGGCCATGAACCGCGGACTTCGCGGTGGTGTAGCCCGGCATGCCGCCCTGCCCCAGCATCCAGGAGATCGAACCGAAGTTGATGATCGAGCCGCCACCGGCATCGATCATGCCGGGCGCAACCGCCTGGATCGCGAAGAACTGGTGGCGAATATTCACCGCCTGGCGCGCGTCCCAGTATTCCGGCGTCACCTCCCGCCAATCGTGCCGGTCGTCGTTCGCGGCATTGTTGACCAGGACCCGGATCGGGCCGAGCGTATCGGCCACCTGTTTGACGGCCTCGCGCAACGCCTCGATGTCGGTGAGGTCGCACGGGACGAAATGCACCTCGCCCCCGTCCTGCTTAAGTTCTTCCGCCAGGGCTTGGCCTTGCTCGACCGCGATATCCAGAAAGCCGACCTTGGCGCCCTGGCCGGCGAAGCGACGGACGATCGCCTCGCCGATACCGCTGGCGCCGCCGGTGACGAGCACGGGGCACCCCTGCAAGCTGGGGTAGATCGCATCGGCACTACTGGCCATCTCAGTTCCTCCGCATGATCACGGCATAGATCGTCACCGCGATGGTAATCAGCAGGCCGTAGATGACCTGGGTGTAGAAGCCTTGGATTCCCATCGCGACGACACCGGCCTCGAGCGAGCCGATGATCAGGACACCGATGAACGTGCCATACATCGACCCACGTCCGCCGAACACCGGGGTGCCGCCGATAAACACGGCGGCCAGCGCCGGCAGCAGGTAGCCATCGCCCGTGGTGGGCCAGAAGTAAGTCACCTCCGACAGCAGCAGCACACCGCCAAGCCCGGCCATGACCCCGAGCAGGGTGAAGCAGAGGATTTTCACCCGGGCGACCTTGATGCCCATCATGTGCGCGGAGTTCTGGTTGTCGCCGACGAACAGCACCTGGCTGCCGAAAACGTGGCGGCGGTAGACCATCATCATGATCACCGCAATCGCCAGGAACCAGACGAACTGCATCGGAATATCGCCCACGATCCGGCCGACAAAGATCGGGTGCATCCAGGACTCCGACAGCGTCGACAGGGGGATTCCCTTACCTTCGGCCAGGACGTTCACGAACCCACGCCAGAAGAACATCGTGCCGATCGTGGCCACGATCGACGGCACCCCGACGATCGCCACCATGACACCGTTGAGCAGGCCGCAGGCGCCGCCGGTCGCAAGCGCGACCAGGACCGCCAGCGGGTAGCTGCCGGTTGCTACGAAGGTGGACCCAAACCCCCAGGCGGCCATGCCCATGACCGAGGGGAACGACAAATCGATCTCGCCCAGTGTGATCACGAAGGTGGCCGCCAGCGCCATCACCCCCATGAACGGCAGCGTCGACATGAACGAGCGATAGATATCGAAGTTGGTATAGACCCCGGGCGCGCCGACGATGAAGATCGCGTACAGCACCACGAAGATGCCGGTGATGCTGAGTTCGATGCGGTTGCGCTTGACGAACAGGCGCAGGCGCTCGCGCCGCGCCGGTGTCATGCCGAGCACTCCGGAGCGGACACTGGCCATGGTGTTATCCGTTTGCGTGGTCATGCGACGTGAACCTGCCCGGTCTGGTGAAGCTCGACCATCAGGTCGACCAGTTGATCGCGGCTGATCTCGTCCTTGGTGAACTGCGCCGCGACCCGGCCGCGGTCGAGCACGATGAATCGATCGGCGACGCTGTAGACGTGCAGGATGTTGTGGTCGATCAACACCACCGATTTCCCAGCGTCCCGGATGCCACGGGCAAAGTTCAGGACGCGCTCGGTTTCCTTCAGGCTGAGCCCCATGGTCGGCTCGTCGAGGATGATCATCTCGGCATCGAAGTAGAGCGCGCGGGCGATCGCGATCCCCTGCTTCTCGCCGCCGGACAGGCCACTGACCTCGCCGTCGACCTCGAACGCCTGCGAGGTGAAGCCCATCCGCGAGCGCAGCAGCCGCTCGGCTTCCTTGCGCTGCTCACCGACTTTCATGAAGCCGAGTGGCCCGGTGATCTCGCGCCCGGCGAAGATGTTGCGCCAGAGCGACTGCTGGTCGGCCAGCGCACGCTCCTGATAAACGGTTTCGACGCCGAGCCGGCGCGCGTCCTGCACCGACTGCATCTCGACGCGCTCGCCCTTGATCCAGACCTCGCCGTAGCTCGGCTTGTGTACGCCGGTGATGACCTTGATCAGGGTCGACTTGCCGGCGCCGTTGTCGCCGACCAGCGCGACGATCTCGCCGGGGTAGACCTCCATGTCGATGCCCTGAAGGACGTTGACCCGCCCGAACGACTTATGCACGTCGACGAGCCGGGCCACTGGCTGAGTTTCGCTCATCGCAAAGAGTTCCGCTGTCACAGGTGAAAGACACACCGCCGGGATCGGCCCGACGTCAGACTGGACGAAGTGCCGGCCCACTTGGGGCCGGCACCCCAGAAGTCAGCGGATCGCGGCGTCGGCCAGATCGGCCACCGCGTCGACGTTCTGCGGCGTGATCAGCGCCGCACCGGTGTCGATGTTCATACCGGCGAAGCCGAACTTGGTGGTCAGGTACAGCTGGTGGATCGGTAGATAGCCTTGCAGGAAGGGCTGCTGGTCGAGGACTAGGTCGATCTTGCCATCCTGCAGCCCCTGCACCGTGGCGGCCGACAGGTCGAAGCCGGCGGCGCAGGTCTCCTCGCCCGACCTGCCGGCGGCCTTGAGATAGGACGGCAGCGTCGCGGTCAGGGCGCCATGGTCGGTCACCACGATATTGATATCGGGGTTGGACGCCAGGAAGGACGCGAAGGTCGGGATACCCTGAGCAGGGTCCTTGTTCACGCTGTCCGCGATCTCGAGATACTCGATCTCGACGCCGCCTTCCTTCAGCGCGTCGATCACGCCCTTGGTGCGCTGGCCGCGCGCCTCCTGACCCAGCAGGCCCCAGACGAAGGCCACATCGCCTTCCTCCACGTCACAGCGGTTGAGGATGCCTTTGCCCAGGTTCTCGCCGGCGGAATAGTTGTGGGCGCCGACGTAGCCGAAGCCCTTGGTCTTGTACTCGGACTCGGACTTCGGCAGCGCGACGTTCTGCGTCGTCACGACGATGCCCCGCTCGCGCGCCTTCTCGATCATGGGGCCCAGCGCGTCCTCGCCCGGGTGGCCCATCACCGCGATCCCATCGGGGTTGCGGCCGATCGCCTGGGAAAACTGCCGGACCATCTGCTCCGGGTTCCAGTCCGACCAGACGTATTCGACGTTGCATCCGGTCTGCTTCTCCGCCAGACGCGCGCCGTTATAGACGATCGACGCGAACGCCCCGCCCTGCGGGCCGCCGGGGAAGAAGACGAATTTCTTATCACATTCGTAGTTCGCATCCTGCGCCGCCGCACTGCCGGACCAACCAACGGCCAGCAGCGCACACGCCACTGCGGTTCGCAGCCACACCCTCATCACATTACCTCCCGAAAGGTCAGGTTGTCTTATTCTTGCCGCTGCTTATCGCAGCGAATTGTTATCGAACCCTACCGCGAAAAGTATGATCATTGCAACGCTTGCTCTCACAGGTTGCAGCAGGAGGCCGTCTACCCAATGCGGCGGAACACGTCATCAGCCATCGTTTCTCCGCAAATACGCTTTTGCACCCCCTCTGCCACCCAACGATCTTGCCGCCTATTTTATTACGCCGAGTTCATGTTATATGATTTTTAATAGGAGATTCAGTGATCACTATGAGCAACACCCTTCGGGTTCCAGCCAAACGCCTCAAGGGCAAGGTGGCCGAAACGATAGCGCTGCGGATTCTCCGCAAGGACTATCCTCCCAGCACGCCCATCCCCCACGAGAGCGATCTTCTGCACGAATTCGGCGTCAGCCGGACCTGTCTGCGCGAAGCGCTGCAAATGTTGAGCGCCAAGGGGCTGGTCTACTCGCGCCCGCGGGTCGGCACGGTCGTAAACGACCCGCTGCAGTGGAATTTCCTGGATGGCGATATGCTGCGCTGGCGCGAGAAGACGGTCAGCCGTGAAGTCTTCCTGCGGGACCTGTTCGCCGTGCGCCGAATGGTGGAACCGGAAACCGCCGCGCTCGCGGCCCAGAACATCGAAGCCGAGATGCTCGCGAACCTCCAGCAGGCGGTCATGAGCATGGCTCGCGGCAATGGCGAGCGAACCGATGAAACCATTCAGGCGGACGTCGACTTCCACCGCCTGCTGCTCGCCGCCAGCGGCAACCCGTTGCTCTCGGGCCTCGGCGCCACCATCGAGGAAGCGCTGCGGGCCTCGATCGCCGTCACCTCGCATCCGCAGGTCGGCAGCCGGTTCGCGCTCGACAAACACATCGAGGTGTTCGAGGCGGTCCGCCGCGGCAACGCCGCCGCGGCCCGCAAGGCGATGGTATCGCTGCTCGACATCACCGAAGAAGTGCTCGACCGCGCGAGCTACAGCCAGCCGGAAACGGCAGCGCACGCCAGCGGCTAGCCCGCCGCCGCAGCCGCTTCCTGCCAGGCCGCGACGAACCGCTGGGCGTTCGCCCGGACGGCTTCTGGCGCCATCCCCGGCTGATAGAGCGCCGAGCCCAATCCGAACCCACCCGCGCCCGCATCCACGTAATCGGCGATCCGCTCCGGCGTCACGCCGCCAACCGGCAGCAATGGCACCTGTTTCGGGAACACGGCCGTCCAGGCCTTGACTACCTTCGGCGGCATCGCCTCACCGGGGAACAGCTTTAGGGCATCGGCGCCAGCAGACACAGCGGCAAAGCCCTCGGTCGGCGTCGCCACGCCCGGCAGGCACGTCAGGTTGGCGCGCTTCGCCGCGGCGATCACGGCCGGGTCGCTGTGCGGCATGACGATTAGACGTCCGCCGGCGGCTGCGACCTGTTCCACCTCGGCCTCCGTCATCACCGTGCCGGCCCCAACCAACGCGTCGTCGCCGAACCGGTCGGCCAGGCGCTCTATCGAGCGCAACGGCTGCGGCGAGTTCAGCGGCACCTCGAGGATGCGGAACCCGGAATCGATCAGCGCCTGACCGACCTCCACCGCCTCGTCCGGTGCGATTCCGCGCAGGATCGCCACCAGCGGCAATGCCTCGAACGCCTCGTCGTACGCGATCACACGCCTCTCCTCGATCCGCTTTGCCCCAACAGTCCGGCCATCCTGGCGATGGCGATGTAGGCGCCCACGCTCGCATCCGACTCGCCAAGGCTGCAGGCGATGCTAAGGGTGTCGGCGGCGGTGCGATAGCGTTCCACCAACCCACTATCCCCGACGATGGTCACCGGTTCGCTGCCATCGCCTGCGGCGTCGGCCAATTCGGCGCCGATCAACAGGCCGCTTAGATAGTCCGGCAATTCGCCCGCCGCCAGGCGATCGAACAGACCGGCGGTGCGCACCCCGAACAAACGCCCCAGCAGCGCGCCCGGCGTCCCGTCGGCGGCGCCGTCGGCGACCCCACGTCGGAAAGACGACTCGCACCAACCGCCTTCGTCCATCAACCGGCCAAGGATCGTGTGGTTGCGGCAAGCGGCGTAAATCTCACCGGTCATGTAGGTGCGGATCTCAACGATCCGGCGGTCTCGAACGCGAACCCACTTGGAATGGGTGCCCGGCAGCAGGAAGTGGCCGGTCTCGGCCTCTGCCAGGGCACCGAACACCTGCACTTCCTCCCCGCGCATGACATCGTCGCGACCGTCTCGATGGTCGGCGAGTCCCGGAACCACGCGAACGTCCAACCGTGGATGATCTAGTGGCACCAGCGCATCGGCCAACTGCTGCAAAGAGCACGGGCAGGTAAGATACGGGGTCTCGTGCCAGCCCTGGCGGCTGCCGATCATGCCGGAGAGCAGCACCGGCACGGCCCCATCCGCCGTCCAGTCCTCGACATGGCGCGTCAGCGCGGCGGCGAACGCGCCATCGACGGACAGAATGCCGTCGCCGCTGCGGCGCGTCTCGATGACATCGCCGCTGGCGGTCAGGCGATACGCCCGAAGCGCGGTCGTCCCCCAGTCGACGGCGATCAACGCCGTGGTCGACGCCGCGCTCACGGGAGCGTCCTCACGTGCCGGGTCGTCTCCTCGGCACTGCATTGCCTGCGCCGCACCTTTGCCTCCCCAGGCTCTGTCTCTGCTGTTCTACCTCTGAAATCCGCACGCAGCGGATCACCCGCGCAACTCTCTCAAGACTTCTACGCATATTAATATGATTCATCAATAAGATGGCTAATCGCCGCGGTGTCCGGACGATCGCTGGAAACCTCTGCTGACCGACATCGCCATCGACCAATCGAACGAGCTGCCGGTGATGGACAAAGCACAAATCTCTGGTCCAATAGTCGTATAAAATCTGAACCGAACAGCACACCACGACCGAAACTCTGTCGGGTCTGCGGGGGGCGACGATGGCGCAAGTACGCAGCGTTGCGGACGTGCACAATACCTTGGGTGAAGGCCCGGTATGGGATGTCCGGGAGCAGGCGCTTTATTGGGTCGATATCAAGGCGCAGTTGCTGCAGCGACTGATACCGCAAACCGGCGCGGTACAACGCTGGCAGCTGCCCGAACAGATCGGCTGCGCGGCCCTACGGGAGACGGGCGGGGCCATCCTGGCGCTGCAGTCCGGCTTCGCCTTGTTCGATTTCACCGACGCCACCCTGAATTGGATCGCCCACCCCGAACCCGACCGCCCGGACAATCGTATGAACGACGGCAAGTGTGACCGACAGGGCCGCTTCTGGGCCGGCACGATGGACGATGCGGAAAGGCAAAGCAGCGGCGCGCTGTACCGCATCGATCCAGACCTGAGCGTCCACTCCATGGAAACCGGCATCGGCATTCCCAACGCCCTCGCTTGGTCACCGGACAGTTGTACGATGTACTTCGCCGACACGGCGGCGCGGACGATCTACGCCTATGACCACGCCCCCGCCACCGGTGCGATCGTCAACCGTCGCGTCTTCACCTCCCCGCCGGACCAAGCCGGCAATCCAGACGGGGCCACGGTCGACGCGGAGGGGTGCCTTTGGTGCGCGCAATGGGATGGCTGGCGCGTGCTTCGCTACACCCCGGACGGCACGGTCGAGCGTGCGCTGGACCTGCCGGTGCAGCGTCCCACGTCGTGCGCCTTCGGCGGCCCGGACCTGAAAACCCTGTTCATCACCACCGCGTCGGTCGGGCTTGCTCCGGACGCGCTGGCAGAGCAGCCCCTGGCCGGCAATCTGCTGGCCGTCGACCTCGACGTGGCGGGCCTGCCGGAACGACGGTTCGCCGGCTAGCTTGCCCCTTATCGGTCATACTAATCGCCCGACTCTCAGCGGAATATCAGGCTGAGACCGTCTGAAACACCCTATACTGGCTGGTGAAAGCAGCGCCGCCCTACTCCGCGTAGATTGTATAATCATACTTTTCCTGCTAGCCTCCCCGACCATCCGTCAAGAAAGCGCCAGGAAAGGCGCGCGCACGGGAGGTAAACGCAATGCGCATCCGACATCACTTCAGTTTTGGCCCACTCATGCTGGCCTGCGGTCTGGCCATGGCCGTTGTATCGGGCGCCCAGGCGGCCGCGCTGGGCGTTAATAAGGAGACGTTCGGAACGCTGTCCGACGGCACCGAGGTCGATATCTACACGTTGACCAACGCCAACCGGATGGAAGTGACCATCCTGACCTATGGCAGCATCGTGCAGTCGATCCGGGTGCCTGACCGAAACGGCGAGATCGACGACGTCTCGCTCGGCTTCGACGATCTGGAAAGCTACGTCGAGCGAAACCCGTACTTCGGCGCGCTGATCGGCCGGTTCGGTAACCGGATCGCCGGCGGCACCTTCACCCTGGACGGGGAAAGCTACGAACTGCCGGTCAACAATGGCCCGAACAGCCTACACGGCGGCACCAAGGGCTTCGACAAGCGCGTCTGGGCCGCCTCCCCGATCCGCACGGGCGACCACGTCGGGGTCGAGCTGACCTATTTCTCCCCGAACGGCGAGATGGGCTACCCCGGCAACCTCGCCGTTACGGTCCGCTATACGCTGAACAACGACAATGACCTGCGCATCCACTACTCTGCCGTCACCGATGCGCCGACGGTCCTGAACCTGACCAACCACGTGTACCTCAACATGGCCGGAGCCGGGAACGGGACGATCCTGGACCAGGTGGCGATGCTGAACGCCGATCGGATCACACCGGTCGACGATACGCTGATCCCGACGGGCGACTACCTGGAAGTTGAGGGCACGCCGCTCGACTTCACCACCCCGACGCCGATCGGCCAGAACATCCGGGCCGACCATCAGCAGCTCAAATACGCCGAACCCGAGCAGGGCGGCTACGATCACAACTACGTGCTGAACAACCCCGGCGACCTCAGCGCGCTCGCCGCCCGGGTCACCGACCCGCAGAGTGGCCGCACAGTGGAGATGTACACCACCGAGCCCGGCGTGCAGTTCTACACCAGCAACTTCCTGGACGACGTCCAGGGGCAGGACGGCGAAACCTACCCGCACTGGGGCGGTTTCACCCTGGAAGCGCAGCACTTCCCGGACTCGCCGAACCAGCCGGACTTCCCCAGCACCGTCCTCCGGCCGGGCGAGAAATACACCCAGACGACGATCTATAAGTTCCTGCCGATGTAGCCCCTGTTGTCTGCACGGCAGCTTTGCCGCCGTCTGTCGATAGACCGCCCCGCCCTTTTCCGAACTTTCAGACGTTGGCCGGAAGGGCGGGGCGGCTCATGCGCTGCGCGGGACCGGCGCACCGACCCGCACCGGAGCCTAATAGCCGAAGGCCATCGTCGGATCGTCCGACGTCTCGGTCCACACGCTGCGCGCGCGCGTGTATTCCATCAACGCCTCCCGGCCCGAAGAGCGGCCATACCCGCTCTCCTTGAAGCCGCCGAACGGGCTCATCACGCCGATCGTCTTGTAGCCGTTGATCCAAACCGTGCCGGCCTCGATCTGGCCGGCGATCCTGTGAGCCCGCTCGACCCGACCGGTCCAGACGGCCCCAGCCAAGCCGAAACGGGTCTGGTTAGCCAGACGCACGGCTTCCTGCTCGTCCTCGAACGGCATAGCGACGACCACCGGCCCGAAGATCTCGTCCTGGGCGATCTCCCAGTCGTTCCGGACATCGGCGATCACGGTCGGCTGCACGAAATACCCCGGCGATTCCGCTTGTCCGCCGCACACCACCCGGGCACCGGCTTGGCGCGCGCGATCGATGTAGTCGAGCACCCGGCGCTGCTGCGCGGCCCCATTGAGCGGACCGACCTGCGTCTCCGGGGTCTCCGGCGGGCCCATGCGCAAGCCGCCCGCTTTGTCTGCAAGCCGCGCGAGCACGTCCTCGTAGACGCTTTTCTGGATCAGCAGGCGCGAGCCGGCCACACAGCTCTGCCCGGCTGCAGCGTAAATCCCGGCTGCAGCGCCGCCAGCCGCCTTCGCAAGGTCGGCATCCTCGAAGACGACGTTGGCGGACTTTCCGCCAAGCTCCAGGATGCACGGGATCAGACGGTCAGCGGCCGCGCGCGCGATCACCCGGCCGGTCTCCGGCGAGCCGACGAACACGGCAAGCTGCACCTCGGGCGCCGCGAACATCGCGGCACCGGTTGTGCCGCCCAGACCGGCCAGCACGTTCACGGCCCCTTCCGGCACACCGGCCTTCTGGAGGAGGCAGCCGAGCGCGACCGTGGACAGCGGCGTCAGCTCGCTCGGCTTGATCACGACGGTGTTGCCCGCGGCCAGCGCCGGAGCGATCTGCCAGCCGCCGGTGAAAACCGGCGCGTTCCAGGGCGTGACCTGCGCCACGACGCCGTGCGGCACCCGCTGGGTATAGTTGAGATGGCTGGTCGGGACCGGGATTACCTCGCCGTAGAGCTTGTCGCACCAGCCGGCATAGTACTCGAACATCTCCGCGACCTTGGTCGCCTCGACACGCGTATCGCGGATCGGCTTGCCAGCGCTGAGCGCTTCCAGTTCGGCGAGCTCCTCGATGCAGGCGCGCACCTGCTGGGCGGCCTGCCACATCACACGGCCCCGCTGCACCGCACTGATGTCCCGATACCAGCTGTGCCGCGCGCGCTCGGCCGCCTGCGCCGCGTCGCGGGCAAGCTGCGCCCCGGCATCTGGATAGTGCAGAAGCTGGTCCCCGCTCGCCGGGTCCAGGATCGTCACCGCGTCGCCTTCGCCCCGGCGCACCTGCCCGGCAATCAGGCTGCCGTACGGGACGTCGCCACACAGCTGTTCCCAGACCTGGCCGATGCGTTCGGCGCGCGCGCGCGCATTCATCGCGTGATCAAGCATCATTCCCTCAAAGATACCGAGGCTACGTTGGTGAAATCGCTCTGGCCGCCCAGGCGTTCGGTTTCCTGGTCCCAGCGGTCAATCAGGCCCGAGAGCATTGCGTCGTCCCTGAACTCGGCAAGCAGGTCGCGCGCCAGGCCCAGATCCTTCTGCATCAGGCTCATCGTGAAGCCCGAATTGAAGGCGTTGTTGAGCACCCACTTCGGCATGAACGCTTCGGTGACCGCACTCCGGCCCGACCCGGCGTTCACCGCTTCCAGCAAACGTTCGGGGTCGACGCCAGCCGCCGCGGCCAGACGCACGCCGGCCCCGTCGACCATCAAATGAGCCGCACACAGCAGGTTGTTGGCGATCTTGGCGACGTGCCCGGCGCCGCTGTCGCCGACATGGACGATCCGGGCCGCCATCGCGCCCAGGACCGGCCAAGCCGTCTCCAAGGCATCCACCGTGCCGCCGACGGCGATCGCCAGCGTGCCGGCCTCCGCGCCCGCCGGGCCGCCGCTGACCGGCGCATCGAGGAAGGCGATGCCCCGGCTGTTGGCGACCTCCGCCAAGCCCCGGGTCGACCGCGGGTCGCTCGACGAGCAGTCGATCACGCACGCCCCCGGTTCGAGACTTCGCAGCAATCCCGTGTCTTGGATCAGAATCTGTTCTACCTCTCGCGAGCTGGGCAGTGAGATCAGATACCAGTCGGCACGTCCGGCCAGGGCCGCGGCGCTCTCCACGACCTCGGCACGCGCCTGCAACGCCTCGCGGGCCTGCGGCTGAACGTCGTACCCGACAACCTCGAAGCCCTGCTCGATCAGGCGCCCGGCCATTGCCGCTCCCATGCGCCCGAGTCCGATGACCGCTACGGTTCCGCGCGTCACCAGCACCTCCTTTTCGTGAACGGGATCACGGCCGCGCCGTCTGCCGGCGGCGCGGCCGTCTCAAGTCATGCGCCCTGCAATGACAGGACAAGATCTGCGATCAGGGCGGAGCCCAGGTAGGTGCCGGCGAGCACAAACACCGCGACCAGGGCAATGCGCCAGCCCGAGGTCTTGGCGATCTCGATCTCTTCCCGGGCAATCGCCAGGCCCGCATAGGCCAGGCACGGCGTGGCCAGGATCAGGAAGTTGACATTCCCCGTCTGCGCGACGATCCACTCCTGACCCGGCACCCCCGGCAGGGTGATGACGATCCCGACGATCGAGATCCAGGCCACGCTCGGCAGGTAGAACGGCACCCACTTCGCGAGCGCCAGCCCGGCCATCACGATGGCGTAAAGAATCGCGATGCCGATCAGGCCGCCGACGATTGGGTTACCGGGACCAACGGTGTTGCCGACCAGGCATAGCGCGCTCACCACGAACAGGACGGCGGCGTGATCCGCAAGGTCGATGTGCGGACGTGTGACAGCACTCATGGGATTAGCCCTCCTGCTTGCGGTTGGCGGGCTTGTCGGCACTGTCCCGCTGCGCCGCGCCCTCATCCTCGGCACCACGCAGGACCTTGTAGGCCCAGTTGACCAGCGGCAGCGCGACGAACAGGCCGATGTACAGGCCGGTGGCATAGGTCAGGAGGTTACTCGCCCCGGCGAGCGCGAGGATCTCTTCCTCCATGCTCGGCATCGCGCTTGTCAGCGCACCGCTGCAGGCGGCCATCATCGAGCCGCTGCCGACCCCGCACGCCATCGCGAGGGCGCGAATGTCGAGCAGACCGGTCGTGGCCAGGATCGAGGCCATCACGGCGAAGATGAACGTACCGGCCAGCGTGCCGACGACGTAGACGCCGAGAACGCCCGCCCCTTCCTTGCTTTTGAGGGTGAACTTGTCGGCGATGATCGCGATGTTGGGCTCGCGCGCGATCGAGAAGGTGGCGCCGATCGCCTCGCGCCCCATCCGCAGCACCAGCACCGCGATCGGGAAAGCAAGGATGATGGTGCCAAGGTTGCCAATCTCCTGGGCCAGCAGTGCCGGACCGGCCGAGATGATCTTGTCGATGGCCGGGCCAATCGTGGTGCCGAACTTGGCGATGAACGGCATGATCGCGATCACGATCAGCGGGGTTGCAGCCTTCACTTCATCGGAGCCGATGAACTTCCGGCCAAGCGCGGTGATGTTGGGATTGGCCAGCAATCCGAGCACGAAGCTGTAGAGCAGCGGCAGCAACAGAATCGCGCCGATCCCGATTGGGATCTTCACGATCCCCACTAGCTCCGCCGCAATCGTGAACGCGAGCACGAGAACGTGCAGGCGCCATAAAGATGCGACTCTCCGGACGGCTTCCATATCGCCTCCCTGTTATAAGTATTCCGGATGTACGCAGCGAACCGGCAGGCCATCTGCCTTAACCGGCGACGCGGGCTGCCACGCTAGTGCGCCGTAATGTCGCGCCTGAAGATCAATCTGGAGACCAGGGCGTTCGCGTTTCAGCAACACTCAACTGAAACCGAACGACCGCACTGCGGGATCGAGATGTTGAATCAGGGCTCGAACTGGCGGCGTCGGGCGCCTTCCGTGCCGCAGCATAAGAGAGCTTTTCCCCTCGTTCAGCAGATCACTCATCAAGGCAACCGCTTTGACGGCACCGTCCGACAGCTCGGGCTCGGCAGCGAATTTGGGCAACACCCCGATCCCACTGCCGGCCGCGATGTACCGGCGCAACGCGGCAATCGAGTTGCACTCCAGCCGGACGGTCGCGGACACGCTGTCGACGCTGCAGGCCATGTCGAACAGACGCCGGACCCCATGGCGTCCATCGAGCAGCGTCAAGGGATACGGCTCCAGATCGTGCAGCGACAGGCGCGTCCAGCGCGCGAGCTCGTGGCCGACCGGCAGGATCGCGCACAACGGCGCAGGCGCATGCGCGAGCACGTCGATGGCCTTGTTGGACGGCGCATTATAGGCGAGGCCGACATCGACACGGCTTTCCTCCACGGCCTGCATCACCTCGGCCGTACTGCCGGTTTCCAGCGACACCTGAACGCCTGGATGCTGGGCGTGAAAGGGCGTGAGCACCTGCGCGACGACCCCGGCCAGATAGCCCTCCCCAACCGCGACCGACACACGTCCGCCTTCACCGCCGCGCAACAGATCGATTTCCGTGGCGAGCAGATCGCTCAGGTGGCGACGTTCCCGGGCGTAACGGACCAGCGCCTCCGCGATCGGTGTCGGGCGCAGCCCGGTGGAAAAGCGCTCGAACAGTCGGGCGCCGAGTTCCGCCTCCAGGGCAGAAAGGCGCCGACTGATCGCGGACGCCGCCACGTTCACCTCGTCCGCCGCCGCCCGGATCGATCCGCCGTCATAGATCGCAAGAACGCACTCCAGCGTGCGATCGTCGATGCTGCGCAACGCCATCGCATCCCCAATGTGTAAGGCCCGATCGTCCGAGGTGAATGGGCTTTAGCCACCTTTTCGCGCGCAGCGCAATGCCTGCTTAAAGGGTGCAGACGCTGTAAAGAAGGGCTTGATGCACGCCACGACGGGATAGGGCCGTTGCCCTATCCCGTCGCCAGCAGCCGCTCGGCCTCGGCTAGGTCGTCGGGGTGGTTGGCGTTGAAGAAGGGATCGCGCGGACCGTCGGCGCGTGTTTCCAGCGGAAAATCGACGGTCACCAGCTTGTGCCGGGCGGTCCAGACGTCGACCTTTCGGATATCTTCGTCGATCATCGCTTGGCGCAGATCGTGGCGCAGATCGACGCGCCACAGGCCGAACACAGGGTGACTGCGCCCGTTACTGGCCGCACAGGCAAGGTCGGCGTCCGCGTCCGATACCGCCTGGCGCAGCCGGGCCACCAGCTCGCGCGGCAGGAAGGGCGCGTCGCAGGCGAAGGTCGCGATCCAGGTAACCTCCGGAGCATGCCGGGCCGCCCACTCCATGCCGGTGAGCACGCCCGCCAGCGGGCCGGCGAAGCCGTCGACCACGTCCGGGGCGACTGGCAGGCGCACCTCCGCGAAACGGTGCGGATCGCCATTGGCGTTCAGGATCAGCCGCTCGACCTGCGGGGCGGCGCGGTCGATCACGTGCTGCAGGATCGTACGGTCGCCCAGCTTGCGCAGCGTCTTGTCGCCACCGCCCATCCGGCGTGACTGACCGCCCGCCAGCAGCACGCCGCAGGCGGCAGGGGCGTGCGGATTGTCCGGCGCTCCCCTGATCGCCTCAGCCATCGTCGCGGCTCCCCTTGCGCTGGTGCTTGGGATCCTCCTCGGCCAGCTTGTGCGGATCGACGTCGTAGACGATCCGCTCCGCCCCCGACAGCGCCATGAAGCGCTTGCCCTTGGCCCGGCCGATCAGGGTCAGACCGGCCTGCCGGGCGAGATCGACGCCCCAGGCGGTGAAGCCGGAGCGCGAGGCCAGGATCGGGATGCCCATCTGCACCGTCTTGATCACCATCTCGCTCGTCAGCCGCCCAGTCGTATAAAAGATTTTATCGGCCGGAGAGATGTCGTTCAGGAACATGTAGCCGGCGATCTTATCCACCGCGTTGTGCCGGCCGACATCCTCCATATAGAGCAACGGACGATCCTCCTGGCACAGCACGCAGCCGTGGATCGCACCGGCCTCCAGGTACAGGCTGGGCGTGGCGTTGATCGTGCGTGTCAGGCTGTACAGCCAGGAAGTCTTGATCCGGGCGTCGCCCGGCAGCGCGATCTCGTCGAACTTCTCCATCAGGTCGCCGAACGAGGTGCCCTGCGCGCAGCCCGAGGTCTTGGTCTTCTTCTTCAGCTTCTCCTCGTAGTCGGTCTCGCGCTCGGTGCGCACCACCACGACCTCCAGCTCGTCGTCGTGGTCGATGCCGGTGACAACGTCGTCCGCGCGCAGCATGTTCTGGTTCAGCAGGAACCCGACCGCGAGGTATTCTGGATAGTCCGCCACCGTCATGGCGGTGACGATCTCCTGGTTGTTCAGGTAGATCGTCAGCGGTCGCTCGATCACCACGCGGGTCGCCACCGGCTGGCCGTCCTGATCGACGCCCTCGACCTCCTGGGTCAGGCGCGGGTCGCTCGGGTCCGGGCGCACCAGGAACTGCTCCAGGGCACGCGCGTCCGCGGCCTTGGGCCGGGCGCGCGGGGCGGTTTTCGGGGCGTCCGTCGTGTCGTCGCTCATGCCGGTTCCCTTGGATGGGCAAGACCTCGCTGCCCTCGCAAGCTAACGCCCTGCACGCCAGCTTGACAGGGGCAGGCTGCCCGGGGTTTGGTCCGCGCGACTTCAGACATCCCTTGCCGCAGTCCCTCAGGAGCCCTGCCCCATGATCCCGCGCTATTCCCGCCCCGAGATGACCCGCATCTGGGAGCCCGAGAACCGCTTCCGGATCTGGTTCGAGATCGAGGCGCACGCCTGCGACGCGCAGGCGGAGATGGGCGTGATCCCGCATTCCGCCGCCAAGGCCGTCTGGGAGAAGGGCAACTTCGAGGTGGCGCGGATCGACGAGATCGAGCGCGAGACCCGGCACGACGTCATCGCCTTCCTGACCAACCTCGCCGAATACGTCGGCCCGGAGGCACGCTTCGTGCACCAGGGCATGACCTCCTCCGACGTGCTGGACACCTGCCTCGCGGTGCAGTTGACCCAGGCGAGCGACCTGCTGCTCTCCGGGCTGGACCGGCTGCTGGCGGCGCTGGAGAAGCGCGCGAAGGAGCACAAGGACACCGTCTGCATCGGCCGCAGCCACGGCATCCATGCCGAGCCGACCACCTTCGGCCTGAAGCTCGCCAGCCACTACGCCGCCTTCGACCGCGCTCGCCAGCGCATGGCGAACGCGCGGGCGGAGGTCTCGACCTGCGCGATCTCGGGCGCGGTCGGCACCTATGCCGCGATCGACCCCTACGTCGAGGAGCACGTCGCCCGCGAGATGGGCCTGCAGCGCGAGCCGATTTCCACCCAGATCATCCCGCGCGACCGTCACGCCATGTTCTTCGCCACCCTGGGCGTGGTGGCGAGTTCGATCGAGAACCTGGCGACCGAAATCCGCCATCTGCAGCGCACCGAGGTGCGCGAGGCCGAGGAGTTCTTCCACGCAGGGCAGAAGGGCTCCTCGGCGATGCCGCACAAGCGCAATCCCGTGCTGAGCGAGAACCTGACCGGCCTGGCGCGCACCATCCGCGCGGCCGTGAACCCGGCGCTGGAGAACGTGACCCTGTGGCACGAGCGCGACATCTCGCACTCCAGCGTGGAGCGCGTGTTCGGCCCCGACACCACGATCGCGCTCGACTTCGCCCTGCACCGCATGGCCGGCGTGATCGAGAACCTGCTGGTCTATCCCGAGCACATGCAGGCCAACCTCGACCGGCTGGGCGGGCTGGTCTACTCCCAGCGCGTCCTGCTCGCCCTGACCCAGGCCGGGATCAGCCGCGAGGACGCCTATCGTCTGGTGCAGCAGAACGCGATGAAGGTCTGGCAGCAGGGCGGCGACTTCCTGTCCCTGCTCAAGGCCGATCCCGAGGTCAGCGGCAAGGTGGACGCCGAAACGCTCGACGACTGCTTCGACCCCGGCCACCACACCAAGCACGTCGGCAACGTGTTCTCCCGGGTGTTCCCGGATTAACCACCCAAGAGAAACTTCTTTGAAGCGGCCGTTTCGCCGATTTCAGGCTACGGAAACCACTGAGGTGACAAGTACTTTGTTTTCTCTGCTTGTATATGTACAAAATCTTCTGCATCCTCGTGTACGCTAAAACCAAACTGGCGAACGCGAGATTTTATGTTATCTTTAGCTTCGCTTGTAAGCTGGCGTGACGACGATTGTACAACAATAGAAGTAACAATTGGCAAGCTATTTTGAATACAATAAATTATCGCAGCATCTAACGCTTTTTTAACCTCGGTTTGAGAACCATGCCCAACCCATTTTTTGTCAGGATAGAATGTTTTCCACACTTCGCTATAAGTCACCAAATTGTCCGGGCTGGAACGTGATTGCCTCAATATCACTCGAGTCACATCTTCTCCCGTGTAGGCCATACCTTTTCGTCGCAATCTCTCCGAAACACATTCGTTGAGTGTGTATTTTCCACCAACGGTCACGCCTTTCTTGTTATAGTTGGAAATTAAATTTTCTAACCCTTGATCGTTGAGCTGGTCGATTGACATTCCGCCTCCCATTTACATTCATGAGTCGGTTATATTTCTGAAAGCCGCAAAGGTGACAGGAAACCCAGAAGCCATACCGTCACGCCGCGGTTTAAATTTGGTGCCAAGTTTGCATTCAATAACAGCGCATCTCAAACAAGACCTAATCGCCCTCTCGCAGGCAGCGTGGAGCGTGCCCCTGCAAATTTACCGGTGCCAGAAAGTCGTATAAGCGCCGTAGGTCGGACAGGGCCCCGTCGGTCCAGTCGATCCGATTCACTGGCCAGTGTCACCCAAATTGGCCGCCGAAAGCCTCTGTGCCCAATCCTGGACGCGCGCGTGTTCCGTTACCCGGCCGGCGTCGGCATCGGCGAGCGCTTCCTGGGTGAGGCGGTGGCGCTCCTCCTCATCGGCGACCCAGGCCGCCAGCGCCTGCTTGATCACCCAGCCGCGCGAGCGCTCGCGCCGTTCGGCGATCCGGTCGACCTTGTCCGCAAGCTCGTCGGGCACATGCGCCGTGAAGGTGCGGGTCGCCATCGTCAATCACCGTTAATCAGGAACAATCACCTCTAACGTTACGCCGACCGCCCGATCACGGCAAGTCACAGGCCCGCGCACGAAAGGCCCCGCCAACCTCGGCGGGCCGGCGGGGCTTGCATGTTCCGAAACCCGAGGGCGCGTACCCTCGCGCGCAGGCGCGTCCTACTCGTCCATCACCTGCTGCTTGGCGTCCTCGAAGCACTCGCCCAGGCGCTTGTGCAGGCGGTGTTCGGACAGGTCCGAGAGACCGGCGTCGTCGACGTCCTTCTTGACCTTGTCGATCACGTCCTGGTCGCCTGGCATCTGCATATCCGCCTTGACGACCGAGCGCGCGTACTGCTGCGCCTCCTCGCCCTTCAGGCCAAGCTGCTCGGCCACCCACAGGCCGAACAGCTTGTTGCGCCGGGCGATCGTCTTGAAGCGCAGGTCTTCGTCGTGCTTGTACTTGTTTTCGAAGGCCTCTTCGCGGTCCTTGAAACTGGTCATGCTGGCGCGGTCTCCAGGCGTTGGATTGCCCCATGCACGGGGCGGTGATAGGTCCTGACCTGTCTTATAACGGCTTGCCGGCTTGAGGTGAACCGCCGAGACCACGGTCGGCTACGCTTATCCGCAATCGTCGAGGAGTTCGCGTATGTGCACCGCCGTGCTGCTGCGCCGGCCCGGGCACGACTGGCCGCTGATTCTGGCCGCTAACCGGGACGAGATGCGCGGGCGCCCATGGCAGGCGCCAGCCCGGCACTGGCCGGACCGGCCCGAGGTGGTCGCCGGGCTGGACGCGCTGTCGGGCGGGAGCTGGTGTGGCCTGAATGACTGGGGCGTCACCGCAGCGGTGCTCAACCGCTACGGCTCGCTGGGCTCGGACGCGCAGAAGCGCAGCCGGGGCGAACTGGTACTGGAAGCGCTCGACCACGCCGAGGCGCGCGAGGCGGCCAAGGCGCTGCGCGATCTGGAACCAGGCGCCTACCGCTCGTTCAACCTGCTGGTTGCCGATGCCCGCGAAGCCTACTGGCTGCGCAACCTGGGCGACGGCGAGACCCCGCATGGCGGCCCCGCGGACTCCATCGAAGTACAGGCTGTACCGGAGGGCTTGTCGATGATCACCGCCGGCGAGTTGAACGATCTCAACGACCCCCGGGTCGCCCGCTACCTTGAGGCGTTCCGTAACGCCCCTGCGCCCGATCCCGAAACCGGTGACTGGTCATCCTGGACGCGCTTGCTGGCCGATCGCGCCCCGGCTTCCGGCGCCGGGGTGACTTCGGCTGCCTGCTTCATGCGGGACGACGGTTTCGGAACCTTGTCGTCCAACCTGATCGCCCTGCCAGCCCCGCCGCAGAGCCTGGATGCGGAGCCGCGACCGGCGGAACACCTGTTCGCCGCCGGCCCGCCCAGCCAGACGCCTTACGAACCAGTCGCCGATGTCGGACGCACCGGTCGGTAGGATGGCCACCGCATAGTTTGTCTCTCGGGCAGGGAGTTGGTATAGGACGCCGTTCCCGGCCGGCGCCCCGCACCCGCGGGACTGGAGGCCCGTTGCGGCGGGTCCGGATCTTCACAGCCGGCGATACGCGCGAAGGCGAGCGAGCATGCGACGCAGACGGATTTACGAAGGCAAGGGCAAGGTCCTGTTCGAAGGGCCCGAACCCGGCACCGTGGTGCAGTACTTCAAGGACGACGCGACCGCCTTCAACAACAAGAAGACGGGCACGATCACCGGTAAGGGCGTGCTGAACAACCGGATCAGCGAGTTCATCATGAGCCGGTTGAACGACATCGGCGTGCCCACGCACTTCATGCGCCGGTTGAACATGCGCGAGCAGCTGGTCCGGGAAGTCGAAATCCTGCCCATCGAGGTGGTGGTGCGCAACGTCGCCGCCGGATCTTTCGCCAAGCGCTTCGGGCTGGAGGAAGGCGGCCGCCTGCCCCGCTCGATCATCGAGTATTACTACAAGTCCGATGAGCTGGACGACCCGCTGATCACCGAAGAGCACATCACCGCCATGGGCTGGGCGGCGACCCAGGATCTGGATGAAGTGATGCAGATGTCGCTGCGGGTGAACGACTTCCTGCAGGGCCTGTTCATCGGTTGCGGGCTGACGCTGGTCGACTTCAAGCTGGAGTTCGGTCGGCTGTGGGAGGACGAGGAGATGCGCCTCGTGCTCGCCGACGAGATCAGCCCCGATTCCTGCCGGCTGTGGGACGTCGAGAGCGGCGAGCGGATGGACAAGGACCGCTTCCGCCGAGACATGGGCGGGGTCGAGGAGGCCTATCAGGAGGTCGCGCGGCGCCTGGGCGTGCTGCCCGAAGCTGGGCCGCTGGACTTGAAGGGGCCGAAGACCGTTCAATAGAGAGAGGTCTGCTGCTTCTCGCCCGCTGGGGACTATGTCCAACACCGCCCCTTTGCCGCCGTGCCCTCCGCTCGATGAAACCGACGCTTGGCGCGTGCTGGCAAGCCTCTTGGCCCATGCGCCCGAGCAGTTTACCGACGGCGCGCCGCGGCTGGCGACGCTGAGCCGGGCGCGCCGACTGGACGAGGCCGACCTCGGCACGGATTCCCTGGGCTGCCTGCAGCTTGCCGAACGGGTCGCGGATGTGTTCGATCTGCGCCGGTTGGGTCGGGAGGACCTGCTGCTGGCGCGCCGGGACCTCGGCAGCTGGGTGGATTTCGCTGCGGAAAGCTGGGCCCAGGGCCCCGAACGGTTCATATTCACGTCCTCCGGCAGCCAAGGCGATCCCAAGCGGGTGGTCCATTCGGCCGCACAGCTCTGGGCGGAAGCACGCGTCCTCGCAGATCACCTGCCCGGACGGCGTCGGATCGTATCGCTGGTGCCCGCCCATCATATCTATGGCTTCATCTTCACCGTGCTGCTGCCGCGCGCGCTCAGCGTTCCCGTCCTGGACCTAAGTGCCGAGGGCGCGGGCGCCCTTCGCCGGCACCTGGCCCCACGCGATCTCGTGGTCGCGGTGCCCGCGGTCTGGCGTTACCTCCATCGAGCCCTGGCCGACGTGCCAAAAGGTGTCGCGGGCACCTCCTCCGCCGCGCCGCTGGACGCGGAAACCGCCTGCGGTCTGGTCAACGAAACCGGCTTCGCCCGGATCGTGGAGGTTTACGGGTCGAGCGAGACCGCCGGCATCGGCCTACGCGACGATCCCAACCATCCCTTCGAACTGCTTGCGACCTGGGCGACCGCAGAGGCATGGGACGGGCAGCCGGAAAACGACGCCCCCGGCACCCTGGTGCGTAGCAGCGACGGGGCACGCGTGCAGCCCCCCGACAGGCTGGTTTGGGAAGGACCACGGCACCTGTGCCCCACTGGCCGCCTGGACGGCGCGGTGACGGTCGCCGGGGTCACGGTGCATCCCGATGCCATCGCGCGCAAACTAGCCAGGTGTCCAGGCGTTCAGGACGCACGCGTACGGCCCAGCGGTAACCGGCTGAAGGCGCTGCTGGTCCCCGAGCGCGGCACGGATGCCCTTGCGCTGCGCCGGGACGTCCGGCGCTGGGCGGAAACGACGCTGCAACCGGCAGAACGCCCGATCACCTACACGGTTTCGGATACTGTTCCGCGCGACGCGCTCGGCAAGGAAACCGACTGGCCGCTCGACACACATTAGGCGTCCGGCTTCCAGGGCTATGACCTGGATCATTGCCAGCCGTTATACACTGATTTTTGACAGAAAATGTGGTAGGCGTCTATCGCGCGCCATTGGGGCAACCATGCTTCCTCGCGGGCCCTTATTCCAAGCAACGATAGAGCTTCACTTTTTGGACTTGGTGACCCTGGAGAAGACATTCGGAAAGTTGCGCACGCCGGCTCTGCGCGATCTGGCGGACTATTGGCGCGCCAAGCGTGGGAACGCCGACATGCCACGGCGCAGCGACATCGACCCAAGTCACCTGACCTCACATTTGCCGCACCTGATCCTGGCCGAGGTGCTGTACAACCCGTTGCGCTTCCAATTCCATATGGTCGGGAGCGCGTTGGAACAGCAACTCGGACAGCGCTACACGGGGACCCTGATCGATGCTGGCGCCGGCAGCTTCTTCAAGAGCTATCAAGCCTGCGTCGAACAGGTCCGGCCGACACGGGAATACATGCGCTATAACTTCAACGACGGCGGACCGGTCGGCGAGTTCGAACGCCTGCTGCTCCCGCTGTCGGAAGACGGCAAAACAGTGAGCGCGGTCTTGGGCGGAGCGATCTACAGCGGCTGATGTCACGTACAGAAAACTAAATTAAGTTAATGCCTTAACGACAGCCTCCCTTTATGAGGCTTAGACTGTCGGTGCTGAGACCAGCGTCGACGACGGGCACGCTAAGGAGACGGGACTCCCAAATGACGGCGATCGACTTCGGTGATCCAAACCTGGCCACTCGGTTGGACGCGATGCCCCAGGAACAGCTCGATGCATTGCCATTCGGCATCCTTAAGCTGGACAGCGCGGGACGGATCGTCGGCTACAACCGGATCGAAAGCGAAATCGTGGAAATCGATTTCGCCCGTCGGATCAACCACAACTTCTTCACCGAAATCGCGCCCTGTATGGACAATCCCTTCTTCCGCGGGCGGTTTGAGGAAGGAATCCAGGAGGGCGGGCTGGCCCTCGATTTCGAGTTCGAAACCGACATGGACCCGCGCGCCGACCACATCCGGGTGCGCATGCTGACCTCCAATACCCCGAATCAGTACTGGGTTGCGATCAAGCGGCTGTAGCTTGAGGTGGCACGCCCCGCGCGTCCGGTCGCAAAATCCTTCTCCCGATGGCGGACGTGGCGAATCGCCGCGTCGCATATCAGGTTTTGCTGATATATTCATACTCGTGAATTTAAGAACATCGAAACTCTGATACGCAAACCCTTCGGGAGGGTCATATGATGAAGCGTCTGCTGACCACGGCTTCGCTAGCCCTGGCCATGGCTACGCTTGCGGGCTTGCCGACCGGAAGCGCCCGCGCCGATGAGGCGCCGGCGGCAACCGGCGACGTGCCGGCGGCCGAACTCCAAGAGGCCCGCGGCCTGATGAAAGCTTTCGCGACCAGGCTGATGGGCGAGCTTCAGAACGGGATCGAGGATGGCGGCCCGGCGCATGCGATCGGGGTGTGTGGCGCGGTTGCGCCGGCGATCGCGGGCAGCGTCTCCGATCAGGGCGGCTGGGCCATCGGCCGCACGGCACTCAAGGTGCGCAACCCACGCAACAGCCCCAGCGTGCGCGAACGCGCGGTGCTGATGGACTTCCAGCAACGCCACGCCGCCGGCGAAGACTTCAAGAACATGGAAAGTGCCGCCATCATCGAGGAAGGCAACCGGCGCTACCTGCACTATATGAAGGCGATCCCCACCCAGGACCTCTGCCTCGCCTGTCACGGCAGCGATGTGGCGCCGGAGGTTCAGCAGGCGATCCACGCGCGCTATCCAGCCGACGCGGCCACCGGCTTCGCGCTGGGCGAGCTACGCGGCGCCTTCACCTTCGTCAAGCCGCTCACCCCGAACTGAGCGCGCATGCCCAAGTCCGGGCAATCACGAAAAACGGGGCGGCTCCCAACCTGGGAACCGTCCCGTTCTCTTGCGTGCGCTGAGACAAGCGCCTCTAGACCATCTGCCAGCTGGTCATTCCCAGACCCCGTATGGTGGAGGCGTTTCGGCACGCATCGGGATGGCACAGGTCGCAGATATCACCGATGCTGCGCTATAGCGTGTCGATGGCCGTTTCACACGGGATCTGAAGGGTAAAATCGGGCGCTGTCGCACCAGCGCGGTTGACCCAGCGCCTTCTCCCCGGCAACCGTCCGCCCCCTTCCCGAACAAGGACGCCCGCGCACGGCCATGACCAAGCACATCCACGTTGTCGGCCTCGACGATTTCAACGGCAGTAAGCTACAGCGCATCGACATGCCGGAAGGGCTGCGCGTACATCCTTTGATGGCCTACGAGGAGGTCAAGGGCCAGGACACGATCAACTTCAACGATCTGCTCGAAACCGCCTGCCAGCGATTGCAGGACAGGACCGATCCGCGCGACGGCGTGATCGGCTGGTGGGATTTCCCCACCACCTCGCTGGTGCCGCAAATCTGCCAGCGCTTCGGCCTCCCGGGGCCGAGCCTGGAAAGCGTGTTGAAGTGCGAGCACAAATACTGGTCGCGCTTGGCCCAGCGCGAGGCGATCCCGGACTACATCCCGAACTTCTGCGCGGTCGACCCCTTCCACGACGATCCGAAAAGCCAACTCACCCTGGACTATCCCTTCTGGATCAAACCGGTGAAGGGCTTCGCCAGTCAGCTCGGCTTCCGGATCAACTCGGAGGCGGACTTCGACCATGCGATCGAGATCATCCGGCAGGAGATCGGGCGGCTGGGCGACCCGTTCGACGCGCTGCTCAACAAGGTCGAGCTGCCCGAGGAAGTCGCGGCTGTCGGCGGCCACTTCTGCATCGCCGAGGAGATCATCGGTGGCCGGCAGTGCACGCTGGAAGGCTACGTCCACGAGGGCGACGTGCAGATCTACGGCACGGTGGACTCGATCCGCCTGCCCAACCGCTCCTCCTTCCAGCGCTACCAGTACCCTTCCCGCCTGCCCCGGCGGGTGCAGCGCTGGATGGAGGCGGTCGCCAAGCGGATCATGAGCCACATCGGCTACGACAACGCGACCTTCAACATGGAGTTCTTCTGGGACCCGAAGCGCAAGAAGCTCTCCATGCTGGAGATCAACCCGCGGCTGTCGCAATCTCACGCCGACCTGTTCGAGAAGGTCCACGGCGTGCCGCACTTCCAGATCATGACCGACCTGGCGATCGGCCGCGCGCCGCACTGGACCGGCCGCGAGGGCGAGGCCAACTGCGCCGCCAAGTTCTTCATCCGCCGGTTCAGCGATGCCCGCGTCACCAGTGTGCCGGACGCCGACACGATCCGGCAGCTCGAAGCCGACTTCCCCGGCTGCGAGATCGACGTACGGGTCAAGCCGGGCACGGTGCTCTCCGACCTGAAGGACCAGGACGCCTACTCCTACGAGCTCGCCGACGTCTTCATGGGCGCGTCCAACCAGCAGGAGCTGCTGCGCAACTTCGCCCAGGTCCGCAAGCGCCTGAAATTCCGCTTCGCCAAGCCGACCAAGCACCGCCGCCATCCGGACCCCGAGGAGGCGAGCAGCGTGACGTGACGTGTGCCGCACCGCGGCAGCGGCCCGTCAGGCACGCTCCGAGACGCGTGCCCGGCCGACGGGTTTAGAAGCGCCCGCTGGACTATCGATCCACCCAAACAAATCGGGCGCGTCGTGGCCCCGTTTGGATAACCTCCGCCGTGCTGCAGCGCGAGACCGGTCTATTGACGCGACCGGTTGATCGCCGCACGCTGATCAATTCAATTAATTGAATATCCGAAGCCCTCGAAGGCTTCGGTCATCCGGGGAGGCATGCCATGCGGCGTCAAACACGCGAACGTGGACTGTGTGAACTCTATCAGCAGGATCCGGAAGGCGCCGACGAGTTGATCTTCGGTCGCAAGGCGCATGCCGACCGGCGTGGCTTTCTGCGCGGGGCGGGGCTGGCCGCGATGGGAGCGGTCGTCGGGGCATCGATCCCGTTTCATCGCAACATGCCGGCCGGCCTGATCCCGGCCGCACTGGCGGAAGACACCGCCGGCTTCACGATCGCCGGCAAGGACGGTCTGCGGGTGCTGAACGACCGCCCTTTGAACGCGGAAACGCCGGCGTACCTGCTGGACGACGACATCACGCCGACCGCGCGCCATTTCGTGCGCAACAACGGCATTGCGCCTACCAAGATCGACGCCGACGGCTGGACGCTCAAGATCGACGGACTGGTCAATCAGCCGATGGAGCTGTCGATCGCCGATCTGCGCGAGCGCTTCGAGGTGGTGCGCTACGCCCTGCAGCTGGAATGCGGCGGCAACGGCCGCGCCGCCTTCAATCCGCCGGCCAGCGGCAACCAGTGGACGGTCGGCGCCATCGCCAATTCGGAGTGGACCGGCGTGCGGCTGCGCGACGTGCTGAACGCCGCAGGGGTCAGGCCGGAGGTGATCTACACCGCGCACTACGGCGCCGACCAGCACCTCTCCGGCGATCCGGCGAAGGACGCGGTGTCGCGCGGCATGCCGATGTGGAAAGCGATGGACCCGCACACGCTGATCGCCTTCGAGCAGAACGGCCAACCGATCCACCGCATGAACGGCGCGCCGCTGCGTATCGTGGCGCCCGGCTGGCCAGGCTCCACCTCGCAGAAGTGGCTGACCCGCATCCAGCTGCGCGATGTCGTCCACGACGGACAGAAGATGGGTCCGACCAGCTACCGCACGCCGCGCTATCCGGTCGCCCCGGGGGAGAAGGTGCCGCACGAGGCGATGCAGATCATCGAGTCCATGCCCGTAAAGTCGCTGATCACCTATCCCAGAAGCGGGCACACGCTGCCGGTGGACCACCGCAGCCTGGAGGTCCGCGGTCATGCCTGGGCCGGCGACGAACACGTGACGGAGATGCACGTCACCACCGACTTCGGCGCGACCTGGCAGAAGGCGGAGCTGGAGAGTCCGCCCAACCGCTACAGCTGGCAGCGTTGGCGCGCGCATCTGCGTTTCCCGGCCAAGGGCTACTACGAGATCTGGGCGCGGGCGACCGACAACAAGGGCCGGATGCAACCCTTCACTGTCGCCTGGAACCCGAAGGGTTACCTGAACAACGCCATGCACCGGATCGCCGTACGGGTGAAGGTGTAGGCCGCCATGTTCCTTCGCGGATCCGTCTTGGCGGCCGGATTCCTGACCGGACTCGGCGGCGTTCTCGCCACCGGGTCCGGTCCCGCGACCGCCCAGCAGAATGAATACGGCGGCCTGCCTGAAGGGCCGAACCGCGTGCTGGTGTTCGCCATCTGCAGCGGCTGTCACTCGGTCAAGCTGGTGATGCAGCAGGGCATGACCCGGGCCAAATGGGACGAGACGCTCGACTGGATGGTGGACCAGCAGGGCATGCCCCGGCTGGCCCCCGACACGGAATCCGATGTGCTCGACTACCTCGCGGAGCACTTCAACACCGACCACCGTCCGGGCGGCGCGGGCGGGCTTAGTCCCTACAACAGCATGCAACCGATGATGCCGGCCCAGTAGCGCGCCGCACCAACCTCGGTACGGTTGACAGCGCACCGCCATCTCCGCTTGATTCCCGCTCCGGTTGTTTCATCGGTGGGAGGCACCCGTCATGCTGCCCGATATCCTGCCCGGCTGGGCCAGCCTCGCCCCGTTCCTGCTGGCAACCCTGGCGCTCAACCTGACGCCCGGCGCGGACATGACCTACACGATCGCCCGCTCCGCGGCGCAGGGTCGTGTGGCGGGCTATGCCAGCGCGATGGGCATCGGGCTGGGCTGCTTCGTGCACACCGTGGCCGCCGCGGCCGGCCTGGCGGCGCTGTTGCAGGCGCACCCGGCCGCCTTCCAGGCGGTGAAGTGGATCGGCGCGGCCTACCTGCTGTATCTCGCGTTCAAACTGCTGCTGGCGAAGCCGACGACCGGCGGCGCCGACCTGCCGGCACGCGGCCATGCCCGGGTCTTCTGGGAAGCCACGCTGGTCAACGTGCTGAACCCGAAGGTCGCGATCTTCATGCTGGCCTTCCTGCCGCAGTTCGTCGATCCGACACGCGGGCCGGTTTGGGCGCAGATGCTGGTACTGGGCAGCCTGCTCAACGTTGGCGGCATCGCGATCAACAGCACGGTCGCCAGCCTGGTCGGCCTGGGCGCCCAGCGCATCCAACGCTCGACCCGCCTTCAGCGGGCAATGAACCTCGTCTCCGGTACGCTGCTGGGCGGCCTGGCGGTGCGGCTGGCGCTGATCGAGCGGTAGCCGCCCTAACCGCCGACAAGAAGCACCTGTCGCAGGACAGCCGCGACCTGCTCTCCCTGCATACCCGATCCGCCTTGATGTGTTAGAGCTCGCCAAATAAATTAGCCTCGGCTAACACCTCAACCTCAGACGGCCACACACAGGGAGAACGCGGAGATGTCGACCGGCGCCAGCGTCGGCAGGCTCACCGAGCGCACATCGGATGCCATTCGCGAGGTCTTGGCGGGCCGCCGCACGGGGGCGCGGGCATTCCTACCGTTTCTCGGGCCGGCGGTGGTCGCGTCGGTCGCCTACATGGACCCCGGCAACTTCGCCACCAATATCCAGGCGGGCGCGGGCTACGGCTATTCGTTGCTCTGGGTGGTGCTGGGCGCCAACCTGATTGCGATGCTGTTCCAGGGGCTTTCCGCCAAGCTCGGCATCGTGACGGGGCACAACCTCGCGGAACTGTGCCGCATGCACTATCCGCGCAAGCTAATCTGGGCGATGTGGGGCGTCAGCGAGATCGCGGCGATGGCCACCGACCTCGCCGAGTTCCTGGGCGGCGCGATCGGACTGGCCCTGCTGTTCGGCATGCCGTTGCTGGCCGGCATGCTGGTCACGGCCGTCGTGACCTACGCCATCCTGCTCTTCGAGGGCCGTGGCTTCCGGTTGATGGAATTGGTGATCGGCGCGCTCGTGCTGATCATCGGGTTGAGCTACGTCGCGGAACTGTTCTTTGCCAACGTCGACTGGGCCGGTGTGGGAACTGGCGTGGCGATCCCGCAGCTCCCGGACTTCGGCGCGCTCGTCATCGTGGTCGGCATCGTCGGGGCAACCGTCATGCCGCACGCCGTGTTCCTGCACTCCGGCCTGACCCAGGCGCGGGTTCCGGTCACCACAGAGTCTGAACGGGCGACGCTGGTACGCTTCTCCAACCGCGAAGTCGTCCTGGCGCTTGCCATCGCGGGGCTGGTCAACATGGCGATGGTGGTGATGGCCGCAGCCGCCTTTCACGCCGGCCACAGCGAAGTGGGCGAGATCGATACCGCCTACCACATGCTCACCCCGCTGCTGGGCAGCGCTGCGGCCTCCGTGTTCCTGGTCTCGGTGATTGCCTCGGGCGTGTCCAGTTCGGTGGTCGGGACCATGGCCGGACAGCTGATCATGCAGGGCTTCGTCGGCTTCCGCATCCCGATCTGGGTGCGGCGACTGCTGACCATGGCCCCGTCGTTCGTCGTCGTCGCGCTGGGCGCCAACGTGACCGACGCCCTGGTGCTGAGTCAGGTGGTGCTGAGCTTCGCCCTGCCGATCCCGATGATCGCCCTGGTGCACCTAACCGGGCGCCGCGCTGTCATGGGCAGACACGTCAACGGCCGCTGGACCCATCTGGCGGCGATCATCGGGGCCGGGATCGTGCTCGCTCTGAACAGCGTGTTGCTGCTCGGCACCGTCGGCCTGCCGCTGCCCGGTCTCGGCGTCTAGCGCGGCCGCCGCCACCTGGCCTCGACAGGCGGAGGCGGCGGAGGCGCTTGGAATTTGCTACCGATGTGCGGGCCGGTACTCTTACCGCTCGCGCTTCCAGCTGGTCCCTCCGGGCCCATCTTCCAGCACGATGCCGCGCGCCTTCAGCTCGTCGCGGATCCGGTCGGCGGTGGCGAAGTCCTTGGTCTTACGGGCTTGATTGCGCTCGGCGATTAGGCGTTCGATCTCATCGGCTTCCGCGTCGTCCGCGCCGCCCTTGAACCAGGCCTCAGGGTCCTGTTCGAGCAGGCCGAGCAGCCGCGCGCCAGCAAGCAACGTCGCTTTCGCCCGCGCCGTCTCCGCCGCGTTCTCCGCCTTGTTAAGGGCATGGCCGGCCTCGTAGAGTTGGGCCAGCGCTTCCGGCGTGTTCAGATCGTCGGCCAGCGCCGTGGCCAAAGCCTCCGGTGCCCCGACATCGGGCGCCGGCGTGACCTCTGCGGCGCTGCGCAGGGCGGTGTAGAGACGGTTCAGGTTCGCCGTCGCGTCCGCCAGCTTGTCGCGGTTGAAGTCGAGCGGCTGGCGGTACTGCGCGGAGAGCAGCACCAGCCGGATCGCCTCGCCGGCCCAGCCCTCGTCCAACAGCTCCTTGACGGTGAAGAAGTTGCCGAGCGACTTGGACATCTTCTCGCCGTTCACCACCAGATAGCCATTGTGCATCCAGTAGCGGGCGAACTGTCCGTCGGTGCCGCAATGCGACTGCGCGATCTCGTTCTCGTGGTGCGGGAAGATCAGGTCCTGCCCGCCGCCGTGGATGTCGAAGCTGGTCCCCAGGTGCTTCGCGCTCATCGCCGAGCATTCGATGTGCCAGCCCGGCCGGCCACGGCCCCAGGGGCTGTCCCAGCCGGGCTCGCCGTCCTGCGCCGGCTTCCAGAGCACAAAGTCGGCCGGATCGCGTTTGTAGGGCGCGACCTCGACCCGCGCGCCGGCGACCATCTCCTCCCGGTCGCGCCGCGAGAGCTGTCCGTACTCCGGATCGCTCGGCACGGAGAACAGCACGTGTCCCTCGGCGGCGTAGGCATGGTCGCTGTCGACCAGCCGCTGGATCAACGCGACCATGTCGTCGATGTGCTGGGTCGCGCAGGGCTCGACGCTCGGCTTGAGGGCATTGAGCGCGCCCATGTCGGCGTGGAACGCCTCGGTCGTCCGGCGGGTCAGCGCGTCGATCGTCTCGCCGTTCTCACGCGCGGCGGCAATGATCTTGTCGTCGACGTCGGTGATGTTGCGCGCGTAGGTAACGTGCTCCGCCCCGTAGACGTGGCGGAGCAGGCGGAACAGCGTGTCGAACACCACCACCGGCCGGGCGTTGCCGATGTGCGCGCGGTCGTAGACGGTCGGCCCGCAGACGTACAGCCGGACGTTCGACGGGTCGATCGGCTGGAAGACCTGCTTCTCGCGGGCGAAGGTATTGGTGATCTGGATGTTCGTCACGGCGCGTGCGGGCTCTCTATCTCGGACGGATGGCTTGACGGGTGGACGCCAATCGGCCCGCGATGTAGCAGCTTTACGTCAAGCGTCCAATGGGCGCGGCCGTGCTGCCAGCCTCGCCGGCAAGGAACCCATCGGATGACCAGCATCCCGACCATCCGCCCCGCCACCCCTGACGACGCCGCGCCTCTAGCCGGGCTGGTGGCCGGCCTGATGGCGGACGAGGGCAAGACCAACGCCGGCCCGACGGCTGGGCAGCTCGCGCAGTGGCTGTCCGGCGAGACGCCGATGATCGAGGTGCTGCTGGCCGAACGCGATGGGGCGGCGCTCGGCTATCTCGCCTTCTACCGCGCCTTCTCGCTGTTCCGTCCGGGGCCGGTGATGCTGGTCGAGAACGTTTACGTCGTGCCCGAGACACGCGGCAGCGGGATCGGCAAGCGTCTGCTCGTTGCCGCCGCGCAGACCGCGCTGAACCGCGGCTGGGGCCGGCTGGAGCTAAACGTCGCGGACGGTAATCCCGGCGCCGACGCGGCCTACCGCGCGCTCGGCCTGAGCGCGCCGGGGGAAAGTGTGCGCCGGGTGGAGGACGCCGGTCTAGCAACCCTGGCGGCGCGGCGCTGAGGCCCGGCCCGTCTCACGCATAGGTCCGCTGGCTTTCCGGGATCTCCGCCAAGCGGCGGCGCAGCGCGTCCAGCACGGTCTGTTCCGCGCGGTTGAACGGCGTCGCCGGATTGGCGATCAGATAGATGTCGATTGCCGGCGGTGCCTCGTAGGGCGGCAGGCGCCACAGCAGGCCGTCGCGCACGTCGCGTTCGACCGCGTGGATCGGCAGCACGCCGATGCCGATGCCGGCGACGATCATCCGCCGCACTTCTTCCAGGTGACTGGAGGTCGCGATAATCCGGTCCGCGAGATTTTCCTGCGCACGCAGCAAGGCGACCGGTCGCAGGGCATCGGAGATCTGGTCGGTCTTGAAGGAGACGAAGCTCTCGCTCCTGAGGTCGGCGAGCTGCAGCCCGCGCCGGCGAAACAGGCGATGGCGCGGGCCGCAGAAGAAGCCGAAGTGCTCCCGGAACATCAGGTCGTAGGAGAGTTGCGGGTGGCGCTCGTGCACCAGGCCGAGACCGAGGCTGGCGGTCTTCTGCAGCACCGCGCGCTGCACCTCGGCACTGGTGTCGACCTCGATCGAGTAGGTGATGCCGGGGTGGCGGGCGTGCACGTCGGCCAGCGTCTCGTCGTAGAACGGACAGACGACGTGGCTGGCGGACGCGATCTTGACGTGACCGGTGATCTCCTCGCGCACGTCGCGCAACAACACCGACAGGCGGGAGATGTTGCCGTAGATATCGACGCACTCCCGGTACAGGAGCTCGCCTGCCTCGGTGACGCGGAACGCCCCGCCGCCGCGCTCGATCAACTGCCGGTCAAGCTGCACCTCCAGGCGCTTGAGCGCGCTCGAAACGGTCGGCTGTTTCAACAGCAGACGGTTGGCCGCGCGGGTGATGCTGCCTTCCTGCACGATCACCATGAAGGTGCGCAGCAGGTTCCAGTCGAGCTGCCGGGGAATGCGCTCCAGTTTGGCGTCGTCCATCCGCACCTCCTGCCGCCAGACGCCCACGGATCGGCGACATTATCGATATCTATGTAAACCATTCGCTTTATCTATTTGCGTTATACCGCCCTGCTGGGTCCAAATCCATGCAAGAGGCCGGCGGTTAAGACCGGTCGCCCGGGATCGATCCGGGCAAGACGTACAGGGAGCCATTGGGAGACGGCATGGCCATGAGCGACGCGGAAACGCGCGACATGCGCCCCTGGGCGCTGTTGTCCCCGGCGTTGACGGCGATCACGCTGCTGCTCGCGATCCCGACCTGCTTCGTCGTGGTCTATTCGTTCTGGCTGCGCACCGCGGCGGGGGACGAGCAGGTCGGCTTCTACCTCGACAACTGGATCGAGGTGCTGACCGACCCCTTCTACCGAGACGTCCTGCTCTACACGCTGAAGATTGGCGTGATCACGACGATCTGCTGCGCCCTGATGGGCTATCCGGCGGCCTATTTCATCGCGTTCTCGAAGATGCGCAACAAGGCCTTCCTGTTGCTGCTGCTGATGCTGCCGTTCTGGATCAGCTACATCATCCGCACGATGTCGTGGATCAACATCCTGGGCGTCTCGGGTGCGGTGAACTACGTGCTGCAGTCGCTCGGCATCGTCTCCGAGCCGCTGCAAATGCTCTACAACGAGGCCACGGTGATCCTGGGCCTGATCCACTTCCTGCTGCCGTTCATGGTGCTCAACATCTACGTCAGCCTGGAGGGGATCGACCCCAACCTGACCGCCGCGGCCCGCTCGCTCGGCTCGACGCCGTTCCAGGCGTTCCGGGAGGTGACGCTGCCGCTGTCCCTGCCCGGCCTAGCCGCCGGTAGCCTGCTGTGCTTCGTGCTGGGATCGGGCACCTACATCACGCCGCTGGTGCTGGGCGGGCCCGGTGACGGCATGTTCGCCAATCTGATCTACGACGCCATCATCACCCAGTTGAACTGGCCGCTCGGCTCGGCGCTGTCGATCGTGCTGCTGATCGTTCTGGGCGCGGTCGTGCTGCTGTACAACCGCTACCTCAGCCTGGGCCAGATCTCGAAGGGGTTGGGCTGATGGCCGTGCGCGCGCCGACCGGCTGGACCTTCATCAAGATCGCGACGGTCCTGACCTACGTCTTCATGTTCGCCCCGGTCGCGGTAGTCATGCTGCTGGCGTTCAACGCCAGTCAGTTCGGCTCCTTCCCGATGACCGGCCTGAGCTTCCGCTGGTTCGTCGAGCTGGCGCAGAACGACGCGATCATCCGGGCGTTCAAGACCTCGCTGCTACTGGGCGCGCTGACGGCAGTCATCTCAACCACGATCGGGGTGTGTGCGTCGCTGGCGATGGTGCGCTACGACTTCCCGGGCAAGAACCTGCTGAACACCGCCCTGATCGCGCCGATCCTGGTGCCGGAGGTGGTGCTCGCGGTCTCGCTGCTGTTGTTCCTGCAGTTCCTGTCGATGCCCAAAAACTTCGTGCTGCTACTGCTGGGCCACGTGATCTTCACCCTACCGTTCGTGGTGCTGGTGGTGCAGGCCCGGCTGGTCGGCATCCGCAAGGAATACGAGGAAGCCGCGCTGTCGCTGGGCGCGAACCCGCTGCAGACCTTCTTTCAGGTAACGCTGCCGCTGCTGATGCCGGCGGTCGCGGCGGGCATGCTGTTCGCCTTCACGATCTCGTTCGACGACATCACCGGCACGCTGTTCTGGAAGCCGCCGGGGGTGGAGACGGTGCCGACCCAGATCTTCGCCATGCTGCGCAACTCGATCAGCCCGGAGATCAACGCGCTCGGCACCGTCATGATCCTGATCACCGTGGCCCTGCCGCTGACCGGCGCCGGGCTGGCCCGATGGCTGGCCAGCCGACGCGGCGGCTAACCCAAGAGCGGAACAACCGCCGGGGCCGCATCCCAATCGTCCAAAACGCCAATGCCACAAACAGGGAGGCCTGAGACAAGATGGACGATCAAAAACGCTACGAGCGCCTATTGGCGCGCTACCGCAACGGCGACCTCGACCGCCGTACCTTCCTCAGCCTGCTGGGCGCGGCCACCGTCACCGCCGGTGTCGTCGGCGCGCCAGTGGCGGGCCTGCGCAAGGCCGCCTTGGCCGCCAAGCCGGAGAGCGTGCGCTTCGACGGCTGGGGCGGCATGGTCTCGGAAGCCTTCCGGGAGTACGCCTTCCAGCCATACGAGGAAGAGACCGGGATCGAGGTGATCGACGGCACCTTCGGCGGCGCCGACGAGTATCTGGCACGGGTGCGCTCGGCCCAGCCGGGCGAGTTCAACATCGCCCACCTGTCGGGCGTGTTCGACTATGTCCGCTACCACAACCTCGGCTTCTCGACGCAGCTAGACGAAAGCAACATCCCCAACCTCGACCTGACCATCAAGGCGCTTCAGAAGCCCTTCCGCGAGGTTTCGGACGGCCGCCTGTCGGCGGCGCCGTACGACTACGGCACCACGGGCCTAGCCTATAACCGCGACGTCATCTCCGACGCGGAGATCAAGGAGAAGGGCCCGAACATCCTGCTCGACGAGGCCTATAAAGGTAAGATCGGCGGTTGGGGCGAGTGGAAGACCCGGATCTGGTACGGCGCGCTCCAGACCGGCCAGGACCCGAACGGCATCGAGGACATGGATGCCGTCTGGGAGGCGCTGCGCACCCACCGCGATCTGTCGCTGAAATACTGGCAGTCGGGCGCGGAATTGATGAGTCTGCTGGCGAACGGCGAAATCTACGCAACCGAGGGCTGGTCCGGCCGGATCGCGGCGCTGCAGGCGCAGGGCCACAATATCGGCTACTACGACCCGCCGGGTGGGTTGGGCTGGCAGGAGTGCCTGTTCGTGCTCAAGGGCTCGCCGATGGAAGCCTGCGAACAGCTGCTCAACTTCATGCTGGAGCCGGAAGTCGCGATCGCGGTCGCCGAGGGGCAGAACTATCCCCCGGCGCTCGACCCGAACAAGGTCGAACTGACCGAGAAGATCAAGAACCTGCCGGCCTACGACCCGACCGGCAAACTGGACGGCCTGAACTTCTACAAGCCCGACTACTGGAACAGCAACGAAGCCGACTGGTCCAAGACCTTCGGCCGGATCCAGCGCGGCTACTAAACGGGCGCGCCTAGCCCCGTCCGAACCGGGCGCGGGAGACGGCGGTTCACGACACAATGTCGAACCATCCGCCGTTCTCCCGCGCCCACCCCTTCACCGACCTCGGCCGCGCGCAGCCTGCGCCAGCCGTGCGTTCCAACCCCGCGGGAGCCCGCCTTGGCCGACCCCCAACACGCGGTGGAACTGCGCAACGTCGTCAAGCGGTTCGGCGTCTTCACGGCCGTCCACCGCATGGACCTGAATGTCGAGCGCGGCTCGTTCGTCACCTTCGTGGGCCCGTCCGGCTGCGGCAAGACGACCACGCTGCGCATGATCGCCGGGCTGGAGAACGCCAGCGAAGGCGACATCCGGATCAAGGGCCAGCGCGTCAACGACGTGCCGATCCACAAGCGCAACCTGGGCATCGTGTTCCAGAACTACGCGCTGTTCCCGCACAAGACGATCTACGAGAACGTCGCCTTCGGCCTGAAGTACCGCGACGTCGACAAGGAAACCGCCCGCCAGAAGGTGCGCGAGGCGCTGCAGCTCGTGCAGTTGCCGCACGTCGAGGACCGGGTGCCCAAGCAGCTCTCCGGCGGCCAGCAGCAGCGCATCGCGCTCGCCCGGGCGATCGTGATCGAGCCGGACGTGCTGCTGCTCGACGAGCCGTTGAGCGCGCTCGACGCCAATCTGCGCGAGGAGATGCGCGTCGAGCTCAAGCGCATCCAGCGCGAGCTTGGCATTTCCACCATCTTCGTCACCCACGACCAGTCGGAGGCGCTGGCGATGTCCGACAAGGTGGTGGTGATGAGCGAGGGATGGATTGAGCAGGAAGGCACGCCGGAGCAGGTCTACAACGAGCCGGCGAGCGAATTCGTCGCCAACTTCCTCGGTATCTCCAACATCTTCTCCGGGCGGGTGGCGGAGCTGTCCGGCACCACCGCCCGCCTCACGCTCGACGCAGGCAGTGAGCTGCTGGGCCACCCCCGCGACGGCCGCGCCGCACGACAGGGCGAACGGGTGCGCCTTGCGGTGCGCGCGGAGAAGATCTTCCTGTCCGAGGCCGCCCCGGAGCCCGACCCGGACTCGGTCGTGCTGGACGGCAAGGTAACGGCCGTCGACTACCAGGGGCAGGCCGCGCGCTACTTCCTCCAGGCGGGACCGCTCAGCCTGCAGGCGATCAACCCGATCGACCGCCATCCCTTCCATGAAGGCCAGCCGGTCAAGCTGCGCATCCGCGCCCAAGACGTGGTGCTGCTCGACGCCGACGAGAACACAGCGGCCAAGGCCGCCGCGGAATAGTCGCGCCATGACCAACGCACAGAACGCCGCCCCGCAAAGAACGCGTCACGAGGCCCATCCACCGTCCCACCTGTTCTATCAAGGCCGCCAGCGCCGGCCGCTGATCGACCGGGCGGACGGCCTCTACATCTGGGACGTCCACGGCCGCTGCTACCTGGACGGCTCGTCCGGCGCGATGGTCTCGAACATCGGCCATTCCAACCCACACGTGCTGCAAGCGATGCAGGCGCAGATGGCGCGCGCCACCTTCGCCTACCGGCTGCATTTCGAAAATGCCCCGGCGGAGGAACTGGCCGCCAGGGTGGCCGACCGCCTGCCGGGCGATCTGGACCGGGTGTTCTTCGTCTCCGGCGGGTCGGAAGCGGTGGAGTCCGCGATCAAGCTGGCCCGGCAATGGGCAGTGGCGACCGACCAGGACAGCCGCTGGAAGGTGATCACCCGGCAGCCGTCCTACCACGGCTCCACCCTCGGCGCGCTCGCGATCACCGGCTACGAACCGCTAAACGCCCCCTTCCGCCCGATGATGCGGGAGATGCCGGCGATCCCCGCACCGACCGCCTATCTGGACCGCGACGCGCTGTCGATGGAGGAACGCGGCCGTCGCTACGCCGACCTGCTGGCCGACGAGATCGAGCGCCAAGGCCCGGACAGCGTGCTCGCGTTCATCATGGAGCCGGTCGGCGGGGCCTCCACCGGGGCGCTCGTCGCGCCCGACAGCTACTACACCCGAGTGGCCGAGATCTGCCGGCACTACGGCGTGCTCCTGATCTACGACGAGGTGATGAGCGGGGCCGGACGCACCGGCGCCTTCGTCGCCGCGGAGCACTGGGGCATCACGCCCGACATCATGGTGCTGTCCAAGGGCTTCGCCGCCGGCTACGCGCCGCTGGGCGCGATGGCGGCGCCCGGTCGGCTGGTCGAACCGGTTCTGGACGCCGGCGGGTTCCTGCACGGCTACACCTACGCCGGCAACCCGCTTGCCTGCGCTGCCGGGCTGGCGGTGCTGGAGGAGATCGACCGCAAGCACCTGATCGACAATGCGGCCATCCGGGGCACCAGCCTGCTGCAGCGCCTGGCCGAGCTGAAGGAACGCTTTCCCTTCATCGGCGACGTCCGTGGCAAGGGCCTGCTGACCGCGATCGAGCTGGTCGCGGACCGGGAGACGATGGCGGTGCTGCCACCGTCCCTGAACGCCCACGCCCGCGTCGTGGAACTCGCTTACGAGCGTGGGCTGATCGTCTACTCCCGACGGACCCGGGGCGGTATGGAGGGCGACCACATCATGGTCTGCCCACCGATGATCGTGACCGAAGCGCAACTCGATGAGTTGGTCGGCATGCTCGCCGCCGCGCTCGCCGCCTTCGCGCGCGAAGCCGGGCTGCCGGGCGGGTAAGCGGGTCCGCCGGACAGAAACACCCGCTGCAGCAGCGCCAGACACAACAAAAAGACTGGGGAGAAGGTCCCGCCGTGCCAAGCGAGAAGGTCATCATCACCTGCGCGGTGACCGGGTCGATCCACACGCCGACCATGAGCGCGGCGCTGCCGGTGACGCCGGAGCAGATCGCCGAACAGGCGGTGGGCGCGGCGGAAGCGGGGGCGGCGATCCTGCACCTGCACGCGCGCGATCCCGCCGACGGCCGCCCCACCCCCGAGCCCGAGGTGTTCCGCCAGTTCCTACCCCGGATCAAGGACGCCACCGATGCGGTGGTCAACGTCACCACCGGCGGCGGGCACAACATGAGCGTGGCAGAACGCACGGCCGCCGGACGGCAACTCGCGCCGGAGATGTGCTCGCTCAACATGGGCTCGATGAACTTCGGCCTATTCCCGGCCGCGGAACGCTTCTCGGATTGGAAGCACGCCTGGGAACCCAAGTACCTGGAAGATACCCGCGACTTCATCTTCAAGAACACCTTCGCCGACATCGAGACGATCCTGCACGACCTGGGCGAGGCGAACGGCACCCGCTTCGAGTTCGAGTGCTACGACGTCGGCCACATCCACACCCTGGGGCACTTCCTGGAGCGCGGCTTGGTCAAGCCACCGCTGTTCGTCCAGTTCGTCCTGGGCGTGCTGGGCGGGATCGGGCCGACGGCGGACAACCTGCTGCACATGAAGCGCACCGCCGATGCCGTCCTGGGCGACGCCTACCACTTCTCCGTACTCGCGGCCGGACGGCATCAGCTGCGGCTGGTTACCATGGGCGCGGCGCTGGGCGGTCACGTACGCGTCGGGCTGGAGGACAGCCTGTTCATCGCGAAGGGCGAGATGGCGCAGTCGAACGCACAGCAGGTGGCCAAGATCCGCCGCATCCTGGAGGAGCTGTCGCTCGAACCCGCCACGCCAACCGAGGCGCGGGAAATGCTGCAACTCAAGGGCGTCGATCAGGTCGCCTTCTGACCGAAATCACGACGGAGGAGGAACGAGGACCATGCGGGTCGTGCAGTCCGACGCCCACGCAAGCCACCATCCCAAGCATTTCCTGGTGAACGGCGCGGTCCAGGACAGCCCGGAGGTGCCGGAGCGCGCCCGACGCCTGGCGCAGGCCGCGCGCGACGACGGCCACCAACTGATGGCCCCGGCAGACCACGGCCGCGGGCCGATCGCCGCCGTGCACTCGCCGGAGTACCTGCAGTTCCTGGAGCACATCGTGCCGCGCTGGCAGCGGATCGAGGGCGCGAGCGCGGAGGTGATCCCGAACGTCCACCCGCAAGGCCGCTGGCCCGCCAGCTATCCCGCGAGCGCCGTTGGCCAGGCCGGCTACCACCAGGCCGACACCGCCTGCCCGATCTCCGAGGGCACCTGGGAAGCCGCGGTGGCAAGCGCGGAGATCGCGGTCACAGCCGCCCAACTGGTCGCCGAGGGTGCGCGCCACGCCTACGCGCTGTGCCGGCCGCCGGGGCACCATGCCTACACCGACATGGCCGGCGGCTTCTGCTTCCTGAACAACTGCGCGATCGCCGCGCAATGGCTACGCGACCATGACCACGCGCGGGTCGCGATCCTCGACGTCGACGTCCATCACGGCAACGGCACCCAGGGCATCTTCTGGACCCGCGGCGACGTCCTGACCGTCTCGGTCCACGCCGATCCGGTACGCTTCTACCCCTTCTTCTGGGGCCATGCACACGAGCGCGGGGAAGGCGACGGGCTGGGCTGCAACTTGAACCTGCCGCTCGCACGCGGGACCGACACACAAGGGGTTTTGGCTGCGCTAGAGGCCGGCTTCAAGCGCATCCGCGCCTTCCAGCCGGACGCACTGGTGCTGGCGCTCGGCCTCGACGCGCATGAGGGCGACCCGCTGAAGGGGCTTGCCGTCACCACCGACGGCTTCGCCGAGATCGCAGCGGCGATCGCCGGCCTCGATCTGCCGACCGTGCTGGTTCAGGAAGGCGGCTATCTGCAGGACGCCCTGGGCGCCAACCTGCAAAGCTTCCTTGCCGGGTTCGAGCGGGCACGCGGGTCATAAGGACGATGACCCGCTGCGGTACCCTGCAAATTCTCGACCAAGGGCCGCTTAGGCCGTTTCCCCGTTCAGGCGCTTGAGCGCCTTCTCGCGGCCGATCAGGGGCAGGAAGTGGGCGAGTTCGGGCCCCTTCTCCATGCCGGTCAGCGCCTTGCGCAACGGCAGGAACAGGCCTTTACCCTTACGCCCCGTCCGCTCCTTCACCGCGCTCGTCCACTGCTGCCAGGTGGTCTCGCCCCAAGGCTCCTGCGGCAATAGCTCGGCGGCGGTGGCGAGGTAGTCCGGCTCCTCCACGATCGGCTGAATGGTACCGCGGCAGATCTGGTACCACTGCCTGGCCTCCGACAAGCGGGTCAGGTTCGGACGCACCGTCTCCCAGAAGTCCTGGTCGGCGTCCGCCAGGCCGAGCGCTTCCAAACGCGAACGCACGGTGGCGTAGTCGGTGACGTGCAGCAGGCGCGCGTTGAGGCGCATCAGCTCATCGCCGTCGTACCTGGGCGCCCCCCGCCCCATGCGCGTTAAGTCGAACTCCTCGATCAGGGCGTTCAAGCTCTGCCGCTCCTCAATCGGGTCCGGCGTGCCAAGCTTGGCGAGATAGCTGTTGAGCGCCATCGCCTCGACCTCGTCCGCACGCAATTCCCGCAGGGAAAGGCCCTGGGTGCGCTTGGACAGCTTCTCGCCGTGCGCGTCCAGCAGCAGCGGCAGGTGGGCGAACGCCGGCGCCGTGCCGCCCAATGCCTCAAACAACTGGATCTGGGCCGCGGTATTGGTGACGTGATCCTCCCCACGGATCACGTGGCTAACGCCGGAGTCCAGATCGTCGACGACACTGGTCAGCGTGTAGAGCGGCCGGCCGTCGGCCCGGATCAGCACCGGGTCGGACACCGCACCCGCCTGGACGCTCTGCCGGCCGCGCACCCGATCGTCCCAGGTTACCTGCCCACCCGCGAGTTTGAAGCGCCAGTGCGGCTGGCGCCCCTCGGCCTCGTAGGCGCGCTTGTCTGCGTCCGTCAGGTTGAGCGCGCCGCGGTCGTAGACCGGCGCCTGCCGACGCGCGGCCTGCGCCTTGCGCTTGGCCTCCAGCTCTGCCTCGGTCTCGTAGCAGGGGTAGATGTGTCCGGCGGCTTCCAGGTCGCGCAGCGCCTCCTGGTAGCGGTCCAGCCGCTCGCTCTGATGGAACTCCCGGTCCCACCCGAGACCGAGCCAGGTCAGGTCTTCCCGAATCGCCTCGGCATAGGCGGACTCGCTGCGCGCCTGGTCGGTATCGTCCAGACGCAGGATGAACTCTCCACCCTGCTGACGGGCGAACAGCCAGTTGACGAGCGCCGCGCGCGCGTTGCCGAGCTGCAGGTAGCCGGTCGGGCTGGGCGCGAAGCGGACGGTGATCGGGGCGGCCACGGCGAATGGAACTCCAGACTCGGATGTGAATGAGAGACCCGGGCGCAGTGCCGGCCTAGACGAAATCGAGCATCACGCCAGCCGCCTCGGCGGCTGGCACGTGCAGCGGACCATCGCGGTCCCGCTCGAAGCTAACGCCGTTGGCCTGCAGGACGCTCGCGGTGTGCGCCTTATCCGCGACCTCGACCCGCATGGCAACAGGGCCTTGCGGCGGCGGCGAGGTAAAGGCGCGGGCCTGGGGATGCAACGCCAGCAAGCCATCGGCGTCGGTAAAGCGCAGATAGCACCCGCCACAATCCACCGTGACCAGATTGTCGGTGTTGGTCACCGACCGGAAGCCGAAGATGTCGGCATACGGCACCGCGACCGCGCCCGGATCCTCGACCATCACGGTCAAACCGGCGATCCGTCGCGCGCCGTTCGGCTGGTCGGTCCAGCCGGGCTGCCAGACCAGCTCCGGGGTCAGGTGCTTGCAGATGAAGGCCGGTAGACCCGGTGTGGCCGTGCGCGGCAGGTGCAATAGCTGGAAGCGCGGCAACAGATCGCCCGAGTCCGCCTCGATCGTGCGCTGCAGGTCCTGCGGCGCGCCGACATTAACGTCTGTCTCGCGCAACAGCCCGGCCGAACGGTCCAGGTCGTCACCGGCGAAGGCGGCCGCCGACAGCCCCTCTCCCCGCGTCGCCAACGTCTCGTCCAGACCGTTCAGGAACTGGCTGTGGTCGACGATACCCAGCAGCTCCAGATAGCCCTGCTCCAGCATCAGGCAGTAGTTGGCCGTGCCCCAACCGATATGCCGGCCGCGCGGCGCGGTGCGGAACCCCAGACGTTCGTAGGTCGACCGGGCAGCTTCCAGATCGTGCGCCACGATCAACAAGTGGTCCAGGCCGCGCACCGGACGTTCGGGCGGCGGACCGTTCAGGGACCTCGGGCTCATCACATGCCCCCGGCCGCGCGCGGACCGCACGTCGATCGAGGGCGTTTCCAACCCCGGTCCAATCCCCGGGCGCTGACGCGCCGGGCGGTGTCGCAGATGTCCTGTCTCAGGTCGGGAGTGTCCATCGCAGCTTGGAGACTCGTCCGTTATTCGGCGGCTGTGCAGGCGCGCTCCGGATACAGGCCCGCCAGACCCGCATGGCTCGCGGCTGCCACGCCGCGTTCGGTGATCAGGCCGGTGACCAGACGCGCCGGCGTGACGTCAAAGCCGTAGTTGGCCGCCTCAGCATCGGGTGGGGTGACGCGGACCGTCTCGATCCGGCCATCGTCGGTTTGGCCGGTGAGGTGCGTGACCTCGCGTCTGTCGCGCTCCTCGATCGGAATCCGGGTGCCGTCGTCCAGCGTCCAGTCGATCGTCGGCCCCGGCAAGGCGACGTAGAACGGCACGCCGTTGTCCTGGGCGGCAAGCGCTTTCAGGTAGGTGCCGATCTTGTTGCAGACGTCGCCGTTGGCGCTGGTGCGGTCGGTGCCGGTGATGCAGAGGTCGACCAGGCCGCGCTGCATCAGCAAGCCGCCGGTATTGTCGACGATCACCTTGTGCGGCACGCCGTGGCGACCGAGCTCCCAACTCGTCAGCGCCGCGCCCTGGTTGCGCGGACGGGTCTCGTCGACCCAGACATGCACCGGGATGCCCGCGTCGTGCGCCATATAGATCGGCGCCAACGCGGTGCCCCAATCGACCGTGGCCAGCCAGCCGGCGTTGCAGTGGGTCAGCACGTTGAGCGGCCCCTGCCCGCCCTTCTCGGCGTAGGCGCGCTTGAACAGCTCCAGACCGTGTTCGCCGATCGCGCGGTTGATCGCTACATCCTCGTCTGAGATCGCGCCCGCCTTGGCGAAAGCGGCCTCGGCACGCGCGCCGGTGTCGCGCGGGCGCACTTCCTGCACCACCGCGTCGACCGCCCAACGCAGATTGATCGCGGTCGGCCGGGTGGCCACCAGCTTCTCGGCCGCCGCATCCAGACCCACATCGGACGGATCGGAACGCAGCGCCAGCCATAGGCCGTAGGCCGCCGTCGCACCGATCAGCGGCGCACCACGGACCAGCATGGCGCGAATCGCGTGCGCGGCCGCATCCACCGTCTCCAGCCGCACCGTCTCGAACCTGTGCGGCAGCTTAGTCTGGTCGATGATCTCCACCGCCCGGCCGTCGGCGGCCGGCCAGATCGTGCGGTACGCGATGCCGTCGACCTGCATGGTCGTCCTCCTTCCCGTCTCCCCGCGCGCCCCGCTTCGCGCCCGTTGGAAGGCGTCCAGTCAGCCGTTCAGCACCCGCCCGGCGACGGCGTCCAGCTTACGCACCAACGCCGGGTCCCGGGCGTGTGGCTGGGTGATAATGGCATTATCCAGGGCGTGCTGACAGCCCCGCGGGCAGCTCTGTTGCCGGCCGGCCAGGGCCGGCACGGCGCGACGGACCAGACCACGCGCCTTGTCGGCATTAGCCAGCAGCACCTTGATCACCGCGTCCACCGAGACGTTGTCGTGGTCGTCGTGCCAGCAGTCGTAATCGGTGACCATCGCGATGGTGGTGTAGCAGAGCTCGGCCTCACGCGCGAGCCGGGCCTCGGGCATGTTGGTCATGCCGATGACGTCACAGCCCCAGCTGCGGAACAGCTCGCTCTCCGCCCGGGTGGAGAACTGCGGCCCCTCGATGCACAGGTAGGTGCCGCCGCGGTGGATCGGAATCCCCTCGGCGGCCGCGCTGTCCTGCAGCACGTCCATCAGGCGCGTGCACGTCGGATCGGCGAGCGAGACGTGCGCGGTCAGACCGGTGTCGAAGAAGGAGCGTTCGCGTTCGACCGTGCGATCGATGAACTGGTCGCACAGGACGAAGGTGCCAGGCGTGAGTTCCTCCTTTAGCGAGCCGACCGCGGAGACCGATAAAATCTCGGTCACGCCGGCGCGCTTCAGGGCATCGATGTTGGCGCGGAAGTTCAGCCGGCTGGGCGGTAGCGGATGGCCGCGGCCATGGCGCGGCAGAAACACCACCTTCTGCCCATCCAGTTCGCCGGTCAGCAGTTGGTCCGACGGCATCCCGAACGGACTGTCGACCGTGATCCATTCGGCGTTTTCCAGCCCCTCGATGTCGTAGACGCCGCTACCGCCGATGACGCCGATCACAGGCGGGGTGCCAGGCTCGCTCATGAGATGCCGTGTCCGCTTTACGGTTGCTGACGGGTCCAGCGGTCACCTAACCGCGTGGCCCGCGCGAACGCAAGCGTACGGCACCGCGGCAAATCTCCCCCATGGCACGAAAAAGGGCCGCACCCGCCCTGCGGATGCGGCCCTTATCATCGCGGGCACGGACGGCCCGTGGGAAGGCTACTTCTTGACGTCGCTCCAGACCTTGCGCTGCACGGCATAGAGCAGCCCGGTCAGGACGATCAGGAAGAGGATCACCTTCAGGCCCATGCGCTTGCGCTCCTCCATGTGCGGGTTGGCCGCCCAATGTAGGAACGTCGTCACGTCGTGCGCCATCTGCTCGGCGGTCGCCTTGGTGCCATCCTGGTACTCCACCGCGCCGTCCATCAGCATCTGCGGCATGCCGATCTTGTGGCCCGGGAAGTACTCGTTCCAGTACTGCCCCGGCGCGAGCTCGGCATCCGCCGGCGCCTCCTCGTAGCCGATCATCAGCGCACGGACGTATTCCGGGCCACCCGGACGGGCGCTGGTGATCACCGAGAGATCCGGCGGCGCGGCGCCGCCGTTGGCGTTTTTCGCCACCACTTCGTTGGGATAGGGCGACGGGAAAGTGTCGTTCGCCTCCGCCGGCCGCTCGTACATCTCGCCCTGGTCGTTCGGACCATCGGTCACGGTGTACTGCGAAGCGATCGCCTCGACCTGGTCTTCGTTATAGCCAAGGTCCTCCAGCGTGCGGAACGCCACATACTTCATGCCGTGGCAGCTGGAACAAACCTGGTTGTAGACCTGCAGGCCCCGCTGCGCGGAGGCACGGTTGAAAGTCCCGAACACGCCCTCGAATTCCCAGGTGTGCTCGGGAAGCGACGTGGACTCGGCGGCCTGGGCCGGCCCGGAGGCCAGCCCCATGGTCGCGGCCATCGCCACTGCGGCAAACAGCTTCTTCATGGCGGTTACGCTTTCTCCATCGGCTTCGCGGTTGCGCCAGCGGGCTGTCCGCCACCTTTCTTCAGGACGGGATCGGATATGCTGTTGGGCAACGGTTTCGGTCGCTCGAAAATGCCCAGCAGCGGCAGGATCACCAGGAAGAAGGCGAAGTAGTATGCCGTCGCGATCTGGCCAATCGGGATCCAGATGCCTTCCGGCGGCATCGCGCCGACGTAGCCGAGCACCAGGGCATCCAGCACCAGCAGCCAGAAGAACTGCTTGAAGATCGGACGGTAGCGGCCCGAGCGCACCCGGCTGCGGTCCAACCACGGCAGAACGAACAGCACCAGCACGGAGGCGAACATCGCGAGCACCCCACCCAGCTTACTCGGGATCGCCCGCAGGATCGCGTAGAACGGCAGGAAGTACCATTCGGGCACGATATGCGGCGGCGTCACCAGCGGGTCAGCCGGGATGTAGTTATCCGCGTGCCCCATGTAGTTCGGCGCGTAGAACACGAACAGCGAGAACGCGATCAGGAATACGCCCAGGCCGAACAGGTCCTTCACCGTGTAGTAGGGGTGAAACGGCACCTGGTCCTGCTTGCCCTTGGGCTCGATGCCGGTCGGGTTATTCGAGCCGTACCGGTGCAGCGCGACAAGGTGCAGGATCACCGCGCCCAGGATCACGAAGGGCAGCAGGTAGTGCAGCGCGAAGAAGCGTTGCAGCGTCGGGTTGCCGACAGCGAAACCGCCCCACAGCCAGCGCGTGACCTCGTCACCGAACACCGGCACCGCGGAGAACAGGTTGGTGATCACCGTGGCGCCCCAGAAGCTCATCTGGCCCCAGGGCAGCGTATAGCCCATGAAGGCGGTTGCCATCATGAGCAGCAGGATGATCACGCCCAACCCCCACAAGACCTCGCGCGGCTGCTTGTACGAGCCGTAATAAAGGCCGCGGAAGATGTGGATGTACACCACGATGAAGAAGAACGACGCCCCGTTCATGTGGATGTAGCGCAGCAGCCAACCGTAGTTGACGTCGCGCATGATCTTTTGGATCGAGTCGAACGCGTAGGCGGTGTGCGGTGTGTAGTGCATCGCCAGCACGACACCCGTGACGATCATGATCACGAGCGCGATGCCGGCGAGCGACCCGAAGTTCCAGGCGTAAGTCAGGTTCTTCGGGGTAGGATAGAAGCGCAAATGCTGGTCGGCGAAGTTGATGACCGGCAGTCGATCGTCTAGCCAACCCAGCACGCCCTTATATGGCGTCTGGTAATCACTAGCCATGTGGCCGTTTCCCTACCCGAGTTGGACCGTCGAATCGTTGACGAAATTATAGGTCGGCACCGCGAGGTTCTCGGGAGCCGGCCCCTTACGGATCCGTCCGGACGTATCGTAGTGCGAGCCGTGGCACGGGCAGAACCAACCACCGTAATCGCCGCGCGGTTCGCTCTGCTTGTTGCCCAGCGGAATGCACCCAAGGTGCGTGCAGATGCCGACGACGATCAGCCACTCCGGCTGCTGCACGCGCGCCTCGTCCGTCTGCGGGTCAGGCAGCGCGTTCACATCCACCGAGCGCGCCTCGTCGATTTCGCTCTGAGTGCGCTTGCGTACAAACACGGGCTTGCTCCGCCACATCGCGGTGATGCCCATGCCTTCGGAGATCGGGCTCAGGTCGACCTCGGTCGTGGCCAGCGCCAGCACAGCCGCGCTGGGGTTCATCTGATCGATAAACGGCCAAGCCGTGGCGCCAACGCCGACGGCGCCGACGGCGCCGGTGGCGAGGTACAGAAAATCGCGGCGCGAAGAGCCGCCGCCTTTCTGCCCGGTGTTCGCCGTGTTCGCCATAGTGACTAACGTTCCCTTGCTGGCTTCACTAAGGGTGCCCTTGGCCCGCACAAGGCACACCGAGATTTTGGCAGTCAAAATGCAAGCGGCCAAACTACTCGGCGCGTATGGCCGAAAGCTAGGGCTATGCCTGGGCGCATGGATGCGACATGCTAGCGCAGCCCACACCCCATACAGGCAAAGTTGCGGCCCTCCTATAGAGGAAATGCCCGACAAACGCAAAGCCCCGAAAGCCCGCCTCGACACCGATTCTCGGCCATGCGCCTGGCGCTTTACGAACCCGACATCCCCCAGAACACCGGCACCATCCTGCGCCTCGCCGCCTGCCTAGAGCTGGGCGTGGACCTGATCGAACCGCTCGGTTTCCAGCTCGACGACAAGCGTCTCAAGCGCGCCGGGATGGATTACGTGCGTCATATGGACCTGCGCCGGCACGGCTCGTTCGACCGTTTCCTGGCGACGGAGCCCGGGCGGCTCGTGCTGCTGACCACGCATGCCGCAACCCGACATGTCGATTTCGAGTTCCGACCCGACGACGTGCTGCTGCTGGGGCGGGAAAGCGCCGGCGTGCCGCAGGCCGTGCATGACGCTGCCGGCGCGCGGGTCGGAATTCCGCTGGCGCCCGGCATGCGCAGCTTGAACGTGGCGCTTGCCGCAGCGATGGTGGCGGGCGAGGCGCTACGCCAGACCGGCGGCTACCCGGCGGCCCAGGACGCCGCCGTGCCGCCTTGCGAGACGTAAAGACCGAGCAGCGAAGAAGGCCATCCCCCGTGAGTGACGCCGATAGCAGCCAGGACAGCCCGACCAGCCAAGTCAGCGCGGAGGGCGTCGGCGCGGTCTCCGAGCGCCAGCACCGTGCCACCGAATGGTTCGCCGAGTTGCGCAACCGCATCTGCGCGGCGTTCGAGACCCTGGAGGACGAGCTGTCCGGCGAAACGGCCGAGCGCATGGGCGACATCCCGCCCGGGCGCTTCCAGCGCACCTCCTGGACCCGCTCGGACGATAGCGTGGACGATCCCGGCGGCGGCACCATGGCGGTGATGCATGGCCGGGTGTTCGAGAAGGTCGGGGTCAACATCTCCGTCGTCTCCGGCAACTTCTCGCCCGAGTTTGCAACGCAGATCCCAGGCGCGTCGGAGGCGCCGCGCTTCTGGGCGGCCGGCATCTCGCTGGTGGCGCACATGTGGAACCCGCACGCCCCGGCGGTGCACATGAACACCCGCCACATCGTCACGACCCAAAGCTGGTTCGGCGGCGGCGCCGACCTGAACCCGGCCCTGGTCAAGGACGACGACACGCGCGACTTCCACAAGGCGCTGGAAGACTGCTGCAACCGCCATGCGGTTGCCGACCACGAACGCTACAAGGCCTGGGCGGACGAGTACTTCTTCAACAAGCACCGTGGCGAGGCGCGCGGCGTCGGCGGGATCTTCTACGACTACCTGAACTCCGGCGACTGGGAGGCGGACTTCGCCTTCACCCAGGACGTCGGCACGACCTTTCTGGACATCTTTCCGCGGCTGGTTCGCCGGCGCATGCACGAACCCTGGAGCGACGACGACCGCCGCCAGCAATTGATCCACCGCGGTCGCTACGCGGAGTTCAATCTGGTCTACGACCGCGGCACCCAGTTCGGCCTCAAGACCGGCGGCAACCCGGAAGCGATCCTGATGTCCCTGCCGCCGATGGCGTCCTGGCCGTAAACCGTGCAACGGCTGATCCGGTGCAGATCGTCGCGCCCTGTTGCACCGCACTCATTTTTGGACAACACATTCGCCTAGACGTAATCGTCAACGCGTGAAGCACCGCAACAGGAGAATCCCGACGATGGCGACCGACTATCCGGCGACCGCGAAGAACGTAAGCGAGAACGCGCAGCTGCTGCGCCAGGCTGCTCCGGAGCTGATGAAGGGCTTCGTGCAGATGGGCAAGGCGACCTATGCCGACGGCGCGCTGAGCGCCAAGGTGAAGGAGCTGATCGCGCTGTCGATCGGGGTGTCGCTGCGCTGCGACGGCTGCATCGCCGCGCATACCAAGTCAGCGATGCGCTACGGCGCGACCCGCGAGGAAGTTGCCGAGGCGGTGGCGACCGCGATCCACATGGGCGGCGGCCCGTCGATGGTCTACGGCGGGGAAGCGCTGCGCGCCTACGACCAGTTCGCGGCCGAATCGAACGGCTAGAGCATCGGACCCGCTCATCGAATCAGGGATTCCCTTCGGCGCTGCTGTGTGATTCACCGTCGTAGGAGGTGAATCATGAGCGGTGCGCATTCCAAGGACCTGCGCGAGCGGGTGGTGCAGTACGTCGAGGCGGGTGGCAGCAAGCGGGCGGCTGCCCGGCACTTTCGGATCAGCCCGAGTTCGGCGGTCAAGCTGGTAAAACGCTGGTCGCAGACTGGTCGGATTGCGCCGGATGCGCGAGGACGTCCGGGCGGTGGTGGCAAGCTGGCCGGCCAGTTCGACTATCTGCGGGCGTGTCTGGCCGAGCGGCCAGACCTGACGATGCCCGAGCTCGCGGACAAGCTGGCGCGCGAACGCGGCGTGTCGGTCGCGCCCGCATCTGTGTCCCGCTTCCTGTGCCGCAACGGCATCACTTACAAAAAAAGGCGCTGACGGCCGCCGAGCAGCGCCGCCCGGACGTGGCCGCCGCGCGGCGCGTCTGGACCGGGCTGCGCCAAGCCCGGATGCGCGCGCAGCCCAGGCGCCTGGTGTTCGTCGACGAGACCGCGACCTCGACCAAGCTGACCCGCCTGCGCGGCCGGGCGCCGCGGGGCACGCGGGTCGACGCCAAGGCGCCGGCCGGGCGCTGGGCGACCCAAACCTTTATCGCCGGCCTACGCTGCGACGGCCTGACAGCGCCTTGGGTGATCGACTGGCCGCTCAACCGCGAACGCTTCGAAGCCTACGTCGAGCACCAGCTCGCCCCGACACTGCGCCCGGGCGACGTCGTCATCCTGGACAACCTGTCCGCCCACGACAGCGCTCACGCCAGAGCGCTCCTCGCCGAGCGCGGCGCTTGGTTCCTGTTCCTGCCGAAATACTCGCCGGACCTAAACCCAATCGAACTGGCGTTCTCCAAGCTCAAGGCACATCTCCGGGCCGCCGAGGCGCGCACCTACGACGCCCTCTGGCGACGCACTGGCGACATCTGCAACCTGTTCCAGCCAGAGGAATGCTGGAATTTCTTCCGCCACGCAGGCTATGTGCACGAATAAAAGTCTGATGCTCTAGCCGTCCCCAGGAAGGGCCGCGACCCGGCGCTTCAGTTCCGCAAGACAGGCCTCGCGGCCGGGCTGGAAGTCCTGGTCGACCCACCACTCTTCCAGCGCCTCCAACAGCTCTTTGATCCGCGGTCCGGGCGCGACGCCGAGCGCGGTCACGTCGCGCCCATCGACCGGCAAACGCTTGGGCTGCCAGGCCTCGATCTCCGCCAGACCGGCTGCCAACGCCTTGGTGTTGAGGCGTCCGCCTGCCGCCGCACGCTCGGCGGCGTCGAGCAGGTATAGGTCGCGGGTCAGTTCCCGGCCCAACCGATGCAGCGGCCGACGGAGCGTTGCGGTCGCCCGGTCGACACGCACGCTTGCCGTCGGCGCGGCGAGTGTGCGCAGGTATCGCTCCGCCTTCTTCGAGAGCCGCAACCGTTCCCCCAGGCGATGCGCTTCGCGCAGGTCGAGCCAGGCCGCCATCCGCCGCAGCGGATCGATCGCAACCCCCTGTTCGCGCTCGATCGCAGCCAGCCAACTGAGCCGCTCCGCATAGCGCGCCTCGGGCAAAACCGGTTGCAGGATGCCGTAATCGCGGATCACCCGCGCCGCCGGCCCTGGATTGGCGGCTTCCAGGAATTTCAGCAGTTCGTGACAAATCCGTTCCGCCGCCAAGGTGGTCAGCTTACCCGCGTGGCGCTGGGCGGCCTGCAATGCCGCCGCATCCGGCGGCCCCTGGCCGTAGCGGGCGTAGAAGCGAAAGAAGCGCAGCAGGCGCAGGTAATCCTCGCGCACCCGCGCCTCGGCATCGCCGACGAAGCGCACATGCCCCGCCAGCAGGTCGGCCCAGCCACCGAACGGATCGTAAATCGTCCCGTCGGGCGCGCAGAACATCGCGTTCATGGTGAAATCGCGCCGGGCGGCATCGGCCGCCCAGTCGTCGGTAAAGGCGACGCGGGCGTGCCGGCCGTAGGTCTCGACATCCTCACGCAGGGTGGTGATCTCGAACGGCCGATGGCCACTGACGGCCGTCACCGTGCCGTGCTCGATCCCGGTCGGCACCGCCTTCAGCCCCGCGCGCCGCAGCAGCGCCATCACCGTCTCGGGCGCGTCGGGGGTGGCGATGTCGATGTCGCCGACCGGCCGCTCGATCAGCGCATCGCGGACACAGCCGCCAACGAAGCGCACCTCCTGCCCGTCCGCGGTCAGCGCGGCCACCACCGCGCGGGTGTCCGGCGCGGTCATCCAGTCCTGCGGGTCGATCCGTCCGGCGGGCTGCATGGCTGCCGTTGTAAGCGGCCCGCGGGCAGGTGACAAAGACTGCTTTTGACTACGCGGTTGGTAGTTGGGCTTGCGCCAGCAGCTACTCGCCTGCCGCCCCTCTGCCCTCGCGCGGCGACTCGGGGCGGTCGACCACGTCGCTGTCCTGGATCTGGCCGTCGATCAAGCGCTCCGGCGTAATCTGCTGACCCGGCGTTGCTTGCTCGTCCAGCACCCGGTAGCCGACCAGGGTGGACACCATCAGCACCACCGCAACCAATGTCAGCACCGCCCAGGGCCAGGGAATATCGCGTTCAACCCCACCAGTCTTGCGCGCCCGCCAGCGCGCCAGCATCACGTAGCCCCAGTAGACCAGGAACGGCAGCGCGATCGGCAGGACGACTGTGAGGAACTTCTTCAGCATCTGTTCGATTGCATCTGTGCGCTTGCGGGCTCGCGGCTTGGGAACGGAAATCTGGGTGGGGATATAGCCGCGCCGGCCGCCGTCGCCAGCCCGTGGCGCCAGCCATTCGGTTAGGGCTCGTGGCCGAGCACCTCGATCAGGTTGACCAGCATCCCCGCCGTCGCCCCCCAGATGTCGTAGTCGCCATAGTCGAAGATGTAGAAGAAGCGTTCCTGACCCAGATCGGTGCGACTAGCCAGACGCCGGGACTCCGGGCGCATCAGGTAGTCCAGCGGCACCTCGAACACCGCCTCGGCCTCGTACCCGTCGGGCTTCAGTTCCTGCGGGCGCGTCATCAGGGCGACGATCGGCGTTACGCGGTAGCCGGTGCGTACAAGGTAGGTGTCGAGCTGGCCCAGAATCTCCACACCCTCCGGGTCCAGGCCGACTTCCTCCTGCGCCTCGCGCAGCGCAGCGGACTCCGGGCTGGCATCCCATGCCTCGATCCGGCCGCCCGGGAAGGCGCACTGCCCGGCGTGCGCGCTCAGATGCGCGGTCCGTCGGGTCAACAGAACCTGCAGGCCGGCCGGCCGCGCCACCAGGGCAACCAGCACGGCGGCATCGATGAAAGCCCCTGCGGGATCGATCATGCCGGGATTCAGATCGTCGTCGCCGCGTCGGCGGGGATTGCGACGCACCGGATGATCGCCGCCCAGCGGGCATTGCGCCTGGATGCGCATCCGCAAACGGTCGAGGTTGGGCGTCCCCGCGCTCACGCCGGCGCGTCGGCGGTCAGCCGGAAAAACGTGCCGCGGCTCCATACGCCCAGGACCTCCTGTCCCTGCGAGTCGCTTGCGTCGTTGGCATTCATGCGCCCCTCGGTGGGCCGCGATTCGGCCAACTCGGCCAGCTGATAGAATACGGAACGGACGAGTCGGGCATCCAAGCCGTCCGAGACCCGAATATACGGCGCCGGTTCCGCGCTGTCAGGCACGTGTTCGACCCAGATCGGATGATCTGGCCCCGCCTCGATCCAGCGGTCGGTATTGGTCCGGAAGGTCAGCACCTGCTGCCCGTCCGCATGTGTGACCTCCAGCTCCTCGGCCAGGAACGGCACGTCCTCGACGTGCACGCGCGCCCGCTCTGCCGGCGTCACGAGGGCGTAGCCGCCGTCGGCCTCGCGTTTGAGCACGGTGGCGAACAACTTGACCAGTTCGCGCCGAGGGATCGGGGCACCGTCGTGCCACCAGACGCCGTCGCGGGTGATCGCGAAGTCGCCGGGCTCGATTCCTGTCAGCGTGCCGATCCGGGTGCCGTCGTCGGCCCCGGTCGCGGCGCTTGTGCCGCCGCCCCCCTCGTCAGGGGGCGCGCTTGGCCCTATTCTCTCTATGCGATCGCGTCTCAGCGGCATGCCTCGCGTGCTCCCCGGCGATCCGGTCCTGCGGTTCTGACGATGGAGGGCGTCGTCTTGTCAGCGAACACGACCACCACCGATCCGTTCGCTTCCACTGCGGAAGCGCAATCCGACCATCGCCTGGCCCAGGAGATCGAACAACTGGGCGACCGCCTCAAGGCGGCACGGCAATCGGTCGGAACCGTCATCTTCGGTCAGCAGGAGGTGGTCGATCAAACGCTGATTACGCTGCTGTGCGGCGGACATGCGCTGCTGATCGGCGTGCCCGGCCTGGCCAAGACCCGCTTGGTCGAAAGCTTGGGCACGGTGTTCGGCCTGGACGAGCGGCGCGTGCAGTGTACCCCCGACCTGATGCCAAGCGACATTCTGGGCTCCGAGGTGCTGGAGGAAACGGACGCGGGCAAGCGCGCCTTCCGCTTCATCCCCGGCCCGATCTTTTCGCAGTTGCTGATGGCCGACGAGATCAACCGCGCCAGTCCCCGCACGCAGTCGGCGCTGCTGCAGGCGATGCAGGAGCGCAAGGTCACGGTCGCCGGCCACGGCCATGCGCTGCCCGAGCCGTTCCACGTCCTGGCCACCCAGAACCCGCTGGAACAGGAAGGCACCTACCCGCTGCCGGAGGCGCAACTCGATCGCTTCCTGCTACAGATCGACGTCGGCTACCCCGATATCGACGCCGAGCGCCAGATGCTGGTCGCCACCACCGGAGCGCAAGACAGCAAGGCCGAAAGCGTGCTCACCGCGCAGGAATTGATGGACGCCCAGCAGCTGGTGCGCCGCGTGCCCGTGGGCGAAAGCGTGGTCGAAGCGATTCTGCAGCTCGTGCGCAACGGCCGCCCCGAAACCAGTACGATCCCTGAGGTACCGGAGCAGGTCACCTGGGGTCCCGGCCCGCGCGCCAGCCAGGCGTTGATGCTGGCCGTGCGCGCGCGGGCGCTGATGGAAGGGCGGTTCGCCCCGTCGGTCGACGACGTGCTGGAACTCGCCCACCCGATCCTGCGCCACCGCATGGCCCTGACCTTTGCCGCCCGCGCCGAGGGACAGGTGCTCGACGCCCTGATCGACCGGCTGTGCCAGCCACTGCAGTGATGACAGCCACGGTGCCCGTCAGTTCGGAAACCGGCAGCCGGCACCGGCGTTGGACGTGACCCGCATGAGCCCCACGACCTTGTCCCCGCGCCAGCGCGCGGAACAGCTGTCCGCGACGCTGCCGCCGCTGTTGCTGCACGCCGAGCGGGTCGCCGCCAGCGTGGCCCAAGGGGTGCACGGCCGCCGGCGCGTCGGCCAGGGCGAGGCGTTCTGGCAGTTTCGCGACTACCAGCCCGGCGATTCGCCGCAAGCGATCGACTGGCGCCAGACGGCCAAGGCCGATCGCGTCTTCGTCCGGCAAATGGAATGGGAAGCCGCGCAGTCCGTCTGGTGCTGGCGCGACGGCACCGCCTCGATGGACTGGCGTTCTTCCAACAAGCTGCCGACCAAGCGCGAGCGCGCCGAATTGCTGATGCTCGCGCTGATGACCTTGATGATCCGCGCGGGCGAACACGTCAGCCTGCTCGGCACCGGACTGCCGCCAGCCGCCAACCGCGGCACGCTGGTGCGTCTGAGCGAATTGCTACGCCGGGAGCAACCGGAAGACGCACGGGAGCTTCCCGCGCCCGAGCCACTGCCGCGTTACGGGCAGGTGTTGCTGTTCGGCGACTTTCTAGCCGATCCCGCGGACATCGAACGCAGCCTGCGCAGCTTCGCCGAGCGCGGGGTGAACGGCCATCTGGTCCAGGTGCTCGATCCCGCGGAGGAGACGCTGCCCTATTCGGGACGCGTGCGCTTCGAAGGGCTCGAGGGGGAGCGCCCCTGGCTGCTGTCGCGCGCGGAAGGGGTGCGCGCGCAGTATCGCGACCAGCTATCGGCCCAGATCGATGCGATCCGGGAGATCGCCCGGCGCACCGGCTGGCGCTGCACCTGGCACCGCACGGACCGGTCGCCGCAGACGGCGCTGTTGGCGGTTTACAGCGCCTTAGCTCACTCTCTCTAGCCCGATGGGCCCAGCAGGCACCGCAGAACGGAGGATGGATTAGGCCCGTATGGCAGCACTCGGCCCCCTCGCCTTCGCCCAGCCGTGGCTGTTGCTCGCGCTTCTGGCGCTGCCGGCCCTATGGTTCCTGCTGCGCGTCACCCCGCCAGCGCCGAAGACGCAGCGCTTCCCCGCGATCCGCCTGCTGCTCGGCCTGGCGCCGAAGGAAGAGACGCCCGCGCGCACGCCCTGGTGGCTGCTGCTCTTGCGCCTGACCGCGGCCGCGCTGTTGATCGTCGGCCTGTCCGGTCCGGTGCTGCACCCCGCCACTCAGCTCTCCGGCAGCGGGCCGCTCGTGCTGGTGATCGACAACGGCTGGGCGGCGGCCAAGAACTGGTCGCAACGGATGCAGGCGGCTGAAGTCACGCTCGACCGCGCGGTGCGGGAAGAGCGTCGGGTGCACCTTCTGACCACCGCCACCGAACGGCCAGATACGCCGCTCGCGGCAAGCGACCTGCTGCGTCCGGAGCGCGCCCGCGAGCGGGTCCGCGCGCTCAAGCCGCGTCCCTGGCCAAGCGACTACGACGCCGCGTTGGCCGCGGTGGCCGACCTGCAGATCACCGGCAGCGCACATGTCATCTGGCTGAACGACGGGCTGCAAACGCCGGGCACGGACGCGCTCGCCAGCCGGCTGCAACGCCTGGGCCGGGTCGAGGTGATGCGCCCGCGGCCGGGCAACCTGCCGCTCAGCGTACTGCCACCGTCCAGCGACGGAACCGACCTCGCGGTGCCGATCCACCGCCCGGACACTCGCGGTCCCACCACCCGCACGGTGGTCGCCAACGACGAGCGCGGCCGGCTGGTTGCCACGGCCGAAGCACGCTTCGAGGACGGCAGCCGAGACGCGACCGTGCGCTTCGACCTGCCGCTGGAACTGCGCAACCGGATATCACGCGTCAGCGTCGAGGGAGAGACTACCGCAGCCAGCGTCGCGCTGTTGGATTCCCGCTGGCAGCGCCGGCCGGTCGGCCTGGTGACCGAGAGCGCGCAAGCCGACGCGCAGCCGCTGCTGTCGGAGGTGTACTACCTGGAACGCGCGCTCAACCCCTATGCCGAGGTAACACGCGGGGGGCTGGGCGCGCTGTTGGCCCAGGACCAGGCGGTGATCGTGCTGTCCGACCGCGGCGCCCTGCGCACCGACCTGCGCACCCAGGTGCGCAGCTGGGTCGAGCGCGGCGGCGTCTTGCTGCGTTTCGCCGGACCGCGGCTGGCACGCGAGCTGACGGGGCCGGACGCGCGGGACGGCAGCGGCGACCCCCTGCTGCCGGTACGCCTGCGCCGCGGCGGGCGCGCACTATCAGGCACGATGAGTTGGGGCAGCCCGCCCAAGCTGGCGCCGTTCGACGCCAACAGCCCGTTCGCCGGCCTGTCGGTGCCGGACGACCTGACCATCGACCGCCAGGTACTGGCCCAACCCGCCCTGGACCTGGGTGAGAAGACCTGGGCCCGGCTCGCCGACGGCACGCCGCTGGTCACTGCCGATCAGCGCGGCGACGGCTGGGTCGTGCTGGTGCATACCACCGCGAACGCGCAATGGTCGAACCTGCCGCTGTCCGGTCTGTTCGTGCAAATGCTCCGGCGTGTCGTGGCGGTCGGCGAAGGGATCGCGCGATCCTCCGAGCGCAGCCCCCTACCGCCGTCCAGCGTGCTCGACGGGTTTGGCGCGCTCGGCCCGGCGCCGGCAAGCGTGCAGGCCCTGTCGCCGGAGGCCCTGGAGTCCAATACGATCGATCCCGCCCATCCACCGGGCCTGTACGGTCTGGAAGGTCAACGCCGGGCGCATAACCTGGGCCCCGCGGTGGTGGACGCGCGGCCGCTCACCGCCCTGCCAAACGGTATCTCGGTCGGCGGCTTCTCGGCCGAACCGGAACGTCCGATCGGACCGTGGCTGCTGGTCGCCGCCCTGGCGCTGCTGCTGGTCGATCTCGTGCTCGCACTGCTGTTGCGCGGCCTGTTCGGCCCGACCGGGGGCGATGGTATGGGACGGCGTGCGGCCGGCGGTGCGGCGGCGATCCTGCTCGCCGTCACGCTGGCGCCCGGTAGCGCACAGGCGCAGGTCGACAGCAGCGACGACCCGGAGAGCTACGCGCTGAAGGCCACGCTGGACACGCGCCTGGGCTACGTCGTGACCGGGAACGCGCGAGTCGACCAGATCGCCGAACAGGGGCTGCGCGGCCTGTCGCGCACGCTGAGCGCGCGCACCTCGATCGAGCCGGAAGCGCCGCTGCCGGTGCGCTTGAACGAGCATCCGCTCGCTTTCTTCCCGCTGCTCTACTGGCCGGTAACGGCCGAGCAGGCCCCGCTCGGTCCGAAGGCCACGCGGAAGGTCAACGCCTACCTTGCCAATGGCGGGACGATCCTGTTCGACCTGCGCGATCCGACGCCGAACGTGAACCTGGGCGGCGGCCTGTCGGGCGCGACACAGGCGCTGCGCCAACTGACCCGCAACCTGGATATCCCGCCGCTGCAGCCCGTGCCGCCAGAGCACGTGCTGACCAAGACCTTCTACCTTCTGAACGACTTCCCGGGCCGCTACGACGGCGGCCAGCTATGGGTCGAAGACACGCGCGCCGGTGGCGGGGACGGCGATGGGGTCGCGAGCGTCCTGGTCGGCTACAACGACTACGCCGGCGCCTGGGCAATCGACCAGGCGGGGCAACCGCGCTTCGCCGTCACGCCCGGCGGGGAACGTCAACGCGAGATCGCCTATCGGGTCGGGGTAAACCTGGTGATGTACGCCATGACCGGCAACTACAAGGCCGATCAAGTGCACGTCCCGGCGATCCTGGAGCGGCTAGGCCAATGACGGCGCGCACGCCAAGGGGTCGGTCATGCTGAACGCCACCACGCTCGCTTTCGCGCCGCTGGTCCCCTGGACGGTGGTGATCGCGCTGGCGGTTCTGAGCGCGCTGGCAATCGGCGTCGCCGCCTGGTGCCAGGCCCGCGGGGCGGCCTGGCGCGCGCTGGCGCTGACGGCGATCCTGGCGGTGCTGGCGAACCCGTCGTTGATCCGGGAGCAGCGCGAGGAGTTACCCGACATCGTTCTGATCGCGGTCGACGAAAGCGCCAGCAACCGCCTGGAAGATCGGCAAGCGCAGGTCGCGCGCGCGATGGACGCGCTTGATGACGACCTCGCGACTCTCGAAAATACGCGGGTCCGCGTGATCCGGGTCGGCGACGCGGACGGACCCAACCAGGAAGGCGGCACGCGGTTGTTCGACGATGTCGCCCGCGCGCTGGCGGAGATCCCGCGCGCGCGCCTCGCCGGGTTGGTCGTACTGTCCGACGGGCAGATCCACGATGTGCCGGAGAGCCTGGACGCCCTGGATATCGACGCGCCAGTGCATCACCTGATGACCGGCCGGGAAGACGAGGGCGACCGCCGCCTGAGCGTCGGCGACGTACCGGGCTACGGGATTGTCGGCCGGGAGATCCGTTTCACCGTCAAGGTCGAGGACCTGTCCGCACCCGAAAACGGCCCGGCGAGCGCCGAATTGCGCCTGACCCGCGACGGCACTGAGACGCGCACCCGCACCGTGCCGGTCGGCGAGGAAACCGAGATCACGGTCGAGCTGACCCACCGCGGGCAGAACGTGCTGGAGCTGGAGGTCGCGGAAGGCCCGCGCGAACTGACGCTGGCCAACAACCGGGCGGCGATCGTGATCAACGGCGTGCGCGACCGCCTGCGCGTCCTACTCGTCTCCGGCCAACCGCACGCGGGCGAACGCGCCTGGCGCTCGCTGCTCAAATCCGACCCGTCAGTGGACCTGGTGCACTTCACCATCCTGCGGCCGCCGGAAAAGCAGGACGGCACGCCGATCCGGGAACTATCGCTGATCGCCTTCCCGACCCGCGAACTGTTCGAGGTCAAGATCGACGAGTTCGATCTGATCGTCTTCGACCGCTACCAGCGCCGCGGCGTGCTGCCCTCGCTCTATCTGCACAACGTCGCCGAGTACGTGCGCAACGGCGGCGCGCTCTTGGAAGCCGGCGGCCCCAGCTTCGCCAGCCGGATGTCGCTGTACCGCACGCCGCTGGGCCGCGTGCTGCCCGGCGCGCCAACCGGCGAGATCTACGAACAGGGCTTCAAGCCGCAGGTGACCGAGCTTGGCACCCGCCATCCGGTGACCCGCGGCCTGACTGGCTCCAACGGGCCCGAAGCAGAGGCCGACTGGAGCCGCTGGTTCCGGCATCTGAATGTCGACGTCCAAAGCGGCGATATCGTGATGGAAGGCGTGCGCGATCGGCCGCTGCTGATCCTCGACCGGGTCGGCGAAGGACGGGTTGCCCAACTGATGAGCGACCACGCCTGGCTGTGGGCGCGCGGCTACGAGGGCGGCGGCCCGCAGGCAGAGTTGATGCGCCGGGTCGCGCACTGGCTGATGAAAGAGCCGGAGCTGGAGGAGGAAGCGTTGCGCGCCCGGGTCGAGGGCGACCGCCTGGTGGTCGAGCGGCGCTCGCTGGAGACCGAACTGCCACCGGTCGAGGTCACCCTTCCCGACGGCAGCACCCAGACGCTGCAGCTCGAGCCCGGCCCGGACGGACGTGCCAGTACGACGATGCCGGTCGACCAACTGGGCACCTACGAACTCAGCGACGGCACGCGTACCGCCGTCGCCGCCGCTGGGCCACCGAACCCACTGGAATACCGCGACGTCCGGTCGACGCGCGCACGTCTGCACCCGCTGGTCGAGGCGAGCGGCGGAGCACACGTACGCATCGCCGACGGCATTCCGCGCCTGCGCAAGGTCGATCCCGACCGCGACAGCGCCGGACGCGGCTGGATCGGACTGGACGCCAACCGCGACTACCGCGTGGCGGGTGTGACGGAAGTTCCCTTGCTGCCGGCCGTGCTCGCGCTCATCCTGGTGCTTGGCACCCTGATCGCCGCCTGGTTCCGGGAGGGTAAATAGCCGTGATGACCGCCGCCCCCATCGATAGCGACCCGCCCAAGCGCCGCTCGTTCGCACAGCAAGCGCTCGTCTTGATCGCCTTCCTGGCCCTCGTATTCGCGGTCGAAGGAGCGACCGTCTCGGTCACGCAGCCCGCGATCGACGGCTGGTACGCCGACCTCACCAAGCCGACGTTCACACCGCCCAACCTCGCCTTCCCGATCGTCTGGACGGCGATCTTCTTCCTGATGGCGCTAGCCGGCTGGCAAGCCTGGCGCGCGGCCCAGCGGGAGGATTTCGGCTGGCCGCTCGCTTGCTTCCTGGTTCAACTGGCGCTCAACTTCACCTGGTCGGCACTGTTCTTCGGCGCGGGCGACATTTTCCTGGCGCTGGTCGACGTGGTTGCCCTGATCCTGGCGATCCTCGCCACCACCACCGCCTTCTGGCAGGTCAGTCGCGCCGCCGGCCTGCTGATGCTGCCCTACCTCGCCTGGGTCTGCTTCGCCACGGCCCTGAACGTCGAGATTCTGCGGCTGAACTATTAGGCAGCCCCCGCCAATCGGGGGCTTCGCCGCCGCCAGTTAAATTTTCCCGATCTCGTGATCAGCCATCTTCGTCCGGCTCACGCCCGGCGAAGATGCCTCCCGGCCGCACCCGGCTCGGCGTAGCGGAGGTCGGCGCGGATGCGACCGCGTACACCCTCCAGCGCGCCCGGCTTGAGCTCCAGCACCTGGAAACGACGCGGCTCCACCGGACCGGGCAGGATCAATCCCTGCGGCGTGGCCGGAATGAAACCGTAAGGCTGATAGTACCCAGGCTCGCCGACCACGACGCACAGCTCGACCGGCATGCGCCGCGCGGTGTCCAGCCCCTGACGCACCAGTGCGCGACCGATGCCACGGCCCTGGTACTTCGGCTCCACCGACAGCGGACCCAACAGGATCGCCTGCGGCCCGTCCGCCGGCGGTTCGCCCTGTCCGGCCACCTGGATCGGCCAGAAGCGCAAGGACGCCAGCATCTTGCCAAAATCGTCGGTAGCGACGAAGCACAGTTCGGGCACCGGACGTACGCCCGCGCGCAGGCGATAGACGGTTTTCTGACGGCGCTCGTCGCCGAACGTTCGGTCGAGCAGCGGCTCGATCCGTTCGGCGTCGTCGGGCCGCTCCGGCCCGATATGAAAGCGCAGCATACCGTCAGTCATCGAAACGTCCTCTTTCGCCCACGCGTGGGACTACAGACTACTGTCCGCTTACCACAGCCCCGGAACGCCGCCAAGGCGCGCCTTCTTCCCCGCCCAGCGAGAAAAGTGGCCATTGCCAGCCGCTTTCATGCTCTCACACCGCCGTCTCCGCCTGTTCCACCTCCCAATAGGGCTGCCCGGCGAAGCGTCGGGCGAGATAGTCGACGAACACGCGAACCTTGGGGGACAGATTGCGGCTTGCCGGGAAAACAGCGTGGATGCCGCCCGCCGCCGGTTCGCACCAGTCTTGCAGCAGGGGCTCCAGCCGGCCGGCCTTGAGATCGTCGGCGCCCAGGAAGCTCGGCAGCATGACGATCCCGAAGCCCTGACGCGCGGCAGCCAGCAGGGCATCGCCGTTATTGATCTCGAGACGTCCCCGGATCGGAACTCGCAACTCCCCGTCAACGCCTTGAAAGCGCCATTCCCGCCCCCAAGACAGGTAGGAGTAGATCAGGCATTCGTGATCCTTCAGATCATGCGGGTGCTCCGGACGCCCCTGGGCGGCGAGGTAGGACGGCGCGGCGCAGAGAACCTGGCGCAGCGGCGCCAACCGCCGGGCGATCAGGCTGGAATCGCGCAGTTGGCCGATCCGGATCGCAAGATCGAACCCCTCTTCGATCAGGTCCACCGTCCGGTCGGATAGCTGCATCTCGACCGAAAGCTCCGGATAAGCCGCCAGGAACTCCGGCAGCGCCGGGGCGACGTGCAGTTGCCCGAACGACATCGGCGCGTTGACCCGAAGCGTGCCGCGCGGGGCGGCGGCCAGATGGGTCACGGCGCTTTCCGCGGCCTCGGCGTCGGCGACCAGTTGGCGGCAGTGCTCGTAGAAGGCCGTCCCGGCTTCGGTTAGCGAGAGCTGGCGCGTGGTGCGGTTCAACAGCCGCACGCCCAACCGATCCTCAAGCCGGCCGACCTGCTTGGACACCGCAGACTTGCTCAGTCCCAGCCCGCGCGCAGCATGCGAGAAACTGCCCTCTTCCACCACCCGCGCGAAAACGGCCATGGCGCTCAGGTGTTCATAGGTCATGCGCGGCTCTCGTTTCTTCTGGGAAACAATGCGATGCATGATTCGCATGTTTTCCGTTCGAGCGTAAACGCCTATCTGACCTTGTAGATCGGGCTTTCGGACCCGCCGCCTCGGGCCCTGCCTGCGGCCGCTGCGGCCCGCTTCCCGGGAAACGACCAACCACACGCGCAAAGGAGCGACGACGATGGCGAAGGTACTGGTACTTTACTATTCGACCTGGGGTCACGTGGAGACGTTGGCGCAGACAATCGCCGACGGCGCCCGCGACGTCGAGGGGACGCAGGTCGACATCTACCGCGTGCCCGAGCTGGTACCGGAGAGTGTGCAGCAGCAGGCCGGGTACAAGACCGACCAGACCGCGCCGGTGCTGGAGGATCCCAACGCGCTTGGCGACTACGACGCGATCATTCTTGGCTCGCCGACCCGCTTCGGGAACATGACCGGTCAACTGCGCAACTTCCTGGACCAGACTGGCGGCCTGTGGGCCGGGGGCAAGCTGATCGGCAAGGTCGGCAGCGTGTTCACCTCGACCGGCAGCCAGCACGGTGGCCAGGAGACGACGCTGATCTCGATGCAGACCACGCTGCTGCACCACGGCATGGTGATCGTGGGCGTCCCCTATTCCGTGCAGGAACTCAGCAATCTGAGCGAGATCACCGGCGGTACGCCTTACGGCGCCACTACGATTGCCGGCGCTGACGGCAGCCGTCAGCCGAGCGAGAACGAGCTCGCCATCGCCCGCGCGCAAGGCCGCCACGTGAGTGAGATCACCAAGAAGCTGCACGGCTGAGGCAACGCACCTCGGCCGGTACGACCGCCATCGCAAAGGCCCCTTTTCGCCGCACGGCAAAAGGGGCCTGGCGGCGCGTTCCGACCCTTCTCTCCTGTTGCGAAAGGAACTCCGGCGATGATCGAGCATCGTCCTTTCCAGAGCCTGGGCGCGTTCGAACTGGACTGGCTGTCCGCGCGCTATCACTTCAGCTTCGGGCAGTACCACGACCCAGCACGCATGGGCGTCGGACCGCTGCGGGTCTGGAACGACGACACGGTGCAACCGGGCACGGGCTTCGATCCCCACGGCCATCGCAACATGGAAATCATCACCTACGTCCGCCGCGGCGCGATCACGCACGAAGACAACCTGGGCAACCAGGGGCGCACCCCCGCCGGCGACGTGCAGGTGATGACCGCGGGCAAGGGCGTGATTCACGCAGAATACAACCGCGAGCCGGAGATCACCCAACTCTTCCAGATCTGGATCCAGCCGGCGCAGGAGCGTTTGACGCCCCGCTGGGACCAGCGTGCCTTTCCCTCCCAGGAACGGGCCGGACGGCTGGTGCCGCTTGCCTCCGGCCGGCCGGGGCACGACGAAGTCCTGCCGATCCATCAGGACGCCGCGCTATTCGGTGCGACGCTCCGGGCGGGCCAGACAGTGCGTCACGCCCTCGGGCGCGAGCGACAGGGGTATCTGGTGGCCTCGACGGGGCAACTGACCGTGAACGGCACCACGCTGGACGCGCGCGACGGCGCGGTTATCTCCGAAGAGGACGAGATCGAGATCACCGCCGTGGCGGAGAGCGAGCTGCTGCTGGCCGACCTGCCCTAGGCGCGCGGCCGCCCCGCCCGACACCGCTTCCTGTTCATGAGGACATGCGAAAGGATCCCGTCATGGGCCTGCTGATCGATGGTGAGTGGCACACCCAGTGGTACGACACCGATAAGCACGGCGGCCGCTTCGTCCGCCCGGAGACGAAGTTCCGCAACCGTGTCACCGCCAACGGCTCCAGCAACTTCCCGGCCGAAGCGGACCGCTATCACCTCTACGTCTCCTACGCCTGCCCCTGGGCGCATCGCGCGTTGATTATGCGCGCGCTGAAGGGCCTGGAGGATGCGCTGCCGGTGTCGGTCGTGCACTGGTACATGGCCGACAACGGCTGGGAGTTTACCCAGGACTGTCCCGACCACGAGAACGGCGCAGCCTATCTGCGGGAGCTGTATGTCAAGGCGGACCCGACCTACACCGGCCGGGTCACGGTGCCGACGCTATGGGACAAGAAGCAGGGCACGATCGCCAACAACGAGTCGGCGGATCTGGTGCGCATCCTCAACGCGGACTTCAACGCCTTCGCCCGCAATCCCGATCTCGACCTCTACCCCGACGATCTCGCCTCGGAAATCGAGCGAGTGAACGAACGGGTCTACCATCAGGTCAACAACGGGGTGTACAAGGCCGGCTTCGCTACCACCCAGGAAGCCTACGAGGAAGCGTTCGACGCCCTGTTCGAGACGTTGGACTGGTTGGAGGGCCTGCTCGCCGAGCGGCGCTACGTCGCCGGCGACCGGCTGACGGAAGCGGATATCCGCCTATTCACCACGCTGGTGCGCTTCGATCCCGTCTATGTCGGCCACTTCAAGTGCAACAAGTATCGGATCGCCGACTATCCGAACCTGCTGGGCCTGACGCGGGAGATCTATCAGCTTCCGGGCGTGGCCGAGACGACCAATTTCGAGCACATCAAGAAGCACTACTACGTCAGCCACACGATGGTGAACCCGACCCAGATCGTGCCCAAGGGCCCGGTTCTGGACCTGACCGCCCCGCACGGCCGCGACGCGCTTGGCGGTCCGGGCGGTCTGCGGGCAATCGCCGGGGCAGCCTAGCACGAGGGCCTGCGGCCAGAGTCAGCGCGCACACCGAACGCCCTACCAGCCGACACCCTGTTCCAGGAATTCCCGCTCCTCCGCCGTGCTCTCCCGCCCCAGGAGGGCGTTGCGGTGGGGGAAGCGGCCGAAGCGGGCGATCACGGCGCGATGCTTGTCGGCGTAGTCCTTCCACGCCGGCTCGCTGGTCAATTGGGCGATCAAGGCTACGGAGCGGTCTTGATCGGCCAGATCCTCGCTGTGCTCCAACGGCAGATAGAGGAACAGCCGCTGCGCCTCGTCCAATTCCCGATCGAACGCCTTATCCAGCGCCTCCAGCGTGATGGCGCGCGCCTCGGGGTCGGTCGCAAATGCCTGCGGCGTGCCGCGAAAGACGTTGCGTGGCACCTGATCCAGCAGCAGCACGAGCCCGAGGCAGCCGTGCGCGGATGTGCGCCACTGCCTGAGACCGCCGTCCGCCGCCGCCGCGTACAAATCCAGGAAGCGCTCGCGCAGTTGGGCATCGAACGCCGGTGTGCTGTCGAACCAATAGGGCCGGCTCGCTGGATCGAACCAGAAGGTCAGCAGGTCGGCCAGCCGTGGCTGATCGGCTTCGGGGCGCGCGATCGGCGGATCACTGTCGGTCATGCAGCCAGCTTGGCAAAGCTATGCTCAACCCGCCAGCGTAAAGCGCAGGTGCTCCAGCCCGCGGCGGAAGAAGTTCTGCAACTCGGCAACGGCCTGGTCTTGTTCGGTGTCGCCGTCCGGCGACAGATCAGCGGACCATTCGATCGTGCAACTGGCCGCGTCGTCCGGTTTGACACGCAGTTCGGCCGTCATCTCCGACAGCGGCAATGGCCCACCCCGATAGCTGTAGCGATAGCTCATCGCCGCGTCGTCATGGCTCTCCAGCCGGTCCACCAGCTTTTCCGGGTCGCCCAGTTCGAGCCGGCGTTCCGGCTGATGCTCGCTACCCGACATCTCGATGCCCAGCACTGACGGATGCCAGCTGTCGATGCTCTCGAAGCGGCCGATCGTCTCCCAGACCCGCTCGGCGCTGATGTAGAGTCTCGCGGCCTCGCTCACCTTGGCCATCTGCAAACTGCGCTCCTTCGCGATTTTGGTGTGTCCGATCATGGGACGCCCGCATACCGCCTCTAGTCAGGGGCGGGTCGGCTCTGCTACGCGCACAGCCGGAGTCATACGGGCCCGGTGCTGCAGGTAGGTGCCACCCCGGGGCCGCGTCCACACCTGCCCGACAACGCACACATCCGACCCGGAGGTCTTGCGCCCATGTATATCGATTTCAACACGATCCAACCGCTGGTCGCCCTCATCGCCGGCATCCTGATCCTGATCAGCCCGCGACTGCTGAACTACGTCGTCGCGGCCTACCTGATCTTCGTCGGCGTTACCGGGCTGCTGCCGTACCTCGGCTAATCCCAGCAGGCGCGCTAATCCTGGTGCGCCTCGACACGCCGCGCGGCGTCCACCAGATCCCCGACGGCCTCCTCGAAGAACGCGTCGAGGCGCTCCTGCGTCTGCGGCGCGAGCCGCAGGACCTTGGAACGGGCGTCGCGCGGATTATCCTCTTCCAAGATCAGCCCGCGCGAGATCGCCGCGTCGACGTATTTGCCAGCGGTGTGCGCACTGCGGATGCCATGCATCGCCGCCAGCGCATCGGTCTTGCGCATCGGCTGCCCCGCCCGCCACAAACTGGTCAACAGATCCCAGTAAGCGGCCGAGTACATCTCAGGATCGCCGCGGAACAGATGCAGCCACCGCTGGCCCACCTGGTCGATCATGTCGAGGTAAACGCGGCGCTGCTCGAGGGAGTAGCTCATCGGATCGGCGTGTGCCCGCGTGTGTCTTAAAACTTTTACATTCAGATTTGCGTGTAAAGACCCGGCCAAGCGCCGTCAAGCCACATCGCTGCGAATGCAGTTTTCCAGACCGATCGCGCACGTCCCGGCTGCACGCTGAAAACCGCGGCCCGTCTTCACGCGTCCTGTAGGTGCAGCAGTAGATACGCGGCACGATCGCCTTCCACGTGGCAGGGCAACAGTTCGGCCAGCAAACACCGAGCGCGGCCCGCCTGGTAAAAGGTTTCCTGATGGCGGCTGGGCTGATGACAGCCGACGGCATCCTGAGCCACCTGCAGCACCCAACTGGAGATCTGCGAGGCCTGATCCCGGGCGAAGGGGTTCTGGGCGCACACCCCCGTCTCGGCACCCGTTCCATTCGCGTCGCAGGCCGGTGCAAACACCTGGATGATATCAACGATCCCACCTGGCGGCACGCGTAACAGCATCGCATAGGGCCAGCGCGCGGCGATCATGTCCCCATCCAGCTTCTCGACAGATACCCGTCCCTGGCGCGCAAGTGCACGCCAATAGTCCAGCAGACGCCGATATTCCGGTCCTGTCGCGACCGGCTTCGAGCCAGATGCTGGCTGCTCCGGCTCAAGCCCCGCAGCGGACGTCTCCATGCCCCCAACGACGGTGTCGCTTGCGCTTGTTTCGGCACGGGCACCGGTAGACAGTGGCGCATCGGTGCTTGTCGCCTCCGCAGGGGTCCCGACCCTCGTGGGGGTGACCTGCTGCCGGGCGGCTGCGCGGAAGATCGGCACGCTCAGCAACGACGCCGCAGGGGGCAACTCGGGCTGGCTCTGTGCCGTATCTGCCTGCCGCACGCGCCGGCTCACGCGCGTGCCCCAGCTTGCGACGTCGCAGCCAGGCAGTCGTCGGTCCCGCTGCCGGCCCCAGCCTCCCCCATACAAGGGCACGCAGGGGTCAGTTGCGCCAGATACTGGTCGAGCGCGTGGGTCAAGATCTGCTGCAACGAAGCGTTCAGATGGATAGACGCCAGCCGCAACCGGCGGTGCCGCTCGCCCGTCAAACGCAGCGAGACCCGGACGCGCGCGTGCGGATTTTCCGTTCCGGGCTCGTGAGGTAGAGAGGCGTTATGTAAGAGGGACTCGGTTACGCCCACCGACATGCGGCAGACGGGTGGCCGTACACGGTCTTCATCACTGTCGATCGGCGCCGGGCGGGCATCGCCCTTGCGCGCGAGCAGGCGGGCGTTGAGTGAAGCCACGGTCATGGCACGGCTCTCCAAACAAGGGACTCAAGGGTCATTAACCGACGGTTCAGCCGACCGCCCCCGCCGCACGCGTCGGCACCATGGGCGACTTGGCCGGGCGAGCAGCGGCGTGGGCACCCAGGAAAGTCTGCCGGTCACCACTAATCCGGTTGGCGAGATAGCCCCAGAGATCGCTCATCTCCTGTGCCGACTTCTGCGCCTTGGCGAGCTCCATCACCGTGCGGCCGTCGATCATGCTGGCGGCGAAATCGGTACGCTGGTGCACGGTGGTCGGGGCCACCGTGCCGTGCTGCGACAGCGCGACCGCAGCCTCGCCGGTAATCCGGGCCCGCTGGGTAGCCGCATTGACGACGAACACCAGCGGCTTGCCAGCCGCCTCCACAAGCGCGACCGTGGCGCCGGCGGCGCGCAGGTCGTGCGGGCTTGGCCGGGTTGGGATCACAACCAGATCGGAGAGCGCGATCACCTGCTCGATCGTTTCGGTGATCGCCGGCGGTGTGTCGATCACGACCAGATTCACACCCAGGCCTTCCAGCCCAGCCAGGTCGTCGGCCAGGCTCGCTATCGCAGTATGGACGAACTCCGGCGTCTCCTCGGCGCGGGCATTCCACCAGTCGGACAGGCTACCTTGCGGGTCCGTGTCGATCAGACAAACCCGGCCCGCACCAGCACGCGATGCCTGCACGGCCATATGGCCAGCGAGCGTGGTTTTGCCGGAGCCGCCCTTCTGCGAGGCGAAGGTGATCACGTGCATGACGTCTACTCCTGCCTAGAATTTGGCGTCCCACGCGCAAATGCGCGTTCGCCGTTCGGCGTTGCGTGTCGTCGCAGGCAGTCGGAATTCGTGTGGAAATCTAAACGCTTTCTCTGGGTATATAGATTCAATTTCTAGCAAACACATTTTATTTGATATATTCTCAGAGATACAATGATACACGGATCTGAATGGATCGTTAATTGGGCAATCTCATGGCAATGCACCAGTAAATACTATTTATTAACGCTTTCACGCCAGACTGCACGACCTGAAACCGGTGCGTCCGACGACTGCGTACCAATCGCCGCCGCCATCCGCCAGCCTGGCTCCGATTACAAGTGGAAAGCAGTTCGATATGGTCCCAGCACCACGCTCCCGGGTTAGAGATCGCCGCGCACGCTTTTCTTCGTCCCTGGCCCTGCTGGCATCCCTCGCATTGGCGGGTTGCGCCAGCACCCCGCAACAGTCCACCGCGACGACAGCCGCCGATCAGGTCGCAGCGGAAACCTCGCTGCAAGCCATGCTCCGGCTCGCCGCGCGCACGGAATCCAGCGGCAACGTCACCGCCGCGCGCGACATCTACGCCAAGATCGCCGCCCGCTTTCCGGAAGCGCCCGCGGGACACCTGGGCCTGGGCCGTACCAACTACCGCAGCGGCGACCCTGCGGAAGCCGCGCAGCATTACCGCCGCGCGCTGACCTACGCGCCCGGGTCGGTTGACGCGCGCTACGGCCTGGGGAAAGCGCTGCTGGCGGCGGACCGGCCAGAGGCGGCAATCGAGCAGTTCGACCGGTTGATCACGCAGGAAGCCGCCGACACACGCCCCTATGTCGCAAAAGGGGTGGCGTTGGACATGCTGGGCCGGCACCCTGATGCCCAGACGGTTTACCGCAAGGGCCTCGAACTCGCGCCCATGAACGTCGCGCTACGCACCAACCTGGGCCTGTCGCTTGCGCTGTCCGGTCAGCACAAGCCGGCGATCCGCGTGCTGGAGGATGCCGCGCGTGATCCCAAAGCGACCGCCCGGACCCGCCAAAACCTCGCTCTGGTTTATGGTTTGGCCGGTGAGATGGATGACGCCGCGGCGGCCAGTGACGCCGATCTCGGATCCAATGCCGTGGAACGTAATTTGGCGTACTACCGTGCACTGCGCGCCGCCCGGACGATTACGGACGTCGCGGCGTCTGCGCCCACCGCCCCGCAAACGCCCGAACCTGAAACAGACACGACCCAGACGGCCGAGGCCGCCACGGATGCTCACTCGGGCACGGACACCACCGGAAGAGACCAGACGGCAACGCCGGCCGCACCGGTCGCCGAAGCCATGCCAATGCCCCTGCAGCCTACGACGGATGCTCACGTAAACGTAAGCGATCCCAATTCGACCGGGCCGGCGCAAGGCCGCATCGTCCCCGCCAGTTTCTCGCCCAACCCTGCGCGCGATCAGGCGATTGCGGCCAACGCCCCCCGCTACTGGGTGCAGATCGCGTCCCTGCGCGCGCGCCCCGCAGCCAAGAAGGAGTGGCAGCGCCTGCAGGACGCGCACGCCCCCCTGTTGGCCGATCTGTCCCCCTCCGTTCAGAAAACCGAGGTGCCGGACAAAGGCACCTATTATCGCCTACGCAGCGGCCCGTTCGCAGATGCCAGTCGGCCGAAACAGCTCTGCCAAGCCCTGAAAGCACGCGACCAGGCCTGCCTGGTGGTACGCACTACCCCACAATCCTGACCCCATCTCTGAGACCGCCGAAGTTCGGAGACAACTGCAATGGATCGCCCCGCCACCGCCAGTCAGCAGGATCAGTTGCTGCGCCTCCTCGACACCCGGATCGCTCTGATCCTGGCGTCGCAGCCGCAAGGCGAGCAGTTGCGCCGGCATGTCCTGGCCCTGCGCGCGCGCTTGGCCGTCCAGCAACTCGACGAGGGCACGTTGCACAAGGCCGCCTCCCTGATCGACTCGCTGGCGCCGCGGACGACGATCGACGGCGAACCGATGAGCCAACAGCGACAGGCCGGCGGGCGACAGACGGGCGCGAAGGGCGCGCCTGCCCACTGGACCCACCGCGCTGCGCCATGCGTTGCCGGCCTGGCGGGGCTGCTGGTGCTGTTCGTCTAACGCAAGCCCTGTTGCGGTAACGCGCCTGCCCCGCACAAGACCGGCCCTACGCGAGACTGGCGCCTGCCTATCTCCTGTAGGTCGGAATGGCTGGAACGCCCCAACCGAGATCAACCGGCTCAACCGTCATCACATAATCGTACCAAGGCCGTTCGGAGGGTTGCGGTGAGAGGACGCCAGTGGGCTGCCTTCCCGCCGTCGCGGCAACGATTGAGATGACTTGATCGCGTTGGCGCGCTTCATCGCGCAATGGTAAGGCGACATACCGTGTCGGCGTTCGGGTGCCGTCGGCGTAGATCTCCTCGGTCGTCACCAGCACCCCGGTGGGATGAAAGAGCAGCGCGTGCATGTTGCAACGCAGGTAATCCCCCGCCGCGGCATCGACCAAGGTGAAGCAGTCTTTACCCTTCGGATCCTCGCCCAGGCGCGCGACCTCGGCCGTGCCCGATAGACGGTAGATCAGGCACGCCGGCCCATCGAACTCAAGCAAATGAACTTGTGCCAATCGGCTGCGCAGGCGCATTGGGTCGAAGGCGGAACGCCTCGGAATTTTTCGATCTGGGTCACGAATTTCCTGCCACAGATCCACGAGGGCTTTCAGGTCGCCTTCAAGCATCGCCAACCATTGCGCTGCCTATAGTTAAAACTAACGAGCTAACACCGCCCAGGGCGACAGATATCTATTTTCTAACACTATGATTTATACAAGTATCATCTCCCTCCAGAAAAATCCCTAAACCTGAAGAGGTAGCATCTCTGGGACATTTAATAAGTGCTAGATTGGGCATTCTGCCATTACCTGAAAAATAGAAGGAAATTGGCCGATATATCTGACACCCATCCTCGGTCAACTCTCGTTACCAAGATGGATATACAAAATCTCACTATGAAAAAAACTTCAAATAAATGGACAAGAATCACCCAGCGTATATATGCGGGTCGTCATGAATAATATATATTATATTAATTCTAGTCTGAGACTGAGACCTCGTTCCGAACGACAACGTTTCGCGGCGTGGCTGCACAACACTGGGACTCTTCCCCTACTCCGCCGCCATCCGCCCCGTAGCGCTGCGGTCCTGCCGACGCCAGCGGGTGATCACGCCATCCAGCACCTCGCGACCGGGATCGTCCTTCTGCCAGGCGGCGGCGAAGTTGGCCTGCCCCGCCCGCGGCCGGGCTTCTGCCGGCAATTCGGCAAACCGCATGCGCATCGGCACGGCCGCCGCCTCCCCGACCACGACGGCCTCGCGGTTGCTGAGCGCCGGCAGCGCGGCGAACAGACCGCGCGCGCCATCCGGCAGCGCGCGCTGCACGAACGCTTGGTCGCGGTCGTTCGACATGCGCAGTGCAAACAGGGTGCCGCATTGCGACAGGATGGTCTCCGACAGCTCGCTCGGCCGCTGGGTTACAAGACCGAGGGAGATGCCGTACTTCCGACCTTCCTTGGCGATCCGGGAGAGCGCTTTGAGGGTTGGTTGGAAGCCACTGTCGGGGTCGTTCGGGATGTAGCGGTGCGCTTCCTCGCAGACCAGCAGGATCGGCACCTCCGCGTTCGGACCGGCCCAGACGGCAAAGTCGAAGACCATCCGTGTCAGCAACGACACGACCGCGTCCACGATCTCCACCGGCACGGCCGATAGATCGACGATCGTGATCGGTTTACCCGCCACCGGGATCCGAAGCACGCGGGACAGGATGTCGGCCATCGTGTCCTGGACCGAGATCTGGCCGAACATGAAGGCGAAGCGGGAATCCGACCGCAGCGTCTCGATCCGCGCCTTCAGCCGCAGGAACGGCAGGCTGTCGCTGCCCTTGTTGATCTGCCCCATCTCCCGGTCGATGTGCTGCAGCACCGTCGTCAAACGGAAAGGAACGGGCGTGTCGACGGTGATGTGGGTTTGCTCGCTCCCGTGAAAGGCTTGCTTGGCGGCGATCACCGCGCGCTTCAGGATATCGGCTTCGAGCTCCCGCTGCGCTGCTTCCGGGCTGCAGTAAAGCTCGATCATCTCTTCCATATTGAGCAGCCAGTAGGGCAACGAGATCGACTGCGGATCGACCAGGACGCACCGGTCGCCGAAGGCCGCCTGATACTCGCTGTGCGGATCGAGCAGAATGACGTGGCCGTTCGGATGGCCATCGAGCAGTTGGCGCAGCAGCACCGCGACCGAACAGGATTTGCCGCTGCCGGTGGTGCCCAGGATGGCGAAATGCTTCGACAACAACTCGTCCGACAACACGATCGCCGGCAGGTTGCCGTCGCGGTCCAGATCGCCCAGACGCATCTGCTTGGCGCCCGTATCCGGCATGTAAACCCGCCGCCAATCCTCCGCCGCCGCCTCGCAGACCGCATCGCCAAGAGCAGGGAAGTGCACCACACCACGCTGGAAGGCGTGTAGGCCGCCGTCCGGCATCCGTGCCTGCTCCCCGATCAGCTCCAGTTCGGCGATCTGCGTCTCGCCGGCAGCGCGACTGTCGACCCGCAGTTCGCGCACGGTGGCGAAGACGACGGACCGCGCCGCCTCCACGCGCACGAGCGCCTGGATCTGGGCGGCGGAAGCGCCGTGTTCGTCACGGGTCAAGCTGACGGTAACGCCGGCGCCAGCGACCGCGACGACGCGGCCCAGTTGGCTGGTCATGGCTGCGGAACGCTCCTGCTGCGGCCATCGTGGGAGAAATGCCGGCGGTGGGACCGCCGCCCGCAAGGCCGGACAACGCTACGAACGACGGTGTGAACAGGCTGTTAAATCCTGCATTCGACCTAAGTATTCCCCAATCACCAGGACTTTGCATGTCGCTAGAGATGCCCTTGGGCGCGCGCACGATTGGGATGAAATGCATACGGAACACCTTGTACACAATAAGGTTGTATATATAAGCGCAGAATATCCTGATGCTGATAAAATTCAATTAGATTATATTTTAGAATACAACACAAATATTCATTCTGTACATTAATTTTATTTTTACGGGCAAGCATCAAAGTTCACCACGCCGTTCGACAGAAGCCACAGCTAGGAGGATGCAGCAATGCTGAAGTTCATCACCAAATTTGCCCGTAATGACTCGGGCGCGACTGCCATCGAATACGCCCTGATCGCCGCCCTGATCGCCGTCGGTATTGTCACGGCTGCGACCACGCTCGGCACCGACATCAGCGGGCTTTTCACGACAGTCTCCGGCGAGCTGACCAGCGCCACGCCGTAGTGCTGACAGCCAAGCGGGTTCAAGCGCTGCCGGCGCTTGAGCCCGCTTCTCTCTCGTCGCTTACAGGTCCAGGCCAATGATCGATCCGATATTCTTGTTGTTATTGGTGTCGCTGGCCGCCCTGGTGTCCTGGTGCGCCTGGGCAGACGTTTCGCGCCGGCGCATCCCAAACACCGCCGTCGTCGCGATCGGCTTGCTCTATCCGATCGCTCTGGCGGCCGGCTGCTTGCCCGGCCCCTGGTGGTCCGGCGCAGCGGTCGCAAGCGCTCTGTTCGCCCTCGGCCTGATCGGCTTCGCGCGCGGCGCGGTTGGGGGTGGCGACGTCAAGTTGGCGGCGGCTTTGGGCCTGTGGGCAGGCAGCGCCGACCTCGCGGGCTTCGTGGTGATCACCGCAGTTGCCGGGGCCGGACTGTCCCTTCTGATCCTGGCTACCCGCACCAGCCCGCGCGCGCACTGGTTCAACGGGCCGATCCTGGCCGGTCCCCAAACCGGCGGCCGCGACGCGATGGGAGAAAGCGTCCCCTACGGCGTCGCCCTCGCGGCCGGCGGCTTGTGGATCATCTATGGCCTGACGGCCGCCTGATCCGATTTTCCGAGGAGGCCGCAACATGCGCCCACGCGTCATCGTGCTGACCGCCCTATCGCTGGCGATTGCCGGCGGAGCCGCGGTCATGACCAACAACTGGCTGCAACAGCAGCAGGGTCAGGCGACCCAGGCTGCCGTGGCGCCGGCGCCGGTCGACGTCCCGGAGGAGACCCGGATTCTGGTCGCCAACGGCGCGCTCAAGGCCGGCACCATCCTGAAATCGGAGCATCTGCGCTGGCAGGCCTGGCCGGAGGACGGACTGCTCGAGGCCTACGTCGTTCGCGGCCAGGGCAGTGAGGATCAGGCGCTGAGCGGACGCGACGACCTGCTGGGCGCGGTGGTGCGCGCCAGCATGGTCAACGGCGAGCCGGTCACCGACGCCCGGGTCGTGCGCCCCGGCGACCGGGGCTTCCTCGCGGCGATGCTGAGCGAGGGCCACCGCGCTCTGTCGGTGCCGGTAAACGCCGCCAGCGGCATCTCCGGCCTGATTTTTCCAGGCGACCGGGTCGACGTGATCCTGTCGCACAGCATCCGGCAGAACGGTGACAGCCGGAACGAACGCAAGGCGAGCGAGACCGTGCTGTCCGATATCCGGGTGCTCGCGCTCGACCAGCGCACCGACGACGTCGAGGGCGAGCGGGTGGTCGCCAAGACCGCCACCCTGGAGGTCGACCCGAAGGAGGCGGAAAAGCTGTCACTGGCCCAGAAGCTGGGTGACCTGTCGCTGTCGCTGCGCCCGATCGCCCGGGAGGGCGACCCGGAAGCGCCCGCCCAACCGACCTTCACCACCGACAGCGAAATCAGCCGCGTCATGTCCGCTCCGCGCAGCAAGCGCGGCCCCACCGTCGTAGTCGTGCGCGGCAGCGAGATGACCGGCATCGAGATCGAGGAATAGCGGCCGATGGTATTCCCCCTCTCCCGCCCGATGCGCGCGGCGTGCTTCGCGCTTGCCCTGGCCCTGCCGGCGGCGCACCCCGCCAGCGCCGCGGAAGTCGTCGATACCGGCGACAACAGCGTGGCATTGAACCGGGACCAGGGCGTGCTGGTGCGCCTGGAGCGGCCGGTGAACAGCGTTTTCGTCGCCGATCCGGAAATCGCCGACGTGCAGGTCAAGTCGCCCCGGCTGGTGTACGTGTTCGGCAAGAATCCGGGCGAGACGACGATGTTCGCCGTCGACGCCAACGACCAGGTAGTGATGAGCGAACGCCTGGTCGTGCAGCACAACCTGGCCGCCCTGGAGCGGGCCCTTGCCGACCTTGCACCGGCCCAGCCGATTAAGGTGCGCGCGATCGGCGATGCCATCCTGCTGTCGGGCCGCCTGCCCTCCCCGTCGGCGGCCGAGCAGGCACGCCGCCTTGCCGCCCGGTTTGTGGGCGAGCAGAACGTGATCAACCGCCTTCAGGTGACCGGCCCGACGCAGATCAACCTGCGGGTCCGCGTCGCCGAAGTGGCCCGGGAACTGACCAAGGAACTGGGCGTCGACTGGCAGGCGATGCTCAACGGCGGCGATGGCGCGATCGGTCTTGCGGGCGGCGGCCTGGGCGGCCTCGCCTCGGGCAATCCGTACAGCGCCATGGGCAACTTCATCTCGGGCAACGACAGCCTGACCGGCACGCTCGACGTGCTGAGCCAGGAAGGCCTGATCACCGTGCTGGCCGAGCCGAACCTGACGGCGATGTCCGGGGAAACGGCGACCTTCCTGGCGGGCGGCGAGTTTCCGATCCCGGTGTCCGAGACCGACGACCGGATCACCGTCGAATTCAAGGAGTTCGGCGTCCAGCTGGAGTTCACCCCGACCCTGCTGGACAACGGCCAGATCTCCCTGGCGGTGGCACCGGAAGTGAGCGAGCTCAACTTCAACGAAGGTTTCCGGTTCCAGAACATCACCGTTCCGGCGATCAACACCCGTCGCGCCTCCACCACCGTGGAACTTGCCAGCGGTCAGAGCTTCGCGATCGCCGGCCTGCTGAAGAACACCCAGAACCAGCAGGTGCGCAAGCTGCCGGGCTTCGGCGACCTGCCGATCCTGGGCGCGCTGTTCAAGTCCGACAAGTTCAAGCGCGGCGAGACCGAGCTGGCGATCATCATCACCCCCTACATCGTCAAGCCGGTCTCCACCCGGCAGCTGGCGGCGCCGACCGACGAGCTGCTGCCGCCGGATGACATCGAGCGAATCTTCTTCGGCCGGATGCAGGGCGAGAACAGCCGCGCGCGGATGGCCGCCCGGAACGAGCTGGACGGCAAGTCACTGGCCGGCCCCGTCGGCTTCATGTTGGAAGAATAGGGAGAGCTGGCCCGTGACCGTTCGTTTCCCCCGCGTCTTGTGCTTGGTCGGCGTAAGCGCCGTGCTGACCGCCGCCACCGCGCTCACCGGCTGCGGCTACCCCGTCACCCCGCCGGACGCGGTCGGTCCGCAGGCCCACAAGCTGGGCGTCGAGCGCACGCTGTACCGCCACGACGTCGCCTTCCCGGGCGATACGAGCGACCTGTCGGCGGGTGAACGGGCCGCGCTCGACCGCTTCCTGCGCGACAGCGGCGCCGACCGGCAGGCCACCGTGGTGGTCGCGGCGGCACCGACGTCGGGCGACATCGCCGAACGACGCCGGCAACAGGTCGTCCGACTGCTGCGTCAGCGCGGCTTCGCGCCGCGCGCCAGCGACCCGCTGCTGGATACCGCCGGACCGGGCGACGGCGACGTGCTGGTGCGGATCGCGCGCTACCACGTCGTGCTGCCGGACTGCCCGGACTATAGCCGCACCCGGATCAGCGACAACTCGAACCTGCCGTCCAGCAACTTCGGCTGCGCCGACCGACGCAACCTGGGTCTGATGGTGGCGAACCCGCGCGACCTGCTGCGCGGCCGGGAGATGGGCCCGGTGTCCGGCGCCCGCACGGCCATCCCGGTGCGCGACTACCATGACGGCCGCAGCTACACCCCCTCGTTCCTGAACGACGACAGAGGCGCCAATGTCGCCGCCGACAAGGAAGCCAGCAGCGGCAACTACCGGCCCACTGGCAACGGCAGCAAGGAGGGGATGGCGCAATGAGCCTGGCCGAAGACCAGTCGGTATTCTCCGCCGATCCGGATCTGGATGCGCGCGAACCGTTCGGCGCGTTCGTTTCCGACGACACCACCTACGCCGCGGCCGTGCAACTGGCCGGCAAGCGCGGCTGGCCGCCCGCCGAAGTGCAGCGCGGCGGCCTGGGCGCAGCGCTACGACAGCTGGGCGTCGTGGCAGCGCCGGATATCCTGCTGGTCGACCTATCGGGGATGGAGGATGTCGAGGACATCGCCGCCAGCCTCGGCGAACTCGCGGCCGGCAGCAAGGTGATCGCGCTCGGTACGCAGAACGACGTCGCGATGTTCCGCCGGGTGATGGATGCCGGCGCCTGCGACTACCTGGTCAAGCCGGTCCACACCCAACAGCTCGCCGCCGCGGTCGCGCGCGCGGAAACCAGCCGCCCCGCTGGCCAGGCGGCGCCGGTCCGACGCGGGCGCTGCATCGCGGTGGTCGGCGCGCGCGGCGGCGTCGGCGCCTCGACGGTCGCGGGCAACCTGGCCTGGCTGATCGCCAGCGAGCGGGAGCGTCAGACCGGCCTGCTCGACCTTGACCTGCAATACGGCTGCCAGGCGCTGTCGCTGGACCTGCAGCCCGCCGCCGGCCTGCGCGAGGCGCTGGAGGATCCCGAACGGGTCGACGACAGCATGATCGACAATCTGGCGGTCAAGGCGGATGCGCGCCTGAGCGTGTTCGCTGCGGAAGAGGCGGTCGACGACGTCCCCGTGATGCCGCGCACAGCCGTCACCCAGCTGCTCGCCAAATTGCGCGAAAGCCGCGACGTTCTGGTCGCCGACCTGCCGCGCCATCTGCTGGGCCAGCAGCCCGACCTGCTGGAACAAGTCACCGACCTGGTGATCGTGACCGACCTGTCGCTGCCCGGCCTGCGCGACTGTAACCGGCTGATCCGGCTGGCCAAGCAACAGGACGGCAAGCTGCGCGTCCGGGTCGTCGCTAACCGGGTCGGCAAGCAGGCACCCGGCCACGTCGACGCGCGCGAGTTCGACAAAGAGCTGGAAAGTGACTTGGCCGCGCAGTTGAGCTTCGATCCGGAGAACGTCGCCAAGTCGGCGATGGCCGGCCGGACGCTCAGTCACAGCGCGCCCAAGGCCAAGCTGCTGGCCGACCTGCGCACTCTGCTGGTCGACCTCGTCGGCGCGCCACGCACGCGTAAACGCGCCTTACTCGGCTTCCTGAAGAAAGGCTAGGCCGCGGGCATGCTCGACGACACCCAGGCGAGCCCTGACAATACCACTGCCGCAGAGGGCGCGAACCCGGCGTCCGCGCGCGACGACAGTCTAGTCGCGCGTGTCCAGGACAAGGTGCGCGCGCAATTGGACATCGCGGCGCTCGCCAACCACTCCCGGCGGGAACTGGCGCGGGAGGTCGGTGCCTGCCTGGACGCGGTGTTGAGCCAGGACGGCAAGCAGCTGGACATGCTGAGCCAGCGCAACGTCGTGACCGACGTGCTGAACGCCCTGCTGGCGGAAACCAAGGCAGCGACCCAGCAGGCCCACGGCACCACGCCGCCCGCCCCGCCCGCGGCCCCTGTACCCGACACAACGGCCGAGCCGGAGGCGAACGACGACGCGCCCAAGAACGGGCGCAGCAAACCGAACCGCCTGCGCGCGGCCAAGCAGACGGTGCAGCCGTTCGTCATGGAGCGGATCGACGTCGCGGTCGCCTCCTCGCTCGAACCTGCGGAGCTGGAACGTCAGATCGGCGAGATGATCGGCGAGGTGCTGATCGAGCAGAAGGTCCAGCTGAACCGCAACGAGCAAAAGCAGCTGTGCCGCTTGCTGCTCAACGACATGCTGGGCCTGGGCCCGCTGGAGCCGCTGCTGGCCGACGAGACGGTCACCGACATCATGGTGAACGGCCCCAACCAGGTCTACGTCGAGCGCGGCGGCAAGCTGGAACTGACCGACGTCGAGTTTCGCGACAACGCCCACGTCATGAACATCGCAACCCGGATCGTCACCCGGGTCGGACGGCGGATCGACGAATCCTCCCCGCTGGTCGACGCGCGCCTGGAGGACGGCAGCCGCGTCAACATCATCGCCCCACCGCTGGCGATCGACGGCGCGTCGATCTCGATCCGCAAGTTCGCCAAGAAGAAGATCACCCTCGAGGTGATGGCCCGACAGAACAACGTGTCGGAGCCACTGGCGAACGTGCTCAAGATCGCCGCGCGCTGTCAGCTGAACGTGTTGATCTCCGGCGGCACGGGCTCCGGCAAGACGACCCTGCTGAACGCCATGAGCCGCCTGATCGATCATGGCGAGCGCATCGTGACGATCGAGGACGCCGCCGAGCTGCAGCTGCAGCAGCCTCACGTGGTGCGCCTGGAAACCCGCCCGCCCAGCCTGGAGGGGCTGGGCGAGATTACCATGCGCGACCTGGTCAAGAACGCACTGCGCATGCGCCCCGACCGGATCATCCTGGGCGAGATTCGCGGGGCGGAGGCCATGGACATGCTGCAGGCAATGAACACCGGCCACGACGGCTCGATGTGCACGCTGCACGCCAACTCCCCGCGCGAAGCCCTGACCCGCCTCGAGAACATGGTCGCGATGTCCGGCTTCAAACTGCCGGCGAAGGCCGTGCGCACCCAGATTTCCGACGCCGTGAACCTGATCGTGCAGATCTCGCGCATGCGCGACGGCAAGCGCCGGATCTCCAAGGTCAGCGAGGTTGTGGGCATGGAAGGCGATGTGATCACCACCCAGGACCTGTTCGCCTTCGAGTTCCAGGGCGAAGGCCCGGACGGCCAGCTGACCGGCAGCTTCCGCTCGTCCGGCCTGCGGCCCTACTTCACCACCCGGGCCGAATACTTCGGCCTCGCCGACAAACTGCTGGACGCAATGGGCTGCAACCGGGAAGCGCCCGGCCAATGACCGACCCGACCCTGATCATGGCCGGGGTGTTCCTGGGCACGCTCGCACTGGCCGGTACGGTCGGCGGCCTGCTGGTCGCCCTGGGCAACAACGGTCAGCGGCGCCGACGCCTGCAGCGGGCGGCGGGCCACCGGCGCACGATAGCCGGCGCGACCGGCAACACGCCGGCCAGCCTGCGCCGCGACGAGGTGCAGGGCCGCTTCCGCCAACTGGAATTGCTGTTGCGTCGCGCGTTGCCCGGCCGCGACAAGCTGCGCGCGCGCCTGGCGCGGGCTGGCCTGACCATGCCGCTGGCGCGCTACGTCATGGCCTGCCTGGCGATCGGGGCGCTGTTCGCCGGGATCGCGTTTGCTCTCGTCGGCCAGGAACTGTGGCCGGCGGTTCTCGCGACCGGCCTGGGCGGCGGCTGGCTGCTGCCTCGGTTCGTGGTTGGCTATCTGGGCGGCAAGCGGGTGAAGCGGTTCCTGCAGGAACTGCCCGATGCGATCGACGTGATGGTGCGCGGCCTCAAGTCCGGCCTGCCGGTGACCGAGACGATTGGCACGGTCGCCAAGGACTTCGAGGGCCCGGTCGGGGCCGAGTTCACACAGATCGACCGGTTCGTGCGCATGGGCACCAACCTGGAAGACGCGCTGTGGGACGTCGCCGGCCGGCTGGACGTGCCGGAGTTCAACTTTCTGGCGATCTCGGTCGGTCTGCAGCGGGAAACCGGCGGCAACCTGACCGAGACGCTGGACAACCTGTCCCGCCTGCTGCGCCGGCGCCAGCAGATGCGCCTGAAGATCAAGGCACTGTCGTCGGAAGCCCGGGCCAGTGCCTATCTGCTGGGGGCCCTGCCGTTCGTGATGGCGGGCGTGCTGTTCCTGCTGAACGCCGACTACATGTCGCGGCTGTTCACCGACCCGTTCGGCCACGTGCTGATCGCAGTGGGGCTGTGCAGCGAACTGATCGGGGTGGCGGTGATGGCCAAGATGGTGAGGTTCGAGATATGAGCGACCTGATGGCGCAGTGGGCCAGCCCGCTGGCGCTGATCCCGCTGGCCTTCGCGCTCAGCGCCTTCATCGCCGTGTACGTGCTGTCCAACGCCGCTGCGGCCAGGCGCGAGCGGGTGGCGCGCGTGCGCACCGCCGCCGCCCGGCGCGGCCGGCCGCAAGCGCAACGTCGCGGACCCGCCGCCGGCGACGACGCGATGGCGCTGATCAAGCGGTTGGTCGAACGATTCAACATCATGCGCGACCGTCGCGGGGCGGCGCTGTCGGTCAAGCTGGCCCAGGCCGGCTGGCGGTCGAATGACGCGGTCACGCTCTACCTGTTCGGGAAACTGGTGCTGCCGGGAATCGCGGCCGGGCTGGCGGCGCTTTACCTGTTCGTCGCCTACCCGGGCGACCTCGCCAGCATGCTCAAGCTGGCGGGGGTGATCATGGCCGCGCTGATCGGCAGCCACCTGCCCGAATTGCTGGTCAAAAACCAGATTCAAAAGCGCACGAAGCAGATCAATAAGGCTCTGCCGGATGCGCTCGACCTGATGGTGATCTGCGCGGAATCGGGCCTAAGTCTGGACGCCGGGTTCAAGCGGGTGGCAACCGAGATCAAGCCGGCCAGCCCCGCGCTGGCCGACGAATTCGGGCTGACGCTGCTCGAACTGCGGTTCATGCCCGACCGCCGCGTGGCGCTGGAGAACCTAGCCAAGCGCTGCCCGCTGCAGGGCGTCACGGCGCTCGTGAACACACTGTTCCAGACAGAGAAGTTCGGCACCCCGCTGGCCCAGGCCCTGCGCGTCCTGGCGGGCGAGATGCGCGAGACCCGCATGCTGCGCGCGGAGGAAAAGGCCGCGCGCCTGCCCGCGTTGATGACCGTGCCGCTGATCGTCTTCATCCTGCCGGCACTGTTCGTCGTGCTGCTCGGCCCAGCCGTGATGGACATCGGCGACATGTTCAAGAGCATCAACTAACTTATGGCACAGACAATAATAGAACAAATATAAAATCAATAATTCAATTATAGACGAAATTAACATTAATATTAAATCGCCTACATTTATCTCCATTTAACCGTCAGATAATATCGTCAAGCTCCCAATTCGGGAGGATGACATGCGACCGTCGATCAATCTCCGGACACACCCGTTACTCAAGACGCTGGGGCGCTGCCTGCGGGCGTGCGAAGGCGGCGCGGGCGTGATCATGGCGCTCAGCACCATCCCGTTGATCGGCGGCACGGGGCTGGCGATCGATACGACCCGCGCGTTCGTCGTCGAATCGCGCATGGGCAAGGCGCTGGACGCCGCAGGCCTCGCGGCCGGACGCGTGGCGTTGGAAGACCGCGTGGAAGCGGACGCCCGCGCCTTCTTCGCCGCCAACTACCGCGACGGCCTGATGGGTAGCGACATTTCGGCGGAAGACATCGACATCCAGATCGACAGCAACGCCGAGTTTATCACCGTCACCGCCCAGACGAGCATGCCCACCCGGTTCATGCGCGTCTTCGGAAAGGACTCGATCAATGTCTCGGCGCGCTCGGTCATCCAGCGGGTGACATCGGGCACGGAGATCGCGCTGGTCATGGACAACACCGGGTCGATGTACGGCAGCAAGATCGACGCGATGAAGAACGCCGCGCAGCAGCTGGTGAACATCGTGTTCGGCGATGCCGAGCGATATGACGAACTGTGGTTCAGTCTGGTGCCCTACACCGCGACCGTGAACGTCGGCGCGGAGCACAGCGGCTGGGTCAATGCCGGCCCAAACTTCAGCCCGACCAGTTGGAAGGGATGCGTCGAGGCCCGCTGGCAGAGCAACCGCGACGAGACCGACGCCCCGCCAACCACCGAACGCTTCGACGTCTTTTATTACCCTTCTACGCTGTACGATCCGGATGGCGACGCCAATGGCAACCAGTGGCCCGACGTCGACGAATCGGTGTGGTCGCGCAACTCGGGGACGGGGCCCAACCTCGGCTGTGGGCCGGCGATCACGCCACTGACCCGCGAACGCTCCGAGATCACGAACGCGATCGACGCGATGGCCGCCTGGCACCGCGGCGGCACGACCAGCAACCTCGGGCTGGTCTGGGGCTGGCGCACGCTGTCCCCGCGATGGCGCGGCGTCTGGCCGGGCAGCGTCTGGCCCGTCGACTACAACGACGAGAAGGTGTCCAAGGTCGCGATCGTCCTGTCCGACGGCCAGAACCAGTTCTTCGACTACGACGGCGACGACGACTACGTCTCCGACTACACAGGCTACGGCCGGATCGGCGAAGAGTTCATGCCATCCGCGACCAACGAGGGCGACGGCCTGGACACGCTCGACGGCAAGTTCGCCGACGTCTGCCAGAAGATGAAGGACCGGGGGATCACGATCTACACGATCACCTTCGGCAGCGGCGCCAGCAGCGGCCGCATTCGGGATCTGTTCCGCGCCTGCGCAAGCGACCCCGGCAACTACTTCCACGCCCCCGACAACGACGATCTGGCACCCGCCTTCCGGACGATCGGTCAGGAACTGGCCAATCTGAGGATCGTGGAATGAGGCCGCAAGGTCGCCAGTGTCTCGCCGTGCTGCGCGACCGGCGCGGTGGCAGCTTGCTGGAATTCGGCCTGATCGCGCTGCCGATGGTGCTGCTGATGGGCGGCCTTCTGGAGTTCGCGGTGCTGCTGACCACTGCCTCCATGCTCGACAGCGCCTCGCTGCAAGCCGCGCGCTATGGCGCCACCGGCGCACAGCCATCCGACGGGACACGCGAGGAGATGATCCGCCAGATCATTCAGGACCGCACCTTCGGCCTTGTCGATATGGACCGACTGGTGATCGAGACGCAGGTCTATCAGGGGTTCGACAGCATCGATCAGGCCGAAGGCTTCGACGACGCCAACGCCAACGACGCGTACGACGACGGCGAGAGCTTCACCGATGTCAACGGCAACGGCAGCTGGGACGCCGACCAGGGCGCGCCCGGGCTGGGCCAGGCCGAGGAGGTGGTCGTCTATGAGGTCCGCTACCCCTGGGAAGGCATCACCGGGCTGATGAAGCCGATCGTCCAGGACCTCGAACTGACCAGCTCCGTTCCGGTCCGCAACGAACCGTTCAATCAGCAATGACCCGGCAGCAATGACCCAGCCTGTGAGACGATTGCTCAAATCGACCCGTGGGGCTGCGGCGATCGAGTTCGCACTGATCCTGCCGCTGCTGGTGGTCACGCTGCTCGGCACGCTGGAAGTCGGGCGTTTCGTTCAGCTGTCCATGAAGGTGCAGAACGTCGCCGGCAACGTCGGCGACATCATGAGCCGACCGGAGGAGGTCTCCGGCAGCGACCTGTCCGCCCTGTTCTCGGCCGCCCCGGTGATGATGAACCCGTTCGATGCGGGGGCGAAGCTGCGCATTATCGTCAGCGGGGTCATCGTGCCGGGCGCGGACCAACCGCCCGAGGTCGCCTGGCAGTCGGCCGGGGGCGGCAGCCTGTCCGTGGCCAGCACCGTCGGCCAGGTCGGCGAGACGGCCAACGTGCCCGACGGTCTGGTCACCTTCGGTGGCGAGGCCCTGGTGGTCGCCGAGACGGTCTACGACTACGACCCCTGGCTGCTCGGCATCGTCCCGGATCGTCTGGTGCGCGAGGTCGCCTATTTCCGACCCCGCCGCGGCACACTCGCTTCGCTGAACTGACGCCAGGCGCTCAGGCGCGCATACCGCAAGCCCCTATTCCGCGGCGACCTGCCCTGGCAGTTGCGGTCCCTCCTCGATCGACAGCAGCGAGGCGTTGCCGCCCGAGGCCGTCGTATCGATCGACAGGCTGCGCTCGTGGACGAAGCGATGCAGATAGGCCGGGCTGCTCGCCACCGGCTGGCCAAGGTCGCCCGCGCCCGCATCCGCCGGCGTCGGGCGGAAGCGGATCAGCGTGCGGATCGGCCCGTCGAGCTCAGCCAGCAGGGCGTTGACCGCTGCCGCGCTCGCCCGGTCGCTGGCGATCGCGGTGGCATGCACCGGTTCGGCCGTCAGCAGCGCGTCCAGCCCGGCATCCTTGCCCGGCTCGACCGCCTGCACGGCGTAATCAGGCACCCCCGCCTCCTGCAGCACCTTGGCAACGGCGGCGGCCGCACCGTCCGCTTCGGCCCACAAGAGCGCCGTGTTGCCGGCGGCGAGCGCCGCGCCCGCCTGCGCGATCAATGCGCTGACCTGAGAGGCGGTGCCGTCGCCACCGAGCGCCAGGCAGGCGACCGTACCGCGTGGCCAGAAGGACAGTTCGTTGCGTTCCCCGGTCGGCCCCGGCATCTGCTTCGGCTCGGCCAGTTCCTCGGCCGCCTGGGCGGCGTAGACGCGTAGAAAGTCCGCGCCGGCCTGGGCATCTCCGGCCGCTTTGCCGAGCTTTTGCAGCGGCTTCGCGCCCGCCTCAATCGCGGCAGCCGCACGCTCCAGCATGGCGGCCCGGTCGGCCGCCGGTCGCAACCATTCGTGGCCCTGCTTGTCCAGCGTCTTGAGCGCCTGCTCCAACGCCTTGCGGGCGAGCCGCGGCGCCTTGAGGTCGACCGCCTGACCGGCCTCCTGGGACGTGGGGGAAGCCGCTCCGTCCTGCGGCGCTTCGGCCACGAACCGTTCAAGATAGAGCGGTCCGCCCGCCTTCGGCCCGGTGCCCGACAGACCCTGGCCGCCGAACGGCTGCACACCGACGATCGCGCCGATCTGGTTGCGGTTGACGTAGCAGTTGCCGACCCGCGCCCGGTCGTAGACGCGCTTCCACATCTCGTCGATCCGGCTGTGCACCCCCATCGTCAGGCCATAGCCGGTGGCGTTGATCTCGTCGACCACCTGGTCGAGCCGGTCGGCCTGGTAGCGCACGACGTGGAGCACCGGCCCGAACACCTCGCGCTCCAGCCGCCCGATCCGGTCGATCTCGAACGCCGCCGGGGTGACGAAACTGCCGTTTTCGGTGCCCTGGCCCAGGCGCGCGCGGCGTATTTCCTTGGCCTCGCCCAGCATCCGCTTGATGTGCTGGTCAACCATCGCCTGGGCGTCGTCGTCGATCACCGGACCGACGTCGGTCGAGAGCAGTTGCGGATTGCCCACGCGCAGCTCGTCCATCGCGCCGGCGATCATGTCCAGCGTGCGCTCGGCGACATCCTCCTGGACATACAGGACGCGCAGCGCCGAACAGCGCTGGCCGGCATTCTGGAAGGCGGAGACGATGACGTCGCGGGCGACCTGCTCGGTGAGCGCGGTCGAGTCCACGATCATCGCGTTCTGGCCGCCGGTCTCGGCGATCAGGGAGGGGATCGCCGCCCCATCGCGGGCGGCCAGCGTGCGGTTGATCCGCCGCGCCGTCTCGGTGGAGCCGGTGAAGCAGACGCCGGCGATCCGCGGGTCGCGGGTCAGCGCGCCGCCCACCCGCGCGCCATCTCCGGGCAACAGGTGCAGTACCTCCGGCGGGATGCCGGCGCGGTGCAACAGGCGCACCGCCCGGGCGGCGATCAGCGGGCTTTGCTCGGCCGGCTTGGCGAGTACTGCATTGCCAGCCGCCAGGGCGGCCACCACCTGGCCGTTGAAGATCGCAAACGGCAGGTTCCAGGGGCTGATGCAGGTGAACACGCCGCCGCCCTGCATGGCGATCTTCTCGCCGCTGCCGGCAGGCGCGCGCACCCGGAATTCGCCAGACAGGTTCTGGCGCGCCTGCAGGGCGTAGTAGCGACAGAAGTCGATCGCCTCCCGCACCTCCGAAACCGCGTCGTTCAGGGTCTTGCCGACCTCCGCCACCACGAGTCCGAGCAGGCTCGACATCTCCTGCTCCATCAGATCGGCGGCACGCTCCAGGCAGGCCGCGCGCTCGACCACAGGCTTGGCGGCCCAATCGGCCGCCGCCTTCTGCGCCGTCGCGATCGCACGCTCGATCTGATCGTCGGTGGCCTCCGTCGCCTCGCCCAGCGTGCGGGCGCGGTCGTGCGGCATGCTGACCTCGCGGCCGTCCTGGCCAGCCGCATCGTCGCCGCCCACGATCGGACCCGAGGTCCAGCGTTCGGCCAGAACCTGCTCCATCTCCTGACCGAGACTGTCCAGCTGCACCCGGTCGGACAGGTCGACGCCCTGCGCGTTCACCCGGTTCGCCCCATAGATGTCGCGCGGCAGCGGGATGCGCGGATGCGGCACCCGCGACAGACCGCGAACCGCCCGGACGGGATCGGCGACAATCTCCTCGATCGGCAGAGAGTCGTCCTGAATCCGGTTGACGAAGGAGCTGTTGGCACCGTTCTCCAGCAGCCGCCGAACCAGGTAGGCGAGTAGGTCCTCATGCTGGCCCACGGGCGCGTAGATCCGGCAGCCCGCACCGACCTGGTCGTGCTCGATCACCCGCTCGTACAGCTCTTCGCCCATGCCGTGCAGGCGCTGAAACTCGAAGTCCCGGCTGTTGCCCGCGAATTCCAGCACGCTGGCGATCGAATGCGCGTTGTGGGTAGCAAGCTGGGGATAGAAGGCATCGGTATTGGCGAACAGCTTGCGCGCGCAGGCGAGATAGGCGACGTCGGTGTTGGTCTTGCGGGTGAATACCGGGTAGTCGCTTACGCCCTGCTCCTGAGCGCGCTTAATCTCCATGTCCCAGTAAGCGCCCTTGACCAGGCGCACCATCAGCCGGCGCTCGTGCCGGCGGGCCATATCCGCCAGGTAGTCGAGCACGTAGTAGGCGCGCTTCTGATAGGCCTGGACCACCACCCCGAAGCCCTGCCAGGACTTCAGGTCGGGGTCGCCGGAGATCGCCTCGATGCAGTCGAGCGAGATGTCCAGGCGGTCGGCTTCCTCCGCATCGATGTTGAGACCGATGTCGTAGCGCGCCGCTTCCACACAGAGCGCGCGCAGCCGCGGCATCAGCTCGTCCATCACCCGGTCGTGGTTGGCAACCTCGTAGCGCGGATGCAGCGCAGACAGCTTGACCGAGATGCCCGGGCCGTTGATCGGCCCCTTGCCCTCCGCCTGCTGGCCGATCTGCTGGATCGCGTGCTTATAGTGGTCGAAGTAACGCCGGGCGTCGGCCATCGTGCGCGCCGCCTCGCCCAGCATGTCGTAGGAATAGCTGTAGCCGCGCTTCTGCCAGGCGTGCGCACGCTCCAGCGCGCCCTCGATGGTCCGGCCCATCACGAACTGCCGGCCCATGATCCGCATCGCCTGGTTGACGCTCTCGCGCACCACCGGCTCGCCCAGGCGCGCGACCAGCCGACGCAGCGCCTGCTCCGGCCCCTGCCCGCGGGCATCGGCCATGCGCACCACCCGGCCGGTCATCATCAACGCCCAGGTGGACGCGTTGACGAACAGCGAGCGGGAGTGCCCCAGGTGCTGGCGCCAGTCCGCCGTGCCCAGCTTGTCGCGGATCAGCCACTCGCGCGTCTCGTCATCCGGCACGCGCAGCAGCGCCTCGGCCACGCACATCAACAGCACGCCTTCCTGCGTGGACAACCCGTACTCGTGCAGGAAGGCGTCGATCCCGCCCTGATGCGCGGTCTCCGCACGCACCGCCTCGACCAACTGGTGGGCGTAGCTCTGGATGGTGCGCTGACTGCCCTCGGGCAGGTCCTCCAGCGCCGCCAGCAGGGTCGTGATGCAGGCCGTCTCGTCGCCGCGGTAATGGGCGTCGATCCGGGCACGCAGATCGCCACGATCGGGCAGCGGCGTCTTGAAGATCATCTTCTCGGGCATGGGCTCAACCGGTTGTGAGTCGTACATTGCGGCCCGGCGGCCCGGGGACGCCGCCCGGCCTTAGCCAGTGACGCCCCCGGGAACGGGCGGCTTGTGTCGAACGGCGCCTTAGCACCGCACGGCTCAGCTCGAACTCTGACCGTAGGCTGAAACGCCGGCAGCCGCCAATGGGTCTTCGTAGCCGTGGCTACTAAGGTCCTTGATCGCTTCGCCGCTGTCACGCCATTCGGCCACCTCCGCGGGCGTGGCCTTCGGGGAGAACAGGCCCGTCATGGCGTAGAAGATGCCGATCACCGGCGCGGTCCAGCAGGCGAAGGCAAGTGGGATGTAAAGTAGATTGTCGAAGTTCCCGTCGCCCACGCCCAGGGCCAGGGCGCTGATCACGAACGCGCCGCCGGCGTTCCACGGGATCAGCGGCGACATCAGGGTGCCGCCTTCCTCGACCGCGCGGGACAGGTTGAGGGTCGAGTAGCCCATGCCCCGGTAGACCGGGGCGTACATCCGCCCGGGCAGCGCGATCGACAGATAGGGGTCGCCCGCCACCAAGTTGGTCGCGATCGAGGTGCCGATCGCCGAGCTCTGCACGCCCGCAAAATTATGCACCTTGGTCATGATCACGTTGATGATCGTCTCCAGGCAGCCGGTCTTCTCCAGCGCGCCACCGAAACCGAGCGCGATCAGCACGAGCGAGATGGTCCACATCATCGACTGCACGCCGCCGCGGTTCAGCAGGCTGTCGATCTCGTCCACGCCGGTGGAGATCGAATAGCCGCTGTTGGCGAACTGGAAGACATCGTGCATGCCCGCGCCCTGGAAGAAGATCGCCATCAGGCCGCCAACGACCACGCCCGCGAACAGCGAGGGGATCGGCGGCTGTTTGCGCACCGCCAGGAAGATCACCAGCAGGGCCGGCACCAGCATGATCGGCGAGATCCAGAAGTTCGCCTGCAGCGCGCTTGTGATCGCCTGTATCTTGTCGAACGAGGTCTGCTCGGAATCGATCAGCGTGAAACCGACGCCGGTGTAGATCACCAGGGCGATCAGCATCGCCGGCACGGTGGTCGGCATCATGTTCTTGATATGGTCGAACAGATTGGTGCCGGTCACCGCGGGGGCGAGGTTGGTGGTGTCCGACAGCGGCGAGACCTTGTCGCCGAAGAACGCGCCGGAGACGACCGCGCCGGCGGTCCAGTACATCGGAATGCCGAACCCGGCCCCGATCCCCATCAGCGCGAGACCGACGGTGCCGACCGTGCCCCAGGACGTGCCGAGCGACAGCGACACGACGGAACAGAGGATCATCGCCGCCGCCAGGAAGATCTGCGGCGACAGGATGGTCAGGCCATAATAGATCAACGTCGGCACGGTGCCGCTGGCGATCCACACGCCGATGATCATCCCAACCGTGATCAGCACCGAGACCGAGGGCAGCGAGACGTGGATGACATGGAACACGCCACGCTCGATCGACGGCCATTCGTAGCCCAGCTTGAGCCCGACCAGCCCCGTGATCGCCAACCCGATGGCAAGCGGGATGTGCGGGGTAAAATCGCCGAAGTAGAAGAGCTGCAGAGCGAGCACCGCCAGGGTTAGCAGCACCGGTGTGAGGGCAAGCCAGATTCCCGGCGCCCGTGGCGCCGTGCTGTCATTACTCACGCATGCCTCCCGTATTTTTGACTGTACATCTGCACAATTACGCGGCGACAGGCCATTCAAGCCTGCAAACCGTAGATGCAAAAAGGCAATACGTCACGTAATCGGTGGGGCGTCATTCATGATCGAATTTGCGACGATCTTACCTGAAGGTATTCCTACGATAGGATATTGCATTTTAAGGGTATTACATTGGCGCGGCGCCGGCGCCTATCGGAACAGATCACCCGCATGACCGGGTGCGTGCGCACCGTTGACCGCCCGCCCTATGCGAATGGATAGGAAACCTATACGCCTTCTTGGTGTGGTTGTTTGCTGATAAAACATATGGTGGGCGGATCATTCAACACTTCCGGCCCCGCCGCCAGCGGGGTCGGACAGCTGGTCAGGACCCATGCGCTTCCCCTTCCTTTCCTCCCGTTTTCAACCAACTCCAGGCCATACCACCGGCCATCTACTTGCCGCTGTCGCGCTGCTGATCGGCCTGCTAGTCGGCCCGATGGACAGCCATGCCCAATCGCTCGGCACGCCCGAAGGCAAGGTTGTGCTGACCGTCACGGGCGAGATCGGGCGCACCAACCGCGACGATGCGATGGTGTTCGACCGCGCCATGCTGCGCGAACTGCCCCAGACCAGCTTCACCACCTCGACGATCTGGACCAAGGGCAAGCACAGCTTCACCGGCGTGGCGCTGCGCGACCTGCTGTCGGCCGTTGAAGCCAAGGGCAAGACCCTGCGCGCAACCGCCCTGAACGATTACGCGATCGTCATGCCCATCGACGCAGCGGAAGGCGCCCTGGTCGCCTACGCCATGGACGGCGAAGCGATGTCCGTGCGCGACAAGGGTCCGCTGTGGATCGTCTATCCCTTTGACTCGGATGCGGCCTTCCAGCGCGAAACGGTCTACGCACGCAGCATCTGGCAGCTCAACCGGCTGCAGGTGACAGACTGACCGACCCAGGCCCCATCGGGACCATGCGATGTCCGAACGCCTAAACGACGCATCTCCTTCCAGACCGACAGGAACCCGCTGGCGAAAGCTGGCGGGTCTTCTGCTCCTGCGCAATCGTCGTCGGGGGGTTACGCTCACCGTGCTGGCGTTTTTCGCCCTGGTCGCCACCGGCACCGGGGTCAGTCTGTACCAGCAGTTGAGCGATCTGCGCGCAGCGCCGCAGGACAATGTGCAGTGGAGCCTCGCCCAACTCGAAGCCGACCTGCTAAGGCTCCAAACGGCCGTGCAGGATGCCCAGGCGTTCGACGGCGAGATCGCTCAGGTCCGCCGGCATTTCGATCTCTTCTACAGCCGGGCGCAGACAGTCCGGCAGGGACGTGGGTTCGCAGAGCTGCGGCGGGTCGCACAGGTCGACCGCGACCTGCAGCAGGTACAAAGCTTTCTGGAGACGATCGTACCGATCGTCGATTCCGATAACGAAACGCTTCGCCGTCAACTGGACCAGGTGCACAACCAAGTGCGCAGCCTGCTCCCGGTGGTGCGCGACATTTCCCTCGCTGGCGTCCGCCTTCACGCGGCGCAGTCGGATTCCAGACGGCAGAACTTCGTCAATGCCCTGCTGACCGCCTCGGCCGTCGCATTCGGGCTGATCGTGCTGCTGGTCCTCACGCTCGCCGTGCTCGACCGGCAGCATCGCATATCCCTGCGCCGGGCCGCGGAAGTCAGCCACAGCCGCGACCGTCTATCGGCAACCATCGGCGCGTCGCTGGATGCCGTGGTGGTCGCCGACGCCGCTGGCCGGATTGTCGATTGGAACGGCGCCGCCGAACGGATCTTCGGCTACAGCCACGATCAGGCCGTTGGCGCGGAGATGACGGCCCTGATCATCCCAGAAGGCGAGCGGGCCCAGCACCGGCGCACGATGCAACGTTACTTGCGCGACAGCAGCATAAACAGTGTCGACACCGGCCGGTTCGAGACCACCGCCCTGAACGCGCACGGCACGGTGTTTCCGGTCGAACTGGCGCTCGGCGTCAGCCAGGGTCCCGATGGACCGATCATCATCTACTACCTGCGCGACATCTCCAGCCGACGTGCCCAGCAGGCGGCGCTGGTCGCCGCCCGCGACGAAGCGCTGGCGGCCGAACGCGCCAAAACCGATTTCCTGGCGGTGATGAGCCACGAGATGCGGACCCCGTTGAACGGCGTGCTGGGCGTGCTCGATCTGTTGGAGCGCACCGACCTGGACGCGCAGCAGCGCCGCTATGTCGCCACCGCCGTCGGTTCCGGCGGGATCCTGCTCAAGCACATCAACGACGTGCTCGACGTCACCCGGGTCGAAGCCGGGAAGATGGTTTTCCAGAAGGAAGCGATCGACCTGCGGGCGGTGCTCGACGAAACGCTGATGATCGGTGCACCGATGGTGGAGCAGAAAGGCAATACAGCCAAGGTGACCGGCGATGAGCCCACCCGGCGCGTGCTGGGTGACCCGCACCGCCTACGCCAGGTCCTGCTCAACCTGTTCTCCAACGCCGCCAAGTTCACCCGGAACGGGCACATCGAACTGGAGCTCAGGGTTGCGGACACAGACGACGATACCAGCGACGTCGAGATCGCCGTGAACGACACCGGCCCGGGTATCCCGCCGCCGGACCGGAAGCGCATCTTCGACGACTTCGTCACGCTCAACAGCAGCTACGACCGCAACGCCGGCGGCTCCGGGCTGGGTCTGGCAATCTGCCGGCGGATCGTGGAAGCGATGGGCGGGGAGATCGGCGTCACCCCAGGCGCGGGGGACCGCGGCAGCCGGTTCTGGATCCGCCTGGCCCTTCCCTGGGCGACGGACGCGGCTGACGAGTCCAACGTGCAGTCTGCCGGGGGAGACCTCGCCACTCCCGCAGGGTACCAAGTGCTGCTGGTCGAAGATAACGAGGTGAACCGGATGGTGGCCGTGGAAATGCTGCGCCAGGCCGGTCACCACGTGAGCGAGGCGCATGACGGTTTGTCTGGAATCGCCGCCGCTGCGCAGCGCCGCTTCGACCTGATCCTGATGGATATCAGCATGCCTGCGATGGACGGTGTCGAGGCGACGCAAGCGATCCGTCAAGGCGGCGGTTTCTCCAAGAATACGCCGATCGTCGCGTTGACCGCCCACGCCCTGCCGGAAGACCGCCGCCGGTTCGCGGACGCCGGCATGCAGGACGCGATCATCAAGCCGCTGCGCCGCACAGAATTGCTCGCCATCGTGGCCCGCTACGTCACGCAAAAGCAGGAATCCGTCACCGCGGCCGCGGTCCCGCAGGCGGCAACGCCGTCTCCAACACCACCGGATGAGGACGACGCACTCGGTGAAGAGGACGACATCATCGACGCCGACGTGCTCAGCGACCTCTCGGTCACTCTTCCCCCGGAAACGCTTAACCGGACCATTTCCATGGTCCGGCGGGAGATCGCCAGCGGCCTGTCCGTCATCGAAACCACGGCACGCGGTCCGGACGACGCGGAACTGGCGCGGCAAGTTCATCGCATGGCCGGGTGCGCCGCAATGGTCGGCGCATACACGCTACATGGCGTCTGCGGCGTCATCGAGGAGGCGTGCAAACGCGGCGACGGCGAAACCGCCCGGGCGAAAATAGACGTATTGCGTGACTCTGCGATGGCGACCGAGTCCATCCTGGCCGAGTTCGCCGAGGAAACGGCTGCCTGAGACACGGTTGCCCGACGCCACCTTTTTGGGTCACGCCTTGAACCACTTTTAAACCAAAAGAGCTTTAAATGGACTGACCCGCGGGAATCGACATGGGACCCAGTGCGAAATCGCCCGGGGGAGTGCGGACAACGCGGTTTGACGTCATCTGACCGAGGCGACTTGGAAGACACGATGCGCATCCTGCTCGCTGACGACCACGAGTTGGTCCGGGATACCCTTGCCGCCTATCTGCAACAGTCGGGCGAGATTAAAGTCAGCGCGGTTGGGTCTTTTGATGAAGCCCGAACCGCGATCAATAACTCCGGTCCGTTCGATCTGGTCCTGCTCGACTATACCATGCCGGGGATGCACGAGCTGGACGGCCTGAGCGAAGCCATCCGCCTGAATGCCGGAAAGCCCGTGGGGCTGATCTCCGGAACCGCGAGCCCCGCGGTCGCCGAACAGGCTCTGGCGGCCGGCGCAGCCGGCTTTGTGCCGAAGTCGATGGCCGCAAAATCGCTGATCCATGCGGTCAACCTGATGGCCGCCGGGGAATGCTACGCCCCATTCAGCTTTCTGAATCAAAAACCGCCGGAGCCAGAAACCCCGGCCTTATCAACTCAGCTCTCCCGGCGCGAACGGGAAGTGCTGTTGTGCCTGACCCAAGGCTTGGCGAACAAGGAAATCGCCCGGCAACTCGACATTCAAGAGGTCACGGTCAAGCTGCACGTGAAGACGCTGTGCCGCAAGCTGGATGCCCGCAACCGCACCCATGCCGCGATGATCGCCAAGGAAGGGGGATTGGTCTGACACAGACCCGGCCCAGCGACCGGCAAGTCTTCCATTTCTCCATCTAAGCGCATCAAAAGCATCCAAGGATCGTTCTGCGATGGCACGCACTACGCCTGCAAGCGATTTAGACGAGAGTTAAGAACAGTGCGATCTCCAGCTTCTCGTCACGGGGATTTTCCCTGTCTACACTCATGCAGTAATCCCTGATGCTGACGCCTTCCGCTTCGTCCGTACGTCCTGGCCGTGCGTTGTTCCTGCTGGGCCTTGGGGCCATCGTGGGCCTCGTCGCCTTTCTCACCTACGCCAGCACCGAAGCGTACTTCGCTGCACGCAAGGAGATCGTGGCCCAGACGACAGACGAAGCGCGCGTGCTTAGAGAGCATGCCGACCGCACTTTCCAGGCGGTCGACATGGCGCTCAAGGAAGTCATCCGCACCGTAGACACCCAGCCCTGGGAAGAGATTGCGCGCAGCCGCAACGTCTGGCATCGGATGCGCGAGATTGCCAATAGCCTGCCGCAACTGCGTTCGATCTGGTTGGTCGACCAGAACGGCTACATGCGCCTGTACAGCGCAAAATGGGAAACGCCACCGCTCGACACGATCGACCGGGAGTATTTCAGCGCCCACGGCTTCGGCAGGAAGTCCCACCTGCATTTCAGCCCGACAATGCCAGGCAAGTACACCGGCAACACCTTCGTGCCGGTCAGCCGGCCGATCACGGTGGGCACATACGGTTTCCGCGGCGTCGTCGCCGCAGCGGTGGAGCCGGCCTACTACCTACCGATTCTACGCACCGATAGCGCGTGCGCGGATTGTAAGGTCGGCATCTACCGGTCAGACGGCACGGCGATGGTGACCGGTGGACGCGGCACTGCCACGGACCCGACGCGCATCCAGAACCTGTTCAAGGAGACGCCAAAGCCAGGCGTGTCCGCCTGGACCAGTCAACAGAAAACGTTCCTGGACGATCACGACGCGCTGGCCACCGTCGCGATGAGTCCGACCTACGATATCGGCATCGTCGCCGCCGCGCCGACATCGGCGGTCTGGGACCGCTGGTGGAATTATGTCCGCGGCATGTTGATCGCCGGGGTGCCATGCGTATTGGGCCTTACGCTGCTGCTTCACCGCGCACAGCTTGCCAGCCGCATACAGGATCATGCGCGGCGCGACGCAGAGGCTGCGCGCCAACGCGAGCAGACGTTGCGCGAACAAGCGGCAGAGGCAAACCGCAGCAAATCCGAGTTCCTGACGTTGATGAGCCACGAATTGCGCACACCCCTCAACGCAGTCATCGGATTCTCCGAGATCATCTCGAAGCAATCGTTCGGCCCGAACCATCCCAACTACCGCGAATATGCGCAGGATATCTACGAAAGCGGACAGCACCTCCTCTCGCTGATCAACGATATCCTCGACCTGGCAAAGATCGAGGCGCAGCGCCACAAGCTGTACGAAGAGGAGATCGAACTCGCCGAGACATTGCGCTCGGTCCGCCGCCTGGCTGCCTTTCGAGCCGAACAGACGCAGGTTGCGCTGTTCGTCCCAGACAGCGATCTGCACCTGCGCGCCGACGCGCGCGCCTTGAAGCAGATGCTGCTGAACCTGGTCGTGAACGCGCTTAAATTCACCGATCCGGGCGGGTCCGTGACCGTGTCCGTCGCGCGCGACGACACGTGGCTCTATCTGTCAGTTACTGATACCGGCCATGGGATGGGCCCGGCAGACCTGGAACGGGCGATGCAACTGTTCGGCCAGGCGGAAAATGCTTTGACGCGCCGGGCAGAAGGCACAGGCCTCGGCATCAACATCACCAGCGCGCTTGCCAAGCTACACGACGGCGGACTGGATATCTTCAGTGTCCCCGGTGAAGGCACCCGCGCGACCGTGCGACTGCCCGTCACACGGATCAGTTCCAACCAGTCAAGCGCCATGGCTCAGGATTCCGCGGGTATCAATATCGACGCCCAGCGCACCACCCGTGAAGATATGCGCGCGCGCTAACTCCAGACCAATCAGTCGATCCGTTTCGCCACCGCGGGGATCGGAACGTAGGCAGCCCCGTCCGCATAGCTGTGCCAATTCTGTTCGGCCCGGTCTCCGTCGAGAAACTTGACGCACACGGCCTCGCATTCGTGCTGCTGGGCCACCTCGTCAGCCGCGGCAAACAGGGCGTGCGCGGGCGTCCGTTCGCCCGCCAAACCGACCGCGCAGAAGTCGTCGACCATCAAGGTTCGACCGAGCGCAAGCGTCGTCCAAAGGCGATAGGTAAACGCCCCATAGAGATAGTCCCCGCCCGCACTGAGCACGATCGCCCCCGCATCTCTTCCGGTTGTGCTCTCGCGCTCGATCAGCGGCTTAATATGGTTAAGCCAATTATCAAGTGTTATGTTGGGTCGGATCGCTTCGACGAGGGCATAGGCGCGCTGCGCGTCCGTGCGAGTCATCTCTCTGGCGACGAAGGGCGTGCTCATGCGGATCCGCCTCACAATCGGCTTAGTTCACGCGTCTCGACAACGTGTACGGTAACGCGGGGCGTTTGGATGTCTGGAACCGGATCGCACACCCCCACCGACCCCCGTGCCCATACCGGGTCTTGGCATCCAGACCGGCTGGACAGGTCCCCCCTGCTCAGGGCGTGTGAAGCTACGGCGCGCGCGGCGTTCGTCAAGTCGCTACGGTGTCACAACGTCCAGAAGAACGAACTGATCGTCGCGGAAGGCACCCCATCGACATACGTTCACATGATCGTCGACGGCTGCCTCATGGTGTGGAAGCAACGCGCCGACCGGAACCTGCAAGTGACCGGATTCCTGTTCCCGGGCGATCTACTGGGCGCCCTTGCGGGGGTACACTACCTCTACAGCGCGCGGGCCGTCACCCGCAGCACATTGGCCAGCGTGCGACAGACGGAGCTCAACGAGCTGAGCGACACCTACCCTAACCTACGCCACGCCCTCTATCGCACCGTGACGTCAGAATTCGCATTGGCCCAGGATCAATTGTTGATTTTGGGCGCCATGAACGCGGCGGAACGCGTCGCCACCGCCCTGCTGCAGTTCGACCGCCGGCAGCGGGCGCGCGGCATGGACGCGGACGCACCGCTATGGCTACCGATGCGCCGCACCGACCTCGCCTCCTACCTCGCTCTCGAACTACCCACCTTGAGCCGGGCTTTCAGCCGGCTGCGCCAAGACGGCATCATCGCCTGCCCCTCGACCACCGAAGTCGCTCTACGCGACCGCAAGGCGTTGGAGCGGATGAGCTGCGAAGCCCCGATCTAATCCCGCAACCAATGCGGAACGCGCGCCTGAGCCTCGTCGATCAACGAAAATGATCCGGCGACAGGTCGGTCGCCTCATCCACATCGGACAATCGCGCCAACAGGGCCCACCGCAGACCGGCGCGGCCCAGGTTCCAGCAGCTATCGGCCAGGGCGTACGGCCCACTCCAGCGCACGCCGTCGAACGGCGGGCGCTTACGGGCCCGCGGCCCCAGCCCGATCAGCCAATAGCCGCCGTCGGCCGCCGGCCCCAGAACGGCGTCCGTCCGCCCCAATGCGAAGAAGGCGTGCGCAACATGGTGGCGGTCGATCCCAGGCACGTCGCTGCCGACGATCACGACAGGCCCCGCCGGCAGGGTGCGCATCGGACGCGCCATCCGCGCCCCCAGATCCCCCCGACCCTGCGGGATCGCAGTGACTGCACCGTATGCCGCACGCGGAAGCCAGGTCGGACGGACAGCAGCGCTGTCGGGGGTGACCGCCAGCCAGGTCGTCCAGCGCGGGTCGCCGGCAACGCGATGCAGCAGGCGCGCCAGCATCAGACGCTGGAAGCGCCAGGCGTTCAAATCGCCGACCCCACGCGCCAAGCGCCGCTTGCCAACCCCGATCTGCGGCTGGCGCGCGAAAATCACCAGATGGCGCGTGCTCGCCATGACCTTCCTGCCTTAGCCGTACAGACGGCGCAGGAAACGTGGTGGCACCCCCAGCAGATAGAGCGCGAGGACGCTCAGATTGCGCGCCGGGCGCCGCCACCACCCCTCCCGCTGGTAGCGTGCGGCACTGGTCACGGCCGTCGCCTGCAAGACCTGCAGGCGGTGCCGGCCCAAACGGCGCACCAGATCGACGTCCTCCATCAGCGCGAGCTCGCGGTAGCCGCCCACCCCGTCGTACAACGACCGGGCGATCAGCAAGCCCTGGTCACCGTAGGGCAGCCCCAGCCGCCGGGCACGCCAGTTCGCCAGCCTTGCCACACGCGCGGCGCCGTCGGACACCTCGTCGAAGGCGAGTTGGAAGGCGGCCGCCATCGCCGCAGCATCCGGCCGGGCCAGGTGCTCAGCAAGCACGCGCTCCCACCCCTCGGCCAACTTGGTATCGGCGTGCAGGAACAGCAGCCAGTCACCGGACGCCGCCTTGGCGCCGGCGGCCAGTTGCGGGCCACGTCCTGTGGGCGCGGCGACCACGATCGCGCCGAACCCACGCGCAATCTCCGGCGTGCCGTCGCTGGACCCGCCATCGGCCACGATCACCTGATCGACCAGACTCGCCGCCCGGGCCGCACGCAATGCCCCCAGGCACCCCGGCAAGCGCGCCCGCGCGTTCAACGTGGGGATCACCACTGACAACGTGCCCTCCGGCGCCTGCACGCCGGCAGCTATGCTGGACGGCAAAACCTGCGGGAACGACGACGGGGGCAGTGTGGAGTCGGTTAGGGACATGACGCCCCCGCAGATAGCATGATCGTGATGACAGGTCTGCTACCTGTGGGCTGTCTCAACGCATCCGACATGCTAGGTGCGTGGATCATGCCCGCCATACCCGACCGCGCCACCCTGACCCGCCAGTTGCGCACCCATCCTCGCTTCGCCGACCTGGGTGCGGACGAACTCACGCCCATGGCCGTCAAGGGCCTGGCGCACGAACACTTGCGCGTCGGCCAACGCGGCTGGGTCCTACGCGTGCCCAAACAAAGCCAGTTCGCCTTCGGCGCGCAAGACAACCTGACCTACCAGGCCGCCTGCTTCGAACGGGTCAGCGCCAGCGGCCACGCGCCGCGCCTGGCCGCGGTCCTGACGCCGAGCGAGGAACTGCCGATGGGCGCCCTGGTGGTCGAGGAGATCGTCGGCCGCCCGCCGCGCCTGCCGGACGACCTGCCCGCGCTCGCTGCCGCGATGGCACGGGTGCACCACCTCCCCGTTCCATCTCCAATGGACCGCCCGCCGCTCGCCGATCATAGCGACCCGGTCGCCGGCGCGATGGCCGAGATCACGGCGCAGGCCGAGTATCTCGACGCCGCGGACCTCGACCCGGCCGCACGGGAAGAACTGGAGGCCGAACTGGACTGGGCTCGCGCCTTCGCCGCGCGTGTCGAGGGCGCGGCGCAGCCGATCCGGCTTGTCCTAACCGACACCCATCCGGGCAACTTCCTGATCACCGACGACGGCAAGGCCGTGATCGTCGATCTGGAGAAGGCGCTTTACGGCTCACCCGGAACCGATCTGGCGCATGCCACGCTGTACAGCTCCACCACCTGGGACCCGGACACCTACGCCGACCTCTCGCTGGACGCACTGGGCGGCTACTACAGCCACTATCTCGAAGCCGTCGGGCCCGAGCTTGCGCAGCAGCTCCGACCCTGGCTGGTGCCGCTGCGCCGGATCACCTTCCTGCGCGCGCTCACCTGGTGCGTGATGTGGTCGGTCGAGCACCGCCGGGCTGCACGCACCGACGCGGCGGGACACGGGCGCGACTGGTCGGCGGACAACACCGACCCGGCGCTGATCGCCCACGTCGCCGACCGTGTGGCCGAGTACCTGCGGCCCGAAACGCTACGTCGGATGCGCGCGGAATGGCTGGCCGCCCCCGGTCTGGCAGCGGAAATCGGCGACTGAAGCACGCAACTTCCGGCGCACGATCGCATCAAACCGCCGTGAGGCCCGCTGACATACGCGTCGCCGCGTTCTAGCCTCGAGTCCGCAAATCAGGACAACGGCCCCCTGCGAAGGTGGACACCCGATGACGACTTCCCCGACGCGCCCAACCGCCCGCACGGTGACACGGGCATTCCTGCTCAGCCTGCTGCTGACGTGCGGCCTACCGCTCGGCTTGGCCGCAGCAGACGGCGCCATGAGCTATGACAGCGCACAGAAGCGCGCCCAAGGTCAGACGGTCTACTTCAACGCCTGGGGCGGCGATCCGCAGGTCAACAGCTACCTCGACTGGGTCGCCGGGGAGGTCGAGGCGCGCTTCGGCATCGAGCTGCGCCACGTCAAGCTGTCCGACACGGCGGAAGCAGTCAGCCGCGTGTTGTCGGAAAAGTCCGCCGGACGCGACGACGGCGGGTCGATCGACCTGATTTGGATCAACGGCGAGAACTTCGCCACGATGAAGGAGAACGACCTGCTGTACGGGCCGTTCGTCGACCGACTGCCGAACTGGAAGCTGGTCGACGTCGACGACAAGCCGACCACCAGGATCGACTTCACCATCCCCACCGAAGGCTACGAAGCGCCCTGGGGCATGGCGAAGTTCAATATCATCTACGATTCCGCCCGGATCGACCCAGCTGAGACGCCGGAGAGCATGCGCGACCTCGCCGCCTGGGCCGAGGCCCATCCCAGCCGGCTGAGCTATCCCGCACCGCCGGACTTCCTCGGCACGACCTTCCTGAAGCAGGCGCTGATCGAACTAAGCGACAACCCCGACCTGCTGCAGGAGCCGGTGCAATCGGACGAACAGTTCGCCCGCGTCACCGAACCGCTGTGGACCTTCCTGGACAACCTGCACCCGCACCTCTGGCGCCGGGGTCGCGACTTCCCGAAAAGCGGCCCGGCCCAGGTGCGCATGCTGAACGACGGGGTGCTCGACATGGCGCTGTCGTTCTACCCCTCGCAAGCCTCGGGCCTGATCGCGGAGGGCCGGCTGCCGGAGAGCGCGCGCACCTTCGTCTTCGACAGCGGCATGATCGGCAACACCCACTTCGTCGCGATCCCCTACAACGCCGCACACAAAGCCGGTGCCCTGGTGGTCGCGAACTTCCTGATGAGCCCGGAAGCCCAGGCGGAGAAAGCACGCCCGGACGTCTGGGGCGATCAAACCGTGCTCGACGTCGGCGAACTGCCCGACGACAAGCGCGCCCTATTCCGGGACATCGACCGTGGCAAGGCCACACTCGGGCCAAGCGAACTCGGCCCCACCCTGCTGGAGCCGCATCCGACCTGGATGACCCGGATCGAACAGGCCTGGCAGCGGCGCTATGGCAGCTAAGGCGCCGGCCTAGTCGAGGTCGATCACCTTGCCTGGGTTCATGATGTTGCCGGGATCGAGGCTCCGCTTGATCGCGCGCATCATCTCGAGTTCCACCGGCGGCTTGAAGCGGGCGTTTTCCGCGACCTTCATCTGGCCGATGCCGTGTTCGGCGGAGATCGAGCCGCGGTAGCGGGCCACGATGTCGTGGACGGCCGCGTTCACCTCGTCCCAACGGGCGAGGAAGGCTTGTGTGTCCGCCCCCTCCGGTTGGGTCAGGTTGAAGTGCAGGTTGCCGTCGCCGAGGTGGCCGAACGGCACCGGGCGGATGCCGGGCACCATTTCATGCACCTTGGCTGTCGCCTCTGTCAGGAACGCCGGAACGCTGGACACCGGCACGGCGATGTCGTGCTTGATCGAGCCGCCCTCGTGCCGCTGCGCCTCGACCACCGCTTCGCGCAGGTGCCAGAACGTCTGCGCCTGGGCCGCGCTTTCCGCCGGCGCGGCGTCCAGCACCAGACCGTCCTCGTACGCCTGCATCAGCGCGCCTTCCAGCGCGGCCTTGAGCCCACCGTCGCCATGGCCGCCCTGCGCCTCGACCAGGACGTACCAATCGTAGGCGCCTTCCAGCGGGTCGACGCTGCCGGCGACGTGTTTGAGAGAGAGGTCGATACCGATCCGCGGGATCAGCTCGAACGAGGTCAGGGACTGCGCGGTCGCCTGCTGGCAGCGGGCCAGCAGATCCAGTGCCGCATCGACGTCGCGCACGGCACAGAACGCGGTTGCAGCCTCCAGCGGTTGCGGCTGCAGCTTGAGCGTGGCGGCGGTGATGATGCCGAGCGTGCCTTCCGACCCGACGAACAGCTGCTTCAGGTCGTAGCCGGTGTTGTCCTTGCGCAGGGTGCGCAAGCCGTCCCAGACCTGCCCGTCGGGCAGCACGACCTCCAGCCCCAGCACCTGATCCCGGGCGTTGCCATAGCGCAGCACGTTAAGCCCGCCGGCATTGGTCGCCAGGTTCCCGCCGATCCGGCAGGTCCCCTCCGCCGCCAGGGACAGCGGGAACAAGCGGTCGTGGCGCGCGGCTTCCTCCTGCAGACTTTGCAGGATACAGCCGGCTTCGACCGTCATGGTGTTGTTGACCGGGTCGACGTCGCGGACCCGGGTGAGCCGCTCGGTCGACAGGATGACCGCGCGCCCGTCCAGATCGGGCGTGCTGCCGCCGACCAGGCTGGTGTGGCCGCCCTGCGGCACGATCGGCGTCCTGCAATCGGCACAGGCCCGCACAACCGCCGCGACCTCCGCGGTGGTGCCGGGCTTGACCAGCGCCAAAGCGTTGCCGGTGTACTTCCGCCGCCAGTCGATCAGGCGCGGGGCGATTTCATCCCGCTCGGTGACGACGTGACGTGGACCCAGCAGGTCACCTAGTTGGGAAAGCAGCTCTGGGCAGGTCGACGATGGGGCCATGGCCCGACCTTAAGACACGTGTGGACCATGCGCCAGTCAGCGGACAAATGCCATGATCCATGCGGGTTTGAGGCCCCGTCCCCGCCGCTTAACAGTTGATGCCCCGCCACGTTGACGGTCAAAAATCCAGATCGGCGTAATGGTCCGGCGGCGGAAACCCGGGGATGTTCTCGGCCAGGATGCCGCGCATCGACGGGCGCGACTTGACCCGGGCGTACCAGTCCTTGGCGCCCGGCACATCCTCCCACGGCACGTCGCCCAGGTAGTCGACCGCCGAAAGCTGCGCGGCGGCCGCGATGTCGGCCAGCGAAAAACTGTCGCCCGCCAGCCAGGTTCGCCGGTCGCACAGCCACGCGATGTAGGCCAGGTGATAGCCGATATTGGCATGGCCACAGCGGATCGCCTGGCTATCCGGGTTACCGCTGCGCATCAGGCGCTTCAAGATCTTCTCGTCGACCAGATTGCGCGTGACCTCCTCGTGGAACTTGGCGTCGAACCACCAGACGAGCCGGCGCGTCTCCGCCCGTTCGAACGCATCCGTGCCCAGCAAGTCGATCTCCGGATAGGCCTCCTCCAGGAACTCGGAGATCACGGGAGCCTCGGCGATCACCGCGCTGTCCTCGACCAACACCGGCACCTCGCCCGCCGGGTTCAGGCGCAAGAAGCCCTCCCGGCGTTGCCAGGTCTGTTCGGTCTTCAGTTCGAATGCCAGGCTCTTTTCCTGCAGCTGCAGGCGGACCTTGCGGCATCCGGGGTGCAAAGGGGTGTGATAGAGAACGCGCATGGCGTCGGGGAGACTAACCGCTCGTGCCGCGCTGCGGAAGGCGGGGCCGGCAAAGACACACGACCGATACGACGACACAGGCCCGATACAGGCGCTGGGCGGCTAAAGTCCGCCAACGGCCCAGCCGAGCCCCGCCATTGCCAGGACCGCACCGCCTACCGCAGAGATCACCGCCATCCAGCTAACCTCCTGACGTGCTTCTGGAATCATTTCCGAGAAGGTCATCCAGAACATCGCCCCGGCCGCCAACCCCAGGCCCACGGGCAGCAGCGGTTGGAAGAACCAGACGAAGATAAACGCCGGAATCGCCAGGATCGGCTGCGGCAAAGAGGAGAACACGCTCCACCACGCCGCCATCAACACCGAGACACCGCGCGGCACCAGTACGAGCGAGATCGCCAGCCCCTCCGGCACGTTGTGGATGGCGATCGCGATCGTCATCAGCACGCCCAGATCCTCGCCCCCGCCGAACGAGACGCCAACACCGATTCCCTCGGCAGCCGAATGCATCGTCATCACGCCGACGATCACCAGCGCCTTGCGCGCATCCGCGCCGGTCAATTCGCCGATCGTCAGGTCCTCGCGCGCGTGCACCAGCTTGTGGCTGTAGAACATGAAAATCGCCCCCAACCCGATGCCGATCAGGGTGCGCAGAACCGATAGCTCGATCCCCGACTTCACCAGACCGATCGACGCCGCGATCATCAGGCCGGCGGCGATCGCATTGCCGATCGCCTCCCAACGGCGCGTCAGGTTGCGCACGAACAGGAACGGCAGTGCGCCCAGACCCGTCGCGAGCGCCGTGATCAAGGCCGCGATGAAAACGGTCCAGACGCTGGTCTCGATCATGTGGGCACGCTCCAAGGCTTGGAACCGACGCGACGACGACTCCAAGGAGCCACCGTCAAGCGCGGCGGGACGCGCATGATGTAGCATACACCGGCACGTTTGGCCGAATGGTTTCTTTAGAAGTGTTCTAATCTATACCGAGCACACGCCTGCCCGGCTACGCGCACCCGTTCGGGCTGTACGAATCCCTTAGAAAGAGACCTTTGCGGTTGCTATAGAGGTTCTGCGCGACCTGCTTCGCATGGGGGACCGCGCCAAAACGCGGGCGTGGCGGAACCGGTAGACGCAAGCGACTTAAAATCGCTTGGGCAATGCCCGTGGGGGTTCGAGTCCCCCCGCCCGCACCAAGGCTTTTCTGACATGCGCGAGCCTTCCGGGCACCACGCGTCCTAATCGGGACCGTGACCGCTGGCGCTAGCGGGCCGCCACGGACCGCTCCGTGGCCACGTTATCCTCGATGTCGCCCAAATCCGGCAGCATCACCTCGACACGGGTGCCCTGCCCCGGGACGCTGTCGACCTCGATCTCGCCACCGGCGAAATCGACCAGCTTCTTGCACAACGCCAGTCCAAGGCCGGTGCCTTCGCAATCCTGATGCGCGCGCTTGGCCCGGGCGAACGGTTCGAACAGACGCGCGGTCGTGTCGGCATCCATGCCCGGCCCCTGGTCCACGACGCACAGTTGGATCTGCGAATCCTCGCGCTCGGCCTGGAGCGTGATCGTGCCAGCGCCTCCCGCGTATTTCACCGCGTTCGATAGCAGGTTCAACAGCAACTGGCGCACAGCGCGCTTGTCGAATACCACCTCCAGCGTGTCCAACCCTGGCGCCGGCTGAATTTCCGCTCCGTAGCTCTCGCACAGCGGTTGCAACATGCGCAGAACCCAGTTCACCTCGGCGCCGAGGTCGAGTTCTTCGGGATAGAGGATGTGCTGACCCGCATCCAACCGGCTGATATCAAGGATGCCGTTGATGAGAGACAGCAAATGCTCGCCACTGCGCCGGATATCACCGGCATACTCGGCATAGCGCGAGTCGGAAATCGGGCCAAAGCTCTCCCGCTCGATCACTTCAGCGAAGCCGATCACCGCGTTCAACGGGGTGCGCAACTCATGACTCATGCTGGCGAAGAAGGTGGCCGTCGCCCGTTCCGTACGCCTGGAGTCCTCCAACGCATCGACCAGTTGGTGGTTCGCTTCGTTCAACTGGCGCAACTTGCGCAGCACCCGGCTTGCGGTTTCCGCCATGTCACGCAGCAGTTGGCGTTGCTGCGTGTTCAACTGGCGCGGGTGGGAATCGATCAGGCAAAGGGTGCCCAGACGATGCCCCTCCGCGCTGGTGAGCGGCGCACCAGCGTAGAAACGGATATAGGGCGGCCCGGTCACCAGCGGATTCTGGACGAACCGCGGGTCCTGGCGCGCATCCCTCACCTCCAGGATGTCATCGCTCAGGATGGTGTAGGCACAGAAGGCGACGTCGCGCGACGTGCGTTCGGCGTCCAGGCCGACGCAGCCAGCGAACAGCTGTTCCGTGTCATCCACAAGGCTCACCAACGCGATCGGCACACCGACCGCGCGCGCCGCCATTTCCGCTACCGCCTGAACACCGTCGTCGCGAGCATTCTGGATGTCGATATGCGCGCGTAAGGCGCGCAGGCGAGCGGTCTCGTCATGCGGGCGGGGAGCGGGAATCATACGCGAACCCTCAGAAAAAGTTGCTAAACAAAACTCCAACACCGCGCATTAAGACATAGTAAAAAGCGAAAGGTTAAAATCGGGCGCTCGTGCCACTGCCGTCGTTGTCGTTTTGGCAGGGCTACCCCCTACGTGGGACCGACGGATTGCAATAGCGCGCTTAGTTCCGGTCGCGGCCCAGCAGCATCACGGCAATCCCCATCGCGACTGAGCCAAAGGTTACCACCAGCCCGAACAAAAGCAGAGCCGCTGCCACCCAACCGTCGCGGGTGTTGAACATCAACGCGCGCAAGTTGGCGAGGTCGTAGGCCATGATCAGGGCGAAGAACACCACGGCGCCGAGCACACCACCGACCATGTGGTGCGCGAGAAAGCGCACGCCCTCGTACTCCGGACGATCCTTCGGCACCAGTCGGGCAAGCAGCTTACGCATACCGATCAATCTAAGACCGCCTGGGAGGTGCGACCAGCCCGCGTGGGGATGCTTTCAGACCGGATCGTCACCGACCTCCGGCTCGGCCCCCATCGCGCGCACCATCTCGACCAATTCCGCCTTGGCCGCCAGCAGCCGGTCCCGATCGGTGGCGCGCAACACCAGGCTGGCGCCATAGCGGTGCTGGCCGAAGAAAGGATATGAGCCCATGCCGACATCCGGATAGCGCGCCTGCAGCGCACCCAGCGGTTGCGCCAGATCCCCCTCGGGCAGGGCAGCCACGACGGTGGTACTGAGCAAAGGCGCCCCGCCGACCAGCTCGTGCGCCAGGGACTCGAACATGCCCTGCATCACCTCCGGAATACCGGCAAGCACGTAGACGTTGCCGATCTTGAAGCCGGGCACCTTACTGACCGGGTTCTCCACGATCTGTGCGCCCTCGGGCGTGCGGGCCATGCGCAACCGCCCGGGAGTCAGCCCCTCGGGCCCGTAGCGGGCGTCCAGAATCGCGCGAGCGTCCGGATGCTCAATCAAACGGCGGTCCAGCGCCTCGGCGATACATTCGGCCGTGATGTCGTCGTGGGTGGGGCCGATCCCGCCGGTGGTGAACAGGTACTGATGCTTGGCACGCAGGGCGTTGACCGCCTCGACGATCGCCGCGCGGTCGTCGGGCACGACCCGCACCTCTGACAGACGCACGCCCAGCTCATTCAGCCGACGGCCCAGGTAGGGCAAGTTCTTGTCGTGGGTGCGTCCGGAGAGAATCTCGTCGCCGATGATGACGAGCGCGGCGGTAACGGTATCGGACGCAGAACCGCTGACAGACGGGGTCATGCGAGCATCCTCGTTGACGGGCGATCTTTGGGATCGCTGGGAATCAGTCGAGCCGCCAGCCCTTGTCGCGCATGCAGTCCTGGAACAGCCGGCGCTGACGGTTGTCCTGGCTGTAGTCGCGCAACTGCCGGGTCAGGTCCGCCCCTGGCTGGTCGACGCCCACAGTCGCGGAGCCGACCTGCTGGTCGCGGTCGATCTGGCGGTCACGCTCAATCTGCGCCCGGGCCACCGTTCGGCATTCGTCGATCGCCGCCTCACGCGCTTGCGGACCGGCGTCCGCCTTCACCCAGACTCCCCGCTCCTGCGGCCCCGTGGGGCTGGAGAACACCGGGCCGAAATTGAACGGATCGTCGGCCCCGCCGGAACAGCCGGCAAGGCCCAGCACCAACACGGCAGCCAGCAACGGGCGGCACGGGGCGGCACGGCGGAGCGTCATGGCGAGTCCTTGACTTCTGTGGTCAGACGGGCGCAGCTGTAGCTGTTGCATGCGCGCGGCGCACGGCAGGCAAACGCATTGCGGCTTGTCCGCGCGCGGCTGCATCGCTATGTCCGGTCAAGGTCGCGCACTTGCCCGTCCGCGCGCAAGCGACAAGCATGCCGCGGCGTCCGATCGCCGCCTGACGGACGCGTCGTCCGACCTCCCGCGCCGCCGAGCGCGCGACCGAAGCAGCTGCAGTCACATCCGAGCATCAAGATGAGCCGAGACGAATCCAGATCCGTAATGGCCGACGACAAGCGGCGCGTACCGCTGCACGGCGAGGACGCGTTCGAGGGCATGCGCAAGGCCGGCCGGCTGGCCGCCGAAACGCTCGATATGATTGCCCCCTACGTCCAGCCGGGCGTGAGCACCGGCGAGTTGGACCGGCTGTGCCACGAGTTCATCAACGACCATGGCGCCACGCCGGCTCCGCTGAACTACCGCGGCTTCCCCAAGGCGACCTGCACATCCGTGAACCGGGTGATCTGCCACGGCATCCCGAACGAGAAGAAGAAACTCGCCAAGGGCGACATCCTGAACATCGACATCACCGTCATCCTGGACGGCTGGCACGGTGACAGCAGCCGGATGTTCTGGGCGGGCGAGCCGTCGGTGAAGGCGCGCAAGCTATGCGACGTCACCTACGACTGCCTGATGCGTGGGATCGAGGTGGTCAAGCCGGGCGCGACGCTGGGCGACATCGGCCACGCCATCCAGTCCCACGCCGAGGCGCACCGCTTTTCGGTCGTCCGCGACTTCTGCGGCCACGGCCTGGGCCAGGTCTTCCACGCCGCACCCACCGTGCTGCACTATGGTCAGCCCGGCACCGGGATGACGCTGCGCGAGGGGATGATCTTCACGATCGAACCAATGATCAACGCCGGCAAGCCCGACGTGAAGGTGCTGGAGGACGGCTGGACCGCAGTCACCCGCGACAAGTCCCTGTCGGCGCAGTTCGAGCATTCGCTTGGCGTGACCAAGGACGGCTGCGAGGTGTTCACCTATTCGCCGAAAGGCTTGGACAAACCGCCCTACACCTCCGAAGATTAGGCGGGAGATCCAACACACGCCTTGAGGGGGCGCCTTTCGGCCATGAGCGCGCGCGGCTCCAGACGCGAGGAGACGGGATCGCGCGCGCCGGAGGATGCGGCCGCCGCACCCAAGTCCAGCGACGCTAAGCCGCACTACCACGGCCACCGGGAGCGCCTGCGTCAGCGCCTGCTCGACAAGGGCGGCGAAGCGTTGGCGGATTACGAGGTGTTGGAGGTGCTGCTGTTCGCGGGCAATCCGCGCGGCGACACCAAGCCGCTGGCGAAAGCCCTGCTGCAGCGCTTCGGCAGCCTAGCCGCCGTGCTCGCGGCTGGGCCAGCCGAGTTGAAGACGGTCAAAGGCCTGGGCGACGGGGCGGTCGCCGGTCTGATGGCGACCCGCGAGGCGGCCGGCCGCATGGCCCGCGAACAGGCGATGGAACGGCCGGTAATCTCCTCCTGGGACAAGCTGCTCGCCTACGTCCGCATCCAGATGGCAGAGCAGAAGGTCGAGCAGTTCCGCCTCCTGTTCCTGGACCGGCGCAACCGCCTGATCGCCGACGAGGCGCAGGGCAAGGGCACGGTCGACCATACGCCCGTCTACCCGCGCGAGGTGGTCAAGCGCGCGCTTGAGCTGGGCGCCAGCGCGCTGATTCTGGTGCACAACCACCCTTCCGGCGACCCCACGCCCAGCAAGGCCGACATCCAGATGACCCGCGATGTCGCCGAGGCCGCCAAGCGGCTGGGCATCAGCGTCCACGACCACGTCATCATCACCCGCTCGGGCCACACCAGCTTCAAAACCAAGGGGTTGCTCTAGCGCGCCGGCAATGTCGCGGCAGCACCCGCTTGACCGCCCGTGCGCCCTGGCGCATGGTCCGGCGCGCTTTGGGTGGCGCATGTCCGACAAGCGACCTGTTTTCAAGGGGAGGCAACCTGTCATGTCGATCCGTCGTTTCGCGTTGGCGATGGCCGCGCTCGCCGCACCGCTGGTGCTGGCCGGCGTACCGGCGAACGCGCAGGAGAAATCCGTCGCGGTCACCGCGATCGTCGAACATCCGGCGCTCGACGCCGTGCGCGACGGCGTGCGCGACGAACTGGAAGCCCAAGGCTACGTGCCGGGCGAAAACCTCGCGTTCACCTACGAAACCGCGCAGGGCAATCCGGCGATCGCCTCCCAGATCGCCCGGCAGTTCGCTGGCGAGAACCACGACGTGATCGTCCCGATCTCGACCCCCAGCGCCCAGGCCGTGCTGTCGGCGACCGACGCGGTTCCGGTGGTGTTCTCCGCCGTCACCGACCCCGTGGCCGCCCGGCTGGTCGGAGACCCGGACAACCCCAAGGGCCGCGTCACCGGCGTGAGCGATCTGTCGCCGGTCAAGCGCCAGCTGGAGCTGATCCGCGAGGTCATGCCGGAGGCCAAGACGGTCGGCGTGCTCTACAACCCGGGCGAGGCGAACTCGGTCAAGATCCTGGAACTGCTGAAGCAGTACGGCCCGGAATACGACTTCAACATCGTCGAAAGCGTCTCGCCGAAGTCCTCCGGCGTGCTGTCGGCCACGCGCAACCTCGTGGGCAAGGCAGACGCCGTCTATATCCCGACCGACAACACGATCATCTCGGCGCTGGAAAGCGCGATCAAGGTCGGCATGGACAACGACCTGCCGATCTTCGCCGCCGACACCGCCTCGGTCCCGCGGGGCGCGGCGATGGCGCTGGGCTTCGACTACTACGATCTGGGCCGCCAGACCGGCCGGATCGTGGTGCGTATCCTGGAAGGCGAGGCGCCGTCCGAGATTCCGGTCGAGAGCGTCCAGAAGACGCAGCTCGCGGTGAACCCGGCATCCGCCAAGCGCATGGGGCTCGAGATCCCGCAAGCCGTGATGGACCGCGCCGACGAAGTCGTCGAGGAATAAGCCCATCCGCCCAACCATCGCCCCCAGCTTGCCCCTTTCGCCTCCCTCAGGCGGAGCGGGACAGGCTGGGGGCGTTGGCACCGCCCCACCCCACAAACGCTGAAGATAGCCTTTCCGCATGTCGCTCGTCGCCGCTCTGGGCGCGCTGGAAATCGGCCTGGTCTATGGCCTGGTCGCAATCGGCGTGTTCATCTCCTTCCGGGTGCTGAACTTCCCCGATTTGACCGTCGATGGCTCCTTCCCGCTCGGCGCGGCCGTCGCCGCGGCAGGTATTCTTGGAGGCATCGATCCCTACCTCGCCACCCTGCTGGCTGTGGTGGCCGGTGGGCTGTCCGGGCTGGTGACGGCGTTTCTCAACATCCGCTTCGGTATCCTGCACCTCTTGGCCAGCATCCTGACCATGACGGCGCTCTACTCGATCAACCTGCGGGTCATGGGGAAGCCGAACCTGGCGATCATCATGGAGCCGACGGTGATCAGCCCGTTCGAGCTGTTCGGCCTGTCCGGCGGCACGATCAAGCCGATCTTCGGCTTCGTCGTGGTCGCGCTCGTGGGCGCGCTGGTCGCCTGGTACCTGCTGACCGACAGCGGACTCGGCATGCGCGCGGCCGGCGCCAACCCGCGGATGGCCCGCGCGCAGGGCGTGCCGACGGCGGCGATGACCTACTTCGGCATGGCGCTGTCGAACGCGCTGGTCGGCCTCGCCGGCGCGCTGTTCGCGCAGATGAACGGCTTCGCCGACATCACCATGGGCACCGGCACGATCGTGGTCGGCCTGGCCGCCGTGATCGCGGGCGAGGCGATCCTGCGGCCCAAGGGCGTGGTGATGGCGGTCGTCGCCTGCATCGTCGGCTCGGTGATCTACCGCTTCGCCGTGCAGTTCGCGCTCAACGCCGAATTCATCGGCATGAACCCGGGTGACCTCAACCTGCTGACGGCTGTGCTGGTCACGATCGCGCTGATCCTGCCGGGTGCCCGCAACCCGGTGAAGGCCTTGATGAAAAAGCGCGGCCAGGGAGCGCCGTCATGATCCGCCTGGAGCACGGCCGGGTCGTCTTTTCCGCCGGCACACCGCTGGAGAACGTCGCACTCGCCGGCATGAACCTGGAGATTCCACGCGGCCAGTTCGTCTCGGTGATCGGTTCCAACGGCGCCGGCAAGTCGACCCTGCTGAACGCGCTGTCCGGCGAGGCGCCGCTCACCAGCGGGCGCGTGCTGATCGACGAGACCGACGTCACCCCCTGGCCCGCGTCCAAACGCGCCAAGTTGGTCGCGCGCGTCTTCCAGGACCCGATGCTGGGTACCTGCGAGGGGCTGACGATCGAGGAAAACCTGGCGATCGCCGCCGCACGCGGCGGCGCCCGGCGTCCCAGCCTCGCCCTCGGCCGCAACCGCCGGGTGGAATTTCGCGAGCAGCTGGCGCAGCTCGGCCTGGGGCTGGAGAACCGTTTGGGCGACCGGATGGGGCTGCTCTCCGGCGGACAACGGCAGGCCGTCAGCCTGCTGATGGCGACCCTGCGCCCGGCCAAGATCCTGCTCCTGGACGAGCACACGGCCGCGCTCGACCCCCGGATGAGCGACTTCGTGCTCAACCTCACCCACCAACTGGTCGAGCAGCAGCAGCTGACAACGCTCATGGTGACCCACTCGATGCGCCAGGCGCTCGACTTCGGCAGCCGCACTGTGATGCTGCACGAAGGCAAGATCGCCCTCGACGTCGCCGGCCAGGACCGCGCGGCGCTCGGCGTCGACGACCTGATCGACCGCTTCGCCCAGGTCCGCGGCGAATCCCTCGACAGCGATGCGCTGCTGCTCAGCTAAGCACCCTTCTGGGGCGACAAGACCGCCCTACCCCGCCTTGCGGTCGCGGGCGGTTTCCAGGACATCTTCCTCGGCGTCGCGACGGAACAGGTCTTCCAGCTCTTCCGCCGACTGACGGGCGAGGTAGATCAGGCGTTCCTCGTCGGTGTGGTGCTGGTAGTCGTTGGCAAGACGCGCCTCGTCGTGGCGTTGGAAGGTCTCGACCAGGCGCCGGCTCTCCTTCTCGCTCAGACCCAGGCCGACCAGCAGACTGCGCGTCGTCTCCAGCGCCGAATGGAAGGTCTCCCGCATCACCAGGTCGGCCCCCGCCTCCATCAGCTTGTAGGCGTGCCGGCGGTCGCGCGCGCGGGCGTAGACCTTGAGATTGGGGAAGCTGGTCTTGGCGACCTCGACCGTGCGCACCGCGATCTCAGTATCGTCGACCGCGACGACCAGCGCATCGGCCTCGTCCGCGCCGGCAGCACGCAGCAGGTCTGGGCGCGCGGCATCGCCGTAGTATACCTTGGTGCCGAACTGCTGCACGAAATCGACCTGTGCGGGGTCCGACTCAAGCGCGGTGAAGGAGATGCCGCGCGCCCGCAGCACACGCCCGACGATCTGCCCGAACCGGCCGAACCCGGCGATGATCACCCGGCCTTCCTTGGGCGGCAGCTCGGCTTCCTCCGGCGGCACCGAGCGCGCGCGTGCCGGATCCAGCCGCCCCGCCAGCGCGACCAGCAACGGCGTCGTCAGCATCGAGGCGATCACGATCAAGGTCACCAGATCCGCGACCGCGCGGTCCAGCAACCCACGGCCGACCGCCGCGGTCAGCAGCACGAACGCGAACTCGCCGCCCTGGCTGAGCAGCGCGGCGAACCGCCGGGACGCGCCGGGACGCAGCCCGTGCCAGCGCCCGAGCGCATACAGCACCGCGCCCTTGATCCCGACCAGACCAACCACGCCGCCCAGAACGGTCAGCACCTGCGCCTGCAACAGGCCCAGGTTGACCGACATGCCGACCGCCATGAAGAACAGCCCCAGCAGCAGGCCGCGGAAGGCATCGATGTCGGCTTCCAGCGCGTGGCGATATTCACTGTCGGCGAGCAGCACGCCAGCCAGGAAGGCGCCCAATGCCATCGACAGGCCGACTGCCTCGAGCAGAATCGCCATGCCGATCACGGTCAGCAGGGCGGCCGCGGCGAAAATCTCCCGCACCCCGGTCATCGCGACCACGCGCAGGGCATAGCGCAGCAGATACCGCGCGCCGACCACGATCAGCACCAGCAGCCCGATCACCTTCCCGGCCTCGATCAGGCGGTCCAGGTCCATCCCCTGCCCGCCCACGGCCAGGACCGGCATCGCTGCCAGGAAGGGAATCACCGCGAAGTCCTGGAACAGCAGCACGGCAAAGGCGGAGCGGCCGGCGCGCGTGGTCAACTGCCGGCTTTCCGACAGCACCTGGATCGCGAACGCCGTGGAGGACAGCGCCAGGGTCAAGCCGATCACCACCGCCGGCTTGAGCGGGAAGCCCAGCGAGTAGGTCCCGGCCGCCAAAACGGCGCCGGTGCCCAACACCTGCAACGCGCCCAGCCCGAACACCGCCCGTCTGAGCGCCCACAGGCGCGCGGGCGCCAGTTCCAGGCCGATCACGAACAACAGCAGCACCACGCCCAGTTCGGCGAATTCCAGGATTCGCTCGACGTCCGTGAACGCGCCCAGCCCCCACGGGCCGATCGCCACCCCGGCCAGCAGATAGCCGATCACCGAGCCCAAGCCCGCCTGTTTCGCCACCCAGACGCCGATCACGCCGGCGGCAAGCAGCATCAGGGCGCTATAAAGAAAATCGTGTCCGGCGCCGTGTTCCATGATCTCCCGGGGGGTCGCAGAGGATAGGAGAGGCCGCAGCGACTCCGGCCCTCCGTTGAATGGCTCGACAGGCTTTACGTGTTAACACTATAGCAGCCGAAACATCGTTACGATTCCAGCGTCCCAGAGGCGCGTCGCCCGGAAACGTTGGAACAGATCCGGTTTCGTACCAGTCCGGGACGGGACATGTTAGGCCAAAGGGTGATGAGGATCGCGCGCGTGACGAGGCGGCTGGCAATGGGATTTCGGCAGGTTCGAACGTACATGGCGCTCCCCGGCATCGCGCTGGCCCTCGCCGGCGCGCTCCTGCTGGGCTGCACCGGGCCCACGCGGCAGGGCGACCCGATCTCCGTGACCAATCCGGCCGATACCGCCAAGGTCCAGCCCCGCACCACGCCCGACACCGATAAGTCGGCCACCAACCGGGAACCCGAGGAGGCTGACAAGGTTGTCGTCGTCAAGGCGCTGCGCGAATTGCGCCTCCTGGCCGACGGCAAGGTCTTCCGCACCTATGAGATCGCTCTCGGCCGCGAGCCCAAGGGCGACAAGATGTGGGAAGGCGACGGCCGCACGCCCGAAGGCCTCTACACCCTCGACTTCAAGAACGAGAACAGCGCCTTCTACCGCTCGATCCGCGTCTCTTATCCGAACGCACAGGACTGGCGGGAGGCGCGCGCGCTGGGCGTACACCCCGGCAGCAACATCATGATCCACGGCCTGAAGCCGGAGTTCGCCTCGGTCGGCAAACGTCACGTCCAACAGGATTGGACCGAAGGCTGCATTGCCGTCACCAACGATCAGATCGACGAGATCTGGTCCCTGGTTCCCGTCGGGACCCCGATCGAAATCCGGCCATAGCCGCCCATCCTGCTTGAAAGCACGTGCCCGCTGCGCCACTTCGCGCCGGCAACAGGCACGGTGAAAGCGGGATGGCGATCATGAGTCAGCTACGACGCGGCTGCACGCGCCGACAGTTCCTGGCCACCACAGCAGCGGCCGCACTGGCGCCGACGTTCGGCCCGGAGTTGGCACGCGCGGCCTCCCAAGGCATCCACACCCGAGCGATCCCGTCGAGCGGAGAGCGCATTCCCGCGGTCGGCATGGGCACCTGGATCACCTTCAACGTGGGTGGCAGCACGCAGCTGCGCGAGCACCGAAAGCGCATCCTGGCGGAATTCTTCGCCCACGGCGGCGGGATGATCGACAGCTCGCCGATGTATGGCTCCAGCGAGGACGTCGTGGGGTGGTGCCTGGACCGGCTTGGCAAGCCCGACGGACTGATCTCGGCCACCAAGGTCTGGACCCGTGGCATGCGCGACGGCGTGCAGCAGATGGCGCGCTCGCGCGCGCTCTGGGGCCTCGACAGCTTCGACGTCATGCAGGTGCACAATCTGGTCGACTGGCAGACCCACCTGAAAACGCTGCGCGCCCACAAGGACGAGGGCAAGGTGCGCTACATCGGCGTCACCACCTCCCACGGCAGCCGCCACGATGAACTCGAGCGGATCATGCGGAACGAGCCGCTCGACTTCGTCCAGTTCACCTACAACATCCTCGACCGCTGGGCGGAGGATCGGTTGCTGCCGCTGGCCCGCGAGCGCGGCATCGCGGTGATCGTCAACCGCCCCTACAAGCGCAAGCAGCTGTTCCAGCAGTACCAGGATCAACCGCTGCCGGGCTGGGCCGAAGCGGAGGCCGGCGCGCAGAACTGGGCCGAGTTCTTCCTGAAGTTCATCATCTCGCACCCGGCCGTCACCTGCGCGATCCCGGCCACCAGCCAGATCCCGCACATGCGGGAGAACATGGGCGCGCTGAGCGGTCCGCTCCCCGAACAGAAAACGCGCGAGAAGATGGCGCGCTACGTGGCCGGATTGTAGCGGCCGAATTGTAGTGGCCGGGCGGTAGCCTGGGACCGTCTGGCTGGATTCCGACCTTGCTAGTGAGCACTGCGTGGCCCGTGCGCTATCCCATCGCACACGCGCGGCCAGCGTGTTAACCACTCCCCGTAATCGCGATCGACCGCCGAGACGTTGGAAAGGGCCCCGTCATGACCACCGCCTTCCGCCGCCCGTTTGCCCGCGCGCTCGCCGCGCCGCTGCTTGCTGCGCTAATGCTGGCCGGCTGCGCCGAAGGCGGCCTGGACCTCGGCGATGCGCCGGGCGCGCTGGTGTCCGAGCAGGAAGTCACGCAGATGAGCCTGCAGACCTGGCAGCGCATCAAGCAGGACGAGCAGCCGGTCCAGGATGAGGCGATGCAGCAGCGCATCGACCAAATCGCCCAGCGGATCACCAAGGCGGCCGACGTCGCCGGCGGCGAGCCGTGGGAGGTCGTGGTGTTCAAAAGCGACCAGGTGAACGCTTTCGCGCTCCCCGGCCGCCGGATCGGCATCTATGCCGGCCTGGTCGAGCTGGCCGACAGCGATGCGGAGATCGCGGGCGTGGTCGCCCACGAGGTCGGTCACGTGCTCAAGGATCACTCCCGCGAGCGCCTGGGCGCGGCCAAGGTTTCCCAGGTCAGCGTGCAGGCGTTGAACGCCGCACTGCAGGCCGGCAACGTGTCATACGCCAATCAGATCGCCGGACTGCTGGGCGCCGGAGCCCAGTACGGCGTCGTCCTGCCCTACGGCCGTACACAGGAGCTGGAGGCCGACCGCTTCGGCCTGATGACCATGGCCAAGGCCGGGTACGATCCTCGTGCGGCGATCGACTTCTGGACCAAGATGGGCGAGCAGAGCGAGGGCAAGGCACCGCCGGAGTTCACCTCCACCCACCCCTCCAACGAACGCCGCCTGAAACAGTTGCGCGAAATGCTGCCGGAGGCGATGGAGGTTTACCGGCGCAAGGAGGGCGGCACCTAAGCGGCCCACGCTCGCTCATCGCCATCCAGGGGCACGGTGCGCAGCAACCAAGCCAGCGCGGTGGCTTTGCCCGCGACGACTCCTCCGACCGCTCCCGTTCAAGCGTCGACGGGAAACAGCCGGGGGTCGTCCAGTCCGGCGTCGTCAAAGCGCAGCAGGTGGGCGGGACAGCTACGACAGTCACTGGCGCCGAAGCGCGGCACGGGGACTGTCGCGCCGGCCGCCTGGACGTGCTCCCGCCAGGCACATTCGCTGCCCCCCGGCCAGGCGAGCGCCCGGGCTGCCCCGCCCGCTACCGCGGTCAGTTGATCGACGTGCCAGCGCGGGCGCTTCTCAGCCCGCAAATGCCGGGCAACACGCGCCCGCAGTCCGCCCGGACCGTTCGCGCTGCCGAAGTAGAGGTAAACGCCCGGCATCAACCTGCCGCCCGGTTTGGGGGCGATCAGATCGACCGGCCGATCGAGCGGTAGCCAGAGCAGGTAGGCCCCCGGCACCGCCGGCAGATCACGCCCGTCACGCGTTGCATAAATCTCGGGCACGGATTGAATCACCTCCTCGTCGGGTCATCCCTATGAGCGGCCATTGGTCACGCCGTTTGGGCGCCTGCACAGGCGCGCCGCGTTTGCTATAAGACGGATGACGCAACCCGCCATCCGTGGTCTTCTCGGAACCGGTAGATAGCCAGTCAATCCGCAGCCACCCCAAGAACCGGACTCACTCATGAGCCAGTCTTACGACGCCGACCGTTCGTTCAAGTGGACCTTCATTCTTGAGGCGACAGGCTGGGTGCTTCGGCTGTTGCCGATCGTCGCGGTCGCCATGTTCCTGTGGTACTACCTGCCCGGCTACGACGTGGTCCGGGTGGTCGATACCGACGTCAAGCGAATGGACGTCAAGGCGGGAGAGCAGGCCGAACAGGGCGAGGTGCTGAACCGCGACGTGCGCTTCATCAACGCCGTTTGGCCAGACGGGAGCCCGCGGGTCTACCGGAACGAAGAGACCGGCTGGGGCTTCCCCTGGTACATGAAGTTCGACAGCCAGAACCTGCAGGCCAAGGCGCAGGACATGCGCTCGCAGGAAAAGGACCCGACCTGGGTGCTGGTGACGCACTACGGCTGGCGTCTCCCGATTTTCTCCGCGTTTCCGAATGCGATCAATCTGGAGGAGGTCGAAGGCCCGGCCGCCGAACCGCTGGTCCCTTGGATCAACGTCGTCTTCATCGTCGTCCTGCTGATCGTGGTGCTAATCGTCTGGCGCCTGTGGCGCTGGTTCGTCGACCGGCACTGGCTACCGGTAATGCGCCGGCTGGAGATCGAACGGCGACTGGACGACACCGCCGGCCTGCCGTCCAAGACCTGGGCCTGGCTGCGCGAGGAGGTTAGTTCGGTGGTCGAGGATATGCGGGCGCGCAAGCGTTAGCGGACCGAGACGCGCGCTGCCAGGCTGTCGGTTTATTTGACACCTCCCGCCCCTCTCCCTTCCGCGTGGTCGAATGGCGGGATACGAGAGCGCAAAGCACGGGCTGTATCGGGCTTTCCGGCGCGACCTCTCACGCCTGGCAGATGAAATGCCTCATACGGATTGAGCGGGCCGCCTGTCGAAAAACGTTACAGGTCCCGCCGCCCCCTGGGGTACGAACCACACTTTTCCGCACCTTTGGCGTGTTGGCGTATCTCTTGCTTCCTTCCCCGGAACGGGGCGTTCGCGTTGCGGCGCGGATGCCGCTTACAACCACGGAAGGGAGGACTTCGCATGAAAAAGATCGTACTTGGCGCGGCTGCGCTCACCGCAACTTTGGGGACGGCGACCGGGGCAATGGCCGGTGCGGCCGTGCCGCTCGGCTCGCAGCTTGGCAGCAGCCTGGGCGCGACGCTGGGGTCTGCCCTGGGCAGCAGTCTGCCGGTCGCGCAGGGCGGCCTGCTGGCGATGGTCGCCGCGGGTGTTGCCGCTGGCATCTGGGTGGCTAAGCGCAAGCGTTGACGTCTCGGTGCGGGCGGCGGCCGGCCGAGGTCGCCCCTGCACCGCGCATCGCCAGCGTTTCCTGCGAGCCGACCGATCGCAGGGGTGAGAGCCGACAACGGGAAAAGCCATGTACGAAGCACTGACCAGTGCGTGGGCCAGCGTGTTCTACGCAGCCGTGATTCTGTTCGCACTTGCCGAGCTGCTGGTGCCGGCGCGCGAGGCGTCCCGGGCGCTGGACCGACGGTGGTCGACCAACATCGCCCTGTATCTGCTGAACATGCTGCTGCATCGCTTCCTTGGACCGTTGGCCGCCATCGCCATCGGATACGGAGCGTTGGCCGGCGAAGTCGGCCTTTCCGTCTGGCTGAACGCGCCGGCATGGCTCGCGGTTGCAGTCGGGATCTTGGTGCTCGACCTCTGGAAGTACGTCGAGCATCGCTTGATGCATGGTATCCCGCTGTTGTGGCGCGTGCATATGGTGCACCACTCGGACACCGAGGTGGATTTCACGACGGCCGAGCGGCACCATCCGCTGGAAGTGGTCGTCGGCACCATCGGCTTCATCGCCGTTACGGTCGCCTTCGGCATTCCGCCGCTCGCCGTTGCGCTGTACGCGCTGACGGCGACGATCGTCGCCGTATTCTCCCACGCCAATATCCAGATCGCCGGGGCGGTCGACCGGCCGCTGCGCTGGCTGGTGGTTACGCCGGCCGTGCACAACGTCCACCACTCGGCGGAGCGAGTCGAGACCGACAGCAACTTCGGGCTGATGATGACGTTGTGGGACCGCCTGTTCGGCACCTACACACCGGATTCGCCGGAGACGGCCGCTCGCCGCCAGCTCGGCCTGGAGTATTTCCGGGAAGCGCGCGCCGGCTGGCTCGACCGCGTGTTGCTGCAGCCGTTTGTGCCCGCCTCGCTGCTTCGTCCGGAGAGGCGGGTTGAGGTACCGGGCAACGGCCGTGCCACGCAGCCGCCTGCCGAGTGACTGAGGTCGGTCAACCGTGACAATGACAGATACGCCGCTTGCCGCCGCCTCGCCGGCGCCGGCCGAAACAGGGCACGGGCGCTGGCCGCGCCATGTGATCGTCCTCGCCGCGACATTCGTCCTGCTCGCAGTCGCGCACGCCACGACCCTTGTCCAGATGGCCGAAGTCTGGGCGCGGTCGGAAACGTACAGCTACGCCTGGGCGGTCCTGCCGGCGGCTACCTTCGTCGTTTGGTGGCATCGGGCCAGCTTGCGTGCCGCGCCACCCAGGGCGAGTTGGTGGGGCGTGGCGCTCGCGGCCGCAGCCGGGCTGCTATGGCTGGCCGGCGAGTTGGTTCAGATCTCCGTGGCCCGCCATGCCGCAATCGCGCTTGGGATCGGTGCCGTGACGGTCGCCACACTTGGTGTCGGCTGCGCACGCCGCCTGCTGCCAGCGCTGCTGTTGCTGTGCTTCCTGGTGCCGGCGGGACAGGTCTTGCTGCTGCCCCTGCGCGCCATCACCGCCAGGTTCGTCGAACTGTACGCCAGCGCCGCACACGTGCCGATGACGCGCGATGGCTTCACCCTGCTTCTGGACGGCTACCGCTACGTGGTGGTCGACGATTGCGCCGGGCTGCCGTTCGTCCTGATGGGAGCGTTCGTCGGCACGGTGTTCGGGGGACTCAATTACACGACCCTCTGGAAGGTGCTGGCGTTCGGGGCGCTTGGCGCCTTCTTGGGGATGCTCGGGAACGGTGGACGGGTGATCGCGATCGTGGCCAGCGACCAGATCAACGGTACGCAGATGCCACTGACCGGCCACCGTGTGTACGAACTGATCAGTTTCGCGACCCTGTTCGGTGGACTGCTGGTTGCTCACGCCCGGGTCCGGGCGGAGCCGCCGCGGGCATCGCCGCCGCCAGCCCCGGGCGGAGGCTGGCCGCGCACGCTGGCCCTGCCGCTGCTTGCCGCTGCACTGATCGCCGTCGGCCCGTGGCTGACGGATACAGGGGTCCCGCTCGGCCGCACGCCGGTCCCCGGCCTGCCGGAGCGGATCAACGGCTGGCAGGCAACGCCCGACGAGCCCGAATGGACGCCGCGCGCCGCCGCCGCGACTGATACACGCCAGCGCAGCTACCGGGGACCGGATGGCCAGCCTGCGGAGCTTTTCGTCGCCCGCGCGCTGACCCCTCGGCATAAGATCAGCGCGGGCAGCGTCGATCTGCACACGATGGCGGGATCGGCAACCTGGATGCCCGCGGTGATGCGGCGGATCGAGCTGTGCGACGACAGTCACTGCGTTCCCGCCGTCTACGAGCGCCTGCTGCTGCAGGGCGGCAAGCGCGCACGGCATCTCGTCTGGCACTACACGATCGGGGACGCCGTAACGGTCTCGCCGCTTGTCGTGCGGACCGCCCGCGGCTGGGCACGCCTGACCGGCCGGTCGACGCAGGCGACCCTTGCCGCGGTGATGCAGGACACCCGGACGCCCGAGGCGCCGCGCCTGCCGGATGCCGCGTTGCTGCAGTTATTGCGCGCACGCTGAACCCGACGTCACTGGCCGCTTTACAAGCGGCCGGCCCGCGCGGTTAGCTGAAGAGAACGCGACGGCGCGAGGAGACGACAAACACCATGAGCGACCAAGCCACCCTGATGTGCGCCAGCTGCGACGTAGCGGTGAAAAGCCGCGTCGACGCGCCCGGCGATGATGACATCGTTTTCTGCCCCGAGTGCGGGGTCGAGAACACGCTCGCCACCGCCGCCGCAGAGGCGAACGACTACATGCGCGAGCAGGAATCTCAAGCGGTGATGGCTGACCTGCGCCGGATCGTGAACGGCTCCGGCGACGGCGAGGTGCAGGACAGGCCGTACGCCGGCAAAACCTTCCGCTTCAAGGCCGAACACCCGATAAACGGCGCCGGGTGTGGCTGCGGTTCCGGCGGCTGCGGCAGCTGAATAGCCCGGCAGTGCACGCCGCTCAATCCGCCTGTTCCGGCGGCACCACGAAGCTCGCCATCACCTTCTTGGTGTCCGCCTTGTCGAAGTCGATGGTCAGGCGCTCGCCCTCGGCCTGGCGAACCGTGCCGTAGCCGAATTTGCGGTGGAACACGCGGTCGCCCCGGCCGAACTTACCGGGGGCCGAGGCCACGGTTTCCGCCGTTCCTTCGATGAACTTGGTCGGCGCCTCCCCCTCCTGCCGGCGCTGGTAGGCCCGCGCCATGCCGGGAGTCCACCGGCTGGGCTGCTCGGCAAAGCTGGAGAAGGTGTCACGGCCGCCCCCGAAACCGCCGCCACCGAAGCCGGTCCCGGTGCCATAGAGGCCCGGGTCGCTCTCCATCTTCACGTGCTCCTTCGGCAGCTCGTCGACGAAGCGCGAGGGGATCGCCGCGTTCCAACTCCCGAACATCCGCCGGTTGGCGGCGAACGAGACGATCGCCCGCCGCTTGGCACGGGTCAGGCCGACGTAGGCGAGCCGACGCTCCTCCTCCAGGCCCTTAACGCCGTTCTCGTCCATCGCGCGCTGGTTGGGGAACAGCCCCTCCTCCCAGCCGGCCAGGAAAACGGTATCGAATTCCAGGCCCTTGGCGGCGTGCAGGGTCATCACCGTGACCTTCTCCGCGGCGTCGTCGGCGAAGGTCTCCATCACCAAGCTGACGTGTTCCAGGAAGCCGCCCAGGGCGTCGAACTCACCCATGGCGGAGATCAGTTCCTTGAGGTTGTCCAGCCGGCCCGGCGCTTCCGCCGACTTGTCGCGCTGCCACATCTCGGTATAGCCGCTTTCGTCCAACACCGTCTGGGCGAGCGAGACGTGGTCGCTTTCCTGCGCGAGCTGACGCCAGCGGGCGAACTTCTCCAACAGCGTCCCCAGCGCGCGGCGCGCCTGCGGGCGCAGCTCCTCCGTCTGCGCCACGTCGAAAGCCGCGCGCATCAGCGAAGTGCCACGCGCCCGCGCGGCCTGGTAGAGCGTCTGCAGCGCCTTGTCGCCCAGCCCACGCTTGGGCGTATTCAGAATCCGCTCGAACGCCAGGTCGTCGTCCGGCGACTGGATCAGCCGCAGGTAGGCGAGCGCGTCACGGATCTCCAGCCGCTCGAAGAAGCGCGCACCGCCGACGATCCGGTAAGGCAACCCGATGGTGAAGAAGCGGTCCTCGAACCCCCGGGTCATCGCACCGGTACGCACCAAGACCGCGATCTCCGACAGCGGGTGCCCGTCGGCCTGCAACGCCTCGACCTCCTCGCCGACGAAGCGCGCCTCCGCGTCGCCGTCCCACAGGCCGCGCACGCGTACCGCCTCGCCCTGATCGATCTCGGTCCAGAGCGTCTTGCCCAGCCGCCCTTCGTTATGGCTGATCAGCCCGCCGGCCGCGCCCAGGATGTGCCCGGTGGAACGGTAGTTCTTCTCCAGCCGCACGACACTGGCGCCTGGGAAATCCTGCTCGAACCGCAAGATGTTGCCGACTTCCGCGCCTCTCCAACCGTATATTGATTGGTCGTCGTCTCCAACACAGCAGATGTTCTTATGGCCCTGCGCCAGCAAGCGTAGCCATAAATACTGCGCGACGTTGGTATCCTGGTACTCGTCGACCAGGATGTACTTAAACTGTTGCTGGTACTTCTCCAGCACGTCGCCGGCTTCACGGAACAGCGTCAGGCAATGCAGCAGCAGATCGCCGAAGTCGCAGGCGTTCAGGGTCAACAGGCGCTGCTGGTACTGCTTGTACAGCTCGATCGCCTTGCCGCCGGCAAGGTCGCCAGCGTCTTCGGCGCTGACCTGGTCGGGGGTCAGGCCGCGATCCTTCCAGCGCTGCACGGCGTGCAGGACGGTGCGCGCCGGCCATTTCTTCTCGTCGATCGACTGCGCCTGCAGCAGCTGCTTCATCAGCCGCAACTGGTCATCGGTGTCGATGATCGTGAAGTTCGGGTTCAGCCCGATCCGCTCGGCATTCTGGCGCAGCATCCGGGCGGCCAGCGCGTGGAAGGTACCGAGCCACCAGCCCTCGACCGGCCGGCGGGTCATGGCGCCGACGCGCTCCTTCATCTCCCGGGCGGCCTTGTTGGTGAAGGTCACCGCCAGGATCTGGCCGTGCATCGCCAACCCCGCGCGCAAGATGTAGGCGAGGCGCGTGGTCAGCACCCGGGTCTTGCCGGTGCCGGCGCCGGCCAGCACCAGCACGGGGCCATCGACGGTGCGCACGGCCTCGCTCTGCGTGGCGTTGAGATCGGCGGTCAAAACGTCGGCATCCGGCGCGCCGGCAGCGGGGACGCCAGTGGACGGGTTGGGCTCAGTGTCGGTCATGGCCCGATATATAGCGCAGGCACGCCCGTCCCTCAGCCCCCGATTTCGAACGCCGGTCCAGGCGCGCGCCCTTTCGCCCTACGGCCGGGGTCGGTTTAATGGATCGCGACTCCGACACGGAGACACGATGAGCATCCCAAGCCCCAACCGCCTGCGCCGCACCTGGACAACGCTCTCGTCCAGGCGCCGTCTTCTGGTGACCCTGAAGCGATTCGGCAAGAACGATCAGGTCATCCTGTCGGTGATGGCGCTGCTGCTGGGCGCGGGCGCCGGCGGGTTGGCGATCCTGTTCCGCCTGGCGATCGACGGCGTACAGATCCTGGCGCTCGGCTTTCCGGGCGAGCATCTGGTGACGCTGATCCGCGACGAACCGTGGTGGCGTATGCTGCTCGCCCCGACCGTGGGCGGTCTGCTGATCGGGGTGTGCGTCCATCGCTTCATGCCTGGCCGCCGACCGCAGGGCGTCGCGCAGGTGATCCAGGCAAGCGCGCTGCGCGGCGGGCGTATGGACCTTGGGATCGGGATCAAGGCGGCGTGCCTCTCGGCCGCCTCGATCGGGGTCGGAGCCTCGGTCGGGCGCGAAGGGCCGGTGGTCCACCTCGGCGCGACGGTCGGCAGCTACCTTGCCACCGTGCTGCACCTGGGCCGGGCACTGACCCGCACGCTGCTCGGCTGCGGCGTCGCGGCGGGGGTCGCGGCCTCGTTCAACGCACCGATCGCGGGGGTGTTTTTCGCCCTCGAGGTGGTCGTCGGACACTACGCCCTGTCCGCCTTCGCCCCGGTGGTGATCGCGAGCGTGACCGGCACGATCGTCAGCCGGATGTACTACGGCGACTATCCGGCCTTCATCCTGCCGGAAACCTACGCCGTCGCCTCTTTCTGGGAGTTCCCGGCGTTCGCCCTGTTGGGGGTGGTCTGCGCGGCCGCGGCGATCCTGTTCATCTTCACCGTGGGTGCGGTGGAAGGCGCGTTCGACCGCGCCCGCCTGCCCTACTGGGCCCGCCCGTGCGTCGCCGGCCTGCTCGTCGGCACGCTGGCTGCGGTGGGATTCCCACACCTGCTGGGGGTGGGCTACGAAGCGACCGACCTGGCCCTGTCGGAGCTGTATCCCCTGGACATGCTGATCGCCCTGGGCGCGCTGAAGATCGCGGCGACGGCGGTGTGCATCGCCGCCGGCTTCGGCGGCGGGGTGTTCTCGCCCGCCCTGTTCATCGGCGCGATGACGGGCGGCGCGTTTGGGCTGATCGCGACCGATGCGTTCCCGCATCTGTCCAGCGGCCACGGCGCCTACACGCTGGTCGGCATGGGCGCGGTCGCGGGCAGCGTGCTGGGAGCGCCGATCTCGACCATCCTGATGATCTTCGAGCTGACCAGCGACTACGCGCTAACCATCGCGGTGATGGTCTCCACCGTGATCGCGAGCGTGATCACCCAGCAACTGCATGGCCGTTCCTTCTTCCTCTGGCAACTGGAGCGCCAGGGGATCTCGCTGTCGGGCGGGCAGGAGGCGCGGCTGCTGCGCGCCATCCGGGTGCGTCAGCTGGTCGACCGAACCTACGACACCGTCCGCCCCGATACGCCCGTGGCGGAAGTACGCGCCCTGCTGGTCAAGGCCTCCTGGGGCGAGCTGTTCGTCACCGAGCCGCTGCCCGAAAGTGCCGGCGCCGCGAACCGCGCCGAGGCCACCCGAAGCGCCCAGCACGACGATCCCGGCAGCGCGAACGGCGCAAACGACCCGCCGGCCGAACACCTAATCGGCACGATCACCTTTCACGATCTGTCGGAAGCGGCATTCGATACCAGCCAGGACAACCGTCTGACCGCCGCCGATCTGATGCGCGCGGCCCCGATCGTGCTGGAGCTGGACGACGACCTGGAGCGCGCCGTCAAGGTGTTTGGCGCCAGCGGCGAGGTGCACCTGCCGGTGGTCAACGACCGCCGGAACTTCCGCTTGCAGGGCGTCGCGCACGAGCACGAGCTGATGGCCACCTATCACCGCGCGCTCACGCAGGCACGGCGGGAGGAACGGGGTGAGAGCTGATCGGCGCAGGCATCGCGCGCACCTGCTTTATGCGGGCGAGGGGTTCCGCGATCCGGACCGCTGCGTATAATCTGCGCCCAAAAATTGTATACCAAACATCCCGCCGGCCCGCGCGCAGGCGCCCGCCACGCCCGGACCGTGCGTTCATCTATTGGGGAGCAACCGCACCTTCATGACCGTACAGACGATCGAGATCGGTCCCAGCGACCGGATCGCCTACGCCCACACGCCGCCCAGCGCGGCGGAGGGCGTCACCTTCGTGGGCTTCAACGCCCTGACCGGCGACATGGCCGGCTTCGAGAACACGCTGGGCGCCGCCGTGCGCGCGGCCGGCCACGGCACGCTGTGGTGGGACTATCGCGGCCAGGGGCAGAGCCCGGTCGGCGATGCGACCCCCGTCGGCGAAGCCCAGATCGCGGGCGACGCCAAGACACTGCTCGACACGGTGGCGCCGCAGCGCCCAGTCCTGCTCGGCCTATCGGTCGGCGGACTGTACGCGGCACGCGCCTGGCTTGCGGGGGCCCACGCGACAGGGCTGGTGTTCGTCAACACGCTGCGCCGCGACGGCCCGCGACTGAAGTGGGTGAACGGCGCACTCACCCGCCTCGCCGCGACCGGCGGGCTGGAGCTGATCAAGGACGCCTACCTGCCACTCCTGACCAACGAGAGCTGGCAGGCGGAGAACGCACAGAGCTTCCTGCAGCCCGGCGGTTATACCCCGCTCGACCGGTCGGCGGGCATCTTCCGCCTGATCGAAAGCGGCGAGCAGGTCGACTGGGACCTGCCGTACGAAGACCTGAGCCTTCCGGTCCTGAACGTGACCGGCCTGCAGGACCGAATCTTCTACGACGAAGCCGATGTCACCCGCCTGCTCACCCGCCTTCCCGACGTACGGCCGGTCGCGCTGCCCGACGCCGGCCACCTGATCCCGATCGAACGGCCGCAGGCGCTGGCCCAGGAACTCCTGACCTTCGCCGAGGAGTTCAGCACATGAGCGCTGCCACGCAGACCCAGCCGCAGGGCCTCTGGCACCGTCATCCCTGGATCGCGTACCTCGCCGTCTTCCTAGGCGTCGCGGGCCACGCCTCAAGCGAGTTCGTCGCCAAGGTGATCTCGAACGAAACCGCGATCGCGGGGCCGGAGGTGTCGGTCTGGCGTTTCGTTCTGGGCGGCTTCGGGCTGGTCGTACTCGCCCTGCTGACCCCGGGACAGCGCGACCTGAGCAAGCCGATCAAGGAGAACGGCCACCGCATCCTGCCACTCGCGCTGCTCGGCGTGACCGGCGCCTACCTGCTGTTCCACTGGTCACTCGACTACGCCACCGTGGCGCAGGTTGCGACCATGGTGACCACCGCGCCGATCTTCGTGGGTATCCTCAACCTGCTGATCAACAAGCAGCCGCTGTCGGGCGCCAAGATCGTAAGCGGCCTGGGCGCGCTCGCCGGGGTGGCCCTGCTGGTAACCGACGGCGTGCTCGCCCGCCTAGCCGGCGACGCCGCCAGCCTGCTGGGCGTGCTGCTGGCGATGGGCTGCGCGCTGCTGTTGTCGATCTACCTGATCCTGATCAAGCCCTACATCGCCCAATACGGCGCGATGCGAATCTCGGCCGTCACCATGTTTCCCGGCGGGATCGCGCTGTGGCTGCTGGTCGGA